>JBAWCO010000109.1:0-7824 GCA_049590315.1 Occallatibacter sp. | reverse complement strand
CATCCGTTGCGCTGGCCGGTGCGGTGGTGTTCTTTGCCACTCCCCCAGTGCAGGCAGATGCGCGACTTTCCAACCCCGCTTCTATGGCTCCTCCCGGTGCTCCGGCCCTGAGCCCGACGCCAGCCCGCCTGGCGCCGAAGACAGCTGCGGTTGCCAGGAAAGACATTTTGAAAGGAATAGCCTCCTGGTACGGCGAGGTGCGGAACGGCCACCGCACGGCCAGCGGCGAGCGGTTTGATATGTATGCCATGACGGCCTGCCACCCAACTTTGCCCTTTGGGACAAAGGTGAAGGTGGTCGATCTCAAAACGAACAAATCAGTCATTGTGCGGATCAACGATCGCGGCATCCTTTCAGAAGGACGCATCATTGATCTCTCCTATGCCGCCGCCCAGGAATTGAACATCACCAAGGCCGGCCTTGCTCCGGTAGCCCTGGAGGTCATCTCTCTGGGCCACCCCCGCCAGAGGAAATAGTCCCTCTCCCACAACTGAAAGAAACGGCCAGCCCGAGGGCTGGCCGTTTTACTTGTTGGCCAATTCCGCAGCATGATGTCGGCTGTATCTCCGGCTCGCAAGCACCGTCCCTCTTCACGCCCGCTAGTGTCGACGATCTCCGTTCGTGATGGGTGTCACGGCGCTGTCCTTGTATGGGCGACGATCATTCGGTCTGAATGGCTAACGCCGCCGTGCAGAGGAGTCCTGTGGCCCGTTCCCGGTTGCCGCTGCTGCGAAGAATCTCGCAAATCTTCTTCTTGCTCGTGTTCGTCGCGCTGTTGATCTTCACCTCGCTCCGTCCCGCCCCTGGAGCTACCAGCGATATTCATATGCGCGCTCCGGTTCGGCTCTTCTTTCTACTGGATCCGCTGGTCGCCCTTGCCAACGCCCTCGCGAGTCACGCTCTTTATCGCGGACTGCTGCTCTCCCTGATCGTCTTGGTGCCCACACTCTTTCTCGGCCGCTTCTTCTGTGGCTGGATCTGTCCCATGGGTACCATCCAGCACTTTGTCGGCAACCTGCCGTCTGAGGCCAAGCGCGGTAAGCAGCGCATCGAATCCAACCGTTACAAACGTTGGCAAACCGGCAAATATGTTGTGCTCATCGCCGGACTCATCGCGGCATGTTTCGGCTCGGCGGCCATCGGCTGGCTCGACCCATTCAGCCTCCTCGTTCGGTCCTTCGGCCTCTCTCTGATGCCGGCATTCAACATTGCGGCCCGCGCACTTCTCTTGCCTCTCGAGCACAGCCACATCGCGGCCATTAGAGCCACCGGCGAAACCCTTCACTCCGCGCTTCAGGCCACTGTTCTCGACTTCCGGCAGCCCCATTTTGACCAAAGTCTCATCTTCGGCGTTATCTTCGTCGCCATTGTCTCGGCCAGCTTCCGCATCACGCGTCTGTGGTGCCGCGGCCTTTGTCCACTCGGTGCGTTGTTGGGTGCGGTCTCCCGCTGGTCGATACTCGGCCTGCACAAAGATCCATCCGCCTGCGACAAGTGCAACCGCTGCCTGCTC
Organism: Occallatibacter sp.; assembly: GCA_049590315.1. Lineage (GTDB taxonomy): Bacteria > Acidobacteriota > Terriglobia > Terriglobales > Acidobacteriaceae > Telmatobacter. Next base: position 6,311 of record JBAWCO010000109.1, on the reverse strand, counting down.
CATTGCCAGGGCGGCGACGACCCCATCGGCGGCGCGCCGTGGCGCAAGCCTGAGTGCCTCATGTGCATGAACTGCGTCGGCTCCTGTCCACATGACAGCCTCACCTTCCGTTTCTTCCGCAAGGAGCATGAAGTCGCCTCGCCCGATCTGGGCCGTCGCCGCACCGTCACCGGCCTCGTCGCCGGTGCCGCCATCGTCCCCCTCATGCGCACTAACACCGCACTCGGCAAGGACCGTCATGAGCGCCTGCTCCGTCCGCCCGGCTCTCTCGACGAGTCCGACTTCCTCTCCCGCTGCATCCGTTGCGGCGAATGCATGAAGGTGTGCCCCAACAACGCTCTCCATCCCACCTTTGAAGAAGCTGGGATCGAAGGCCTCTGGTCCCCCACTCTGGTTCCGCGTATAGGCTACTGTGAGCCCAGTTGCACGCTCTGCTCTGAGGTCTGCCCCACTGGCGCAATTTGGCAGATCACACCCAAGGAAAAGGGATGGGTGGTTGGCGTCGGCCAGCAAGACCATCCTGTTCGCCTCGGCACAGCCTTCTATGACCGTGGCCGCTGCCTGCCCTGGGCCATGGCCACCGATTGCATTGTCTGCGAGGAGTGGTGCCCTGTCTCGCCCAAGGCCATTTATGTCCAGGAAGCGGAGGTCGTCGACTCCGCCGGCAACACCAAAACCCTCAAGCAGCCGCGCATTGATCCCAGCCGCTGCGTCGGCTGCGGCGCATGCGAGTACGCCTGTCCGCTCGAGGAGCATCCGGCGGTGTACGTGACCAGCATCGGTGAAAGCCGCTCGCCCGCCAGCCAGATCCTGCTCAACCGCAAATAGAAGGAGATCTCCCCTGATGTTTTGTGTTCCTCGCACTTCCCGCCTGAAAGACCTCGCATTGGCCATAGCTGCCATCGCGCTTCTGGCCACTGTCGCCGGCTGCAAGAAGACCCCGATCAATCCCTTTCCCGCATCCGGCGCAATCTCCGGTTGGGACAAAACCAGCGACACCCGCGTCTTTGCCGCCAAGGATCTCTGGCAATACATCGACGGCGACGCCGAACAATACATCTCCGCCGGCGTCGTCTCCACCTCGACATCCGATTACAAGTACCAGGGCCATTTGGAAGCCGTCGTCGATGTCTACACCATGGGCAATGCTGCGGGCGCGTCCAAAATCCTCGCAACCAGCCAGACCAAAGATGCCAAGATCGTCACCTTGGGGGATGCGGGCGTGGCTTACGCCCAAAGCGTCGTCTTCCGCAAGGGCCCTAATTTCGTTCGCATTGTCGCCTACGAATCCACGCCCAGCACGCCCGATGCCCTCCTGGCTCTCGCGCACGGCGTGGAAGCGAAACTCTAAACCATTTCCGAAATCGAGATCCCGTCTTCGCGACTTCGAAACGCGGGAACAGAAAGATTGAATGTGAGGGTCGTCATGGAAAACCGCCGCGAGTTTCTCAAAACCACAACCACCGGAGCTCTTCTGCTAGGTACGCAGAGCCGACTCGGCCTGGCCGCCGTTCTTGAACAGGACGCTAAATCCAAGGTCGTCGTCGCTCGCGACCCCGCGCTCCACGGCACCGACGGCCAACTCGATGAGAAGCGTGTCCTCGCTCTCCTTGATCGCGCCATGGTCGCCTACACTGGCCGCGACAAGCCGATCGAAGCCTGGAAACACATCCTGCCCCCCGGCCCAGGCAAGGTCATCGGCCTCAAGACCAACGGCCTCGGCGGCAAGGGAATCTCAACCCATCTCGCCCTCGTTCTCGCCGTGTGCGAGCGTCTTCAACAGGCAGGCGTCAAGCCCGGTGAAATCATCATCTGGGATCGCAATGCCGGCGACCTGAAAGCCTGTGGTCTCACCATCAACACTGATCCCAGCCGCGTCCGCTGCTTCGGCTCCGACGTTTCCGGATTCGAGGACGAGCCTGTAGCCTTTGGCTCCGCCGTCAACGTCAAGCTTTCCAAAATCCTCACCCGCGAGTGCGCCATGGTCATCGGCCTGCCCATCCTCAAGGATCACAGCATGGCCGGTGTCACATTCGCGATGAAGAATATGTACGGCGTGGTTCAGCATCCGCAGGAGCTCCATGCCGGCGGTTGCAATCCATGCGTGGCCGATCTGAACTGCATTCCGGCCGTTCGTCAGAAAGTCCGCTTCACCATCGGCGACGCCATCTCCTCGGTTTACGACGGTGGTCCCGGCTTTCACCCAGAGCGCCTCTGGCAACCGAACGCCCTCATCGTCGGCGAAGATCGCGTCGCACTCGACCACACCGCGTGGCAGATCCTTGAACGCAAGCGCGCCGAGGAAGGCCTGCCTACATTCGATATAGCTGGCCGTCCGCCCCGCTATATCGCCACCGCCGCCGACGCCGAACACAAATTGGGTGTCAACGATCCTCAGCGCATTCATCTGATGGAAATCTGACCGGGAGAATCATCATGGCCGGCGAAACGAATCCACCCCCGCAACCTTCGTCCTTGACGCGCCGCGAAGCCATGCTCCAACTGCTTCGCGTTGGCGGAGTCGCTGCGGGTGCCTCCGCAGCCGCCGTCTGGCTCAGCGAACACAGCTTCCGTCCGGTCCCGGCCCTGGCTGAGCAGGCCCGCCGCGACCATCGCATCTCGTCGAGCCAAAGCGGCGTCGCTCCTCAATTCCCGCACCTCACTGTTGTCCAGGGTGGCGAACCGCGAGCCCTGGTCCAACGTGCGCTTGAAGATCTAGGCGGCATTCGCCGTTTTGTCAGCCATCAGGATGTGGTCGTCCTCAAGCCCAACATCGCCTGGGACCGCACACCGGAGCAAGCCGCCAACACCAACCCTGAAGTCGTCGCCGAAGTCATCCGCCAGTGCTGGCAGGCCGGCGCCAAGCGCGTCATTGTGACCGACGTGAGCTGTAACGAGCCTCGCCGCTGCTTCCAGCGTTCCGGTATTCAGGCCGCAGCCCGCGCCGAGGGTGCCGAAGTCATCCTTCCCGACCCCGAGCTCTATCGCGAAGTCGATCTGGGCGGCGTAGTCCTCAAGAGCTGGCCCGTCTTCACGCCATTCCTTGAGGCAGACAAGATCATCAACCTCCCCATCGCCAAGCACCACGGCCTGGTCGGCGTCACCCTTGGCATGAAGAATTGGTACGGCATCCTGGGCGGTCAGCGCAACCGTCTTCACCAGCAGATTCACCAGAGTCTCGCCGATCTGGCCAACTTCATGTTGCCCACCGTCACACTCCTCGACGGCTACCGCATCCTGATCCGCAACGGCCCAACCGGGGGAAACCTCGAAGACGTCGTCCTCAAGAAAACCATGGTAGCCGGCACCGACCCCGTAGCCCTTGACGCCTACGTTGCCAAAGCCTGGTGGAACCTCGGCCCCGAACACCTACCCTACTTGCAAATGGCGGCCGCCAAGGGTCTCGGAACGGTCGACTTCGATAAGCTCCCCGTCAATTTCAGCCAGTTGGGCTAGCCCCCGAACCCTCAGCGAGCCGGACCATCCGACCAGCTCATCGCAACCGCATCTCAATCCCTCTCGCGCACGCGATCCTCTTCTGCCTGCATTCCAGCTCTCGCAGCCATCGAAGACTCCGCCGTCATACCCTGCAGCGTATGCGTCTCCCAGATCAGGTTCGGGCGCTGGTTCTCCTGGCCTGCAGCGATGGTAAAACCTTCACCACCCGCGATCTTGCTGGTGATGCGGACAAGCTTGACCAACTTGATCTTTTCCAACCCGCCTCGGGCCTCGATATTTTTGGCAATCAATTCGTCTGCTGTTTGTGAGTAGGAAGCGAAACCGCAGGAGCAGAAAAGAATCATAACAACCAAGGCGTGACGCATTGGGCCCACTCCTCTTTGTTGGGGTTTTGGAATCCCGGGAACAGGATTGATGCAACGCACTTTGAGGTCAAGGAGCTTGTCAAGCAATCAGAGATTCATCGTTCTACGTTCAAAATCGCAGGTGCGAATCGCCGTCAGCCAGCTGCCCCGGTGTCCATGATATTCTTGGCTTTCTTGGCAGCCGCGTGGGTTCAACATCGCGGATTCGCTCGTCGGGATTTTCCTCTTTGAGGCAACCTGCAAAGCGGCATAGTAAAGATGCCGTCAGTCGTCGTAACGAGACCTGGGAGCGTCTTCCTGGGGGAAAGAACACGATTTATGCATTTCTCAGCCAACTACGGGAGTGGATACCGTAAGTTGTTGAATCCATTACGAGCGGCGTAATGCATCTGATCTTTTTCTTTGTTTTTGCCGGATTCTGCCTGGCTGGAGCCATCAATCTTCTCCTCCAGACCCATCCCATTAACAGCGCGCTCTCGCTGATTGTGGTGATGACTTCTCTCGCTGTGCTTTACCTGTTGCTTGGCGCCGAGTTTCTGGCTGCCGCGCAAGTCATCGTTTATGCCGGCGCCATCATGGTGCTGTTTACCTTCGTAGTCATGCTGCTCAATGCTGGGCGCGAGGAGCGAACCATGGGCAGCCGCACCTGGCGCGCTGTGGGCTTTCCCGCTGTCGCCGCCATCTTCGCGGTGATCGCCACCATCATTCTTCGCGTGCAGGGCTTGGGCACGGCCGGGTTGAGCCAGGGCATCACATCGACTGAAGAACTGAGCAAGGTGCTCTTCACTGAACTACTGCTTCCCTTTGAAGTTACTTCCGTCCTCATCCTCATCGCCATCCTCGGCGCAGTCGCGCTCGCTCGCCACGGGGCTGGCGATCCACATGGCAACGGAGATGCCCACGGACCCCGAGAAAGGCTGGCCGGCAAATGAGCTCGCTTTTCTCGCAGCCCGTCCCCCTTTCCTGGTACCTGCTTCTGAGCGCAATTCTCTTCTCACTCGGCATCATCGGCTTTCTCATCAAGCGCAATCTGATCACAATGTTCATGTCGATTGAGCTCATGCTCAACGCAGTCAACCTCTCCTTCGTCACCTTTGCGCATCAATGGCAGTACTGCGATGCGGCCGTGCAAGGATGCCTCGCAGCACAGCCCCATGCAGTGAAGGGCCAGATTTTTGTCTTCTTTGTGATGATGGTGGCCGCGGCCGAAGCTGCAGTCGGTCTCGCCATCATCATTGCCGTCTTCCGTGCACGCGCAACCCTGGCCGTCGACCGCATCGACCTGATGAAACTATGACAGCAATATTCCCACTGTGGCTGATTCCGTTGTTACCATTCGCCGGCTTCCTGCTCAATGGGTTGCTGGGCCGTCGCTTGCCGAAGTGGCTCGTAACCATAATTGCGCTGCTCGCGCCGTTAGGTTCGTTTGTTGCTGTCGTTGGAAATAGCTTCATCATGTTTGGCGATATGCCGATGCCTGCCCCACTTCCTGTTGTCGAGACATTCGGCCAGTGGCTCAACATCGGCACCCTCCACGTCGACTTCACTTTCGTCCTCGACCAACTCTCGATGGTCATGCTGCTCGTCATCACCGGCGTAGGCTTCCTGATCCACCTCTACTCCGTCGGCTACATGTACGAGGAAGACGGCTACTACCGCTACTTTTCTTATCTGAATCTCTTCCTCTTCTTCATGACGGTTCTGGTGCTGGCCGGCAATGCCCTGCTGATGTTTGTCGGCTGGGAAGGTGTGGGCCTCGCATCTTATCTCCTCATCGGCTATTACTTCACAAAGCCGTCCGCAGCCGCCGCGGGCAAGAAAGCCTTCGTCGTCAACCGCATCGGCGACTTCGGCTTCCTCATCGGCATGTTTCTTCTGCTGGCCAACTTCGGCACGCTCACCTTCTCTGAGATCGCCGCAAAGCTCGCTGCCAATCCAGGTTGGACAGACGGCATTCTCACCACCACCGCGCTCTGCCTTCTGCTCGGCGCAACCGGTAAGAGCGCGCAGCTTCCGCTCTACATCTGGCTGCCCGACGCCATGGAAGGTCCCACGCCCGTCTCAGCGCTCATCCATGCGGCCACCATGGTCACGGCCGGCGTCTACATGATCGCCCGCATGCACGTCTTGTTCGACCACGCACCCTTCGCACTCAGCATAGTCGCCATCATCGGCGCGGCCACGGCCCTCTTTGCCGCCACCATCGCCCTGGTACAGAACGATATCAAGCGCGTGCTAGCCTACTCCACCATCTCGCAACTCGGCTACATGTTCCTTGGCTGCGGCGTCGCAGCGTATTCGGCAGCCATCTTCCACCTGGTCACGCACGCATTTTTCAAGGCGTTGCTCTTCCTCTCCGCTGGCGCAGTCATTCACGCCATCGGCGGCGAGCAGGACATGCGCAAGATGGGCGGCCTGCGTAAGAAGCTTCCGGTTACCTTCCTGTGCATGACTGCGGGCGTCATCGCCATCGCCGGAATCCCGCCT
>JBAWCO010000108.1:0-46639 GCA_049590315.1 Occallatibacter sp. | reverse complement strand
GGGCGCATACCTGCGCTCAGGTCGATCTTTCCCAACTGGATCAGACCTCGATTCCAGTGGTGACTTACGACTCGAATTATTCGTCTGTTTTCCCGAACTCCGGCTATGGCTTCGGGCCGAGCGCGATTGTTGCGGATGACAACGCGGTTCTTCTGGTCAGGGACGCGAACGGGCAGAGAACAGTATCGTCAAGCCAGGGCGTTCAAACCGAATTTCTTGCCGCGCTGGACAATAACGGGAACGCGCTTCCGGGGTGGAGTTGCAATCCTTCGTGCAACTTCTTTACCAAAAGCCCGACTGCGCCAAAGGTTACGGTGAGTCAGGGAACCTCCGGGACGATTGCCAACGGGAAGCTGTACGCCTCGCAAGCCTACATCAACGTGACGGCCTATCCGCCGAATGGGTACACCGGCAATTATCCGAATTTGACTCTATCGAGCGGCGGATCGGGATATTCGCCCACCGTGGCCCCAGCGGTAAGCGTAGCCGGAGCGAGCGATTTGACCATCAATGCAATCGAGAGTTCGGGAAATGTTGTGGGAATTTGCACGACGGCCTCGACATCGGCATTGACTGCGGGAACGGCTGTAACCGTAGCAATGATGAACGATACGGCGCTCGGCATCGACATGAATTCCGGGACGTTTTCAGTGATTTCAAACACCGCTCCCGCTGGCTGCACTTATGGGTTCTCTGTCGCTTTTCCTTCAGGCACCTTAGCGAAAACGGTCGAGGTAGGGAAGGCTGGAGTGTCCTACTGCCCCAGTTTCTCTCAGTTGGCGCGCGTGAATAGTTCCGGGGTAGTCACCGGGATGGGCGGCACCAGCGCCAGCACTAGTCCCGGTTATTGCAAGGGCCAGCCGCCAGGATATGCGGCCACTGTCTATTTTTCAAACGCCGATCCCACGGCCCCCGGTGCGGGCGGGTCTGGTGCGACAGGTTCTCTGACGTTGCAAAGCTCCTATGGAACGTTCTCGCAGGCAACCCCAATTCAGGTGGCAAACGGCACCAACAATACTGGGAGCCTGACTTTCACTTCTCCGGCAAACGAAGCGGCTCCGGGAGTTTCGACTTACTACCAAATTTGCGTTGGCCCTCCGGGGTTCCAATATACTCAGACCCCCACGGTTCTCGGCTCTCCAACCACTATTACCTCAGTAAGTTACGATCCCAGCGGTGTAACGTTCTGCCCGAAAGACACAGCGTACAGGGCCGCTCCTGACAATGTGGCTACGTTTGGGGATGGCACGTTCTCGATGGCACAAACGAACGTGGTGAAGGGGGGGTATCAGTCGCCATTCCTCGATTTCACCCCCACGGCGGTCACGATTACCCCTCCGGTAACGGTGAACAACCTGACCATTGATGGAACCTGCGTGGGCTGCGGAGCTTCGGCGGGGCAATTGTCTTCGGCAAATTACGCGGTCGATCCGACTGGAGTGCTGGATTCTTACGCTGGATTTCAGGCGTTTGCGAACGACGTTTGCTCGACAGGCTATGAAGGCATCGTCCTGCCGGGAACCTACATCACCTCGGCTGACATCCTGTTCAAGTGCGCGACGGTCAGAGTGAGGGGATCAGGCACCATCAACACCATCATTTCGGCCTCGGCGACGGGCTACAGCGTGATGGAGTTTGGCTACTGCGCTGGCAACCTGCAAGGCACCTGCCAAGGTGGAACGTACAACGACATCTGGACAGGCTATCTCACCGACATCACCGTAAACGGCGCGTGGCCGAACAGCGCGGCCCCGACCAAAGACAACAATGCCGCGATTGTGCTGAACAACCAGCAGCACTTCGACGTGACTCGCGTTCGGGTGGACAACTCGGATATCGGTCTGGACACGAGAAACAATAGCTTCGGCTTGCATATTTCCGACTTCCGTTGCGGGTTCAATGGGCGCGCCGTCAATGACTGCCTCAATCTTCCCGGCTCAAACACCGCTGGATTCCAGTCGTTGACGCTCACGACCACAACGGGCTGGTCAGGTTCTGGAACAGGAACTTGCCCGGTCATTCCTCCCGGAAGCGGTACGACCTTCGCCGGCACAGTCACGGTAACAAGCGGGACTCCGACTGCCGCTGTGAATATCACCTCAGACGGCATTAACTACGGCGCGACCAATGGGACGCTCTCAGGGTTTACTTACGGAACTTGCACCCCGAATACCATCACCCCACCGGCATCGTCCAGCATGACCGTCGTGGCGGCATCCAATAACGCTCTCTTCGGCTCCGGCTATGACATCGTGGTTGAGAATCCGTGGGTGCAAGGTCTGATCTGCGGTGTTGCGCTGGCGGGCGGAGGCTATCACTTCCTCGGCGGCCAGTACAGCTCGAACGTGGGAGCCGGGGCTATCGTCCCAAACCCGAACGCGGCTTCAGTCTGTCTGGGCAAGGATTACAAATCCTCGACACAGGGATCATTCCAGACCACCGGGCTGACCTCCGATTTTGGCGTTGACTTTAATGGTGGGTCGATGGAAGGCACTACAAATGCCTGGGGGATTCAGAGTTTCAGTGCTGGCCTGGCGACCTTCAACCAGTTTACCGAGCATGAAGACAACACCACGAACCCGGCTCTCGGTGTTTTGAATGCCATCAACTGCGGCAATTGCCGATTCGTCTTTACCGGGTGGGGCATCAACGGGGGATACTTTGCGGGGCCGACGCTTGTGAATGTTGCGGGTGCCAACTCAGGAAACTATTTCCCCATCCTTGAGCGCGGCCTGTACTCGGGCAACAGCGGCACCAATATCGGCTCACTGACGGGCATGAAGACCGCCACGGTTTCGACTGGCGACTTTACGGCAAGCGGGACGGCCACAGCGATTTGCGGATGGTCAAGTTCAAGCGGGACGGTGGGGGCGGTGGGGTATGTGACCGTCGTAGCCAGTGGCGGGGTGGTCAGTTCCGCCACGGTCACTGTAACGGCTTCCGGGGCCGGATTTACCACGCTGACGGCCACGCTGACTTATGCAGGGGGTTGCACCAACTCCAGCGGGACGGGAACCATCACCTCGACCTCGACCAGCACAGCGACGGTGGCCACTCAGGTTTCGCTTGCCGGGGCCACCTATAACATTACTGGCGGATATGTCACCTTCACCGTGACCAATACTGCCGGGACGGGAAACGCCATCATCTTCGGCGGATTGACCGACGCGGCTCTGACCACACTTAACAACCAGGCCGGAATAGTGACGGCCTCCGGAACAAGCGGTTCGCAGATCAGGGTGCCGCTCTCCGGGTCATGCACAGGCTGCACGGTTACGGCTGGCACAACGGCTTACGGCTTTGGCTTTGTGACCGCCTACGTCAACTCGTTCTCGGAGCAGAGCTATTACCTGAAATCGCAGTTCAATTCGCAGCAGGGGCTTGGTATCGGCGGGTACATTTACAAGCCTGTCGGCGGCATCCTGTCATCCGCGCCGATGGTTCAGACTGGCGCGAACACGCAATTGAACTTCACGAACGCCGCCGCGCTTGAGGGCGTGACCGGAACGATTACCGGCACGGCTTTAACTGCGAGCTGCGATTCAGGGACGGTGACTGTTCCGGGCGCAGTGGTTGGTCATCCGGTAGCGGTGGCCTCAACCACGGGGGCCGATGTTGGCGGGGCGTTCTACCTGAGAGCTTCCGTGACTTCGACCAATACGGTCACGGTCTATGTCTGCGGGACGGGCACGCCATCGAGCCTGGCGTATAACGTGTCGGTGTTCTAAGGAGAGACGATGAAACGACTGGCGCTTCTATTTGTAGTGATCTGCGGAATAGCACAGGCCCAGACGAACGTAGCGGCTTATGTCTACAACAGCAGCACGTTTGCATGGACTCCGCTGGCGGCATCGAGCGGAACCGCAGTCCAATTCGTTCCCTCGACCGCGGTGCAACTCTATGGGCAACTGAGTTCCGGCGCATGGACACCCTGTTTGACTTCCGGCAATTGCGGGTCTGGGAGCGGTGGTGGCGACACGATCACCAGTCCCAACGGCACTCTGACGGTCGGCGGTACAGCAACGGCGACAACACTGGATGTGGCCAACTCCCTAACGCTGAGCAATTCGAACTCGGGAGCGTCGTCGGGAACAGCCTTTAACGGCTCCGCAGCGGTAACGTTGAGCGCCAACACCCTGGGCGCCGGGTCGCTTTCCAACGCAAACACGTGGAGCGCGGTCAACACCTTCAGCCTGAACGGAGCGGCTTCCGCCTCGGCATTGAATTTTACCGGAACGGTCTACAGCGGCGGAAACGGCACAACGACCTTTCCGTACATCTACCGCAACTGCTCAGGTGCTACGGCAGTAACGACTTTCAACACCGCAGGCACGGATCTGGGTTTCAATGAGTGTTCCGGGTTCACTGGCAACTTTCTTGCCGGATTCGTCAATGGCGGCGGCGTGGCCTTCTCGATCTCCAGTGGCGGCTCGTACAGCGGGGCCAGCCATATTTCTACGCGGACAAACAATACCGCATTCATGCAGATTGCGAATACTGGAACCGCGACCGTCTCTGTCTGCAACGTTCCATCGGCAAACGGGCTTTATTTCTCAGGCACCTACTGGAACGGTTCGGCCAGCACCGCGAACAGCCTGAGTTTCATACCGACCTGCACGGTGGGCACAAATGGCGCGTGGACCCTGACGCTGGCGAACTCGGCGGCGATTCCGTTGAACTTCGTGGTCAGCGGCTCGATTGCTCCTGCCTCAGCGAGAAAGGGGACGTTCGTTTGCACCGCAGCCGGGACAATCACTATAGCGAATACGAATGAGCTAGCGACCTCGGACGTAATCATCAGTATGAACACCGCTGGTGGAACCATCACCACCCCTCCGGCAATGAAGACAGTGACAGCAGGGACAGGCTTTACAGTGTTGTGCGGAGCGTCGGATACAAGCACATACAACTACGACATTCTGAATTAGGAGTCGATATGAAAAAGATTTCGCTGGTCTATCTCACAATCGTCTTCGCGGTCTTTGGCGCGATGGTGCAGTGGTACAGCGCCATACCTGGGCCGACAGTGGTTATTCAGCAACCCGGAGGCGTGCGATGATTCCGTTCTTTCTTGCACTTGCGTCTTTCTTCACGCCGGACGGCCCCGGCATTCCTTACCCAATCCTGCCGGGAGGCGGAGGGGGAGTAGGGGGCGGCGGATATCCCGGTGGATGCGAGCCGAATTCCAATTTGAGTTACAAGTCGTGCCCGGTTACATAGGTAGAAGTGCATCTCAATAAGAAAGGCAAAGAGCCGTCGGGAAGAAGTGAACCTGCCGGAACGCCCATGCCAGAGTTCAATGAAGACGAAAAAAGGCAGATAATTATGTTGATTCAGGGATTCTATGACCGCAAAATACTTCCAATGCACGAAGAGATCAGGGAGGATTTGGACGCAGTGAAAAAGGCCATCGATGACGGAAACCTGATAACTACGACCACGGCCAATGTCCTCGAAAAGATGGACAAAACGAAGAACCGCAAGCAGGACATACTGATTGCGCTGCTCGGCATCATCCTGGCGCTGCTGATCGCGCTTGGCTTGGTGCCGAAAATTAAAGGGGTTGCAGGCATTTTCAGCATGGACAACCACTTATGGCAAGCGCAAAATGGTAGTCAACACGCAGCAGAACCTGATTCCAACATCGGGAGCAACTGATGTCAGCACCAGATACAGCGCCGATTCGCCCACCTGAGTTTCCGCATCCTCCTCCTCCCCCCACTCCGGCTACCAAGCCTACCGATCCGCCCTGCGAGAGGGACGATGACGAAGACGATCTTGGCTATGGGAAGGTGGATCGATGACCGATGTTGAGAAACCCGCTCCCCTCGTCGATGTGGTCATGTACAACCTGCTTGGGGATGATTGGAAGACCACGATGCAGGGCTTCCTGAGCTTCCTCGCTCTCAATGGAGCTACCGCAGCGGTCGCAGTCCAAGCCTTCGGCGCACAGCATCCCAAGATTCAGGAATATACAACCGGGATCGGCTTGGGAATCACGACCGCGGCATCTATCGCCAAGTGGTACATCGGCGTCAAGCAAAAGGGATGATCGTGTTCAACATATTTTCGCGCGCCAAGTACGAAGCGGCCCACCCGCCGAAGGAGACGCCAGCCGTGGAAACGCTACCGCGCAATCAGGTCGGGCTGACGGGAGTGGTCAAGCCGGTTACAGCGGCTCCGCTTCCCGCAGGCCCCTGGTACGTGGGTACAGTCAAATACGACACTCTCGCGGAAGCCCAAGCAGCGAGCGATGGGCTCAAGGATGCGCTCAATCTTAAGCTGGAACAGGCAAAGCAGGCCGCGTCTGAGCCAGTTCCCCCGGAGCCAGCCAAGCAAAGCGTTTTACCGATTGCGCCAATTATCGTTCCCCAGCCCAGCGTCGTGTTCAAACCCGTACCACAGGAGACTCCCATCATGGCAACACCCGCCGTTACCCCGCATCAGAGCGGATTCATCACTTTCTTCAAGAAACTCGGTCAAGACCTCGGCAAGGTTCTGCCGGCAGCTGATGCGGTCCAGAAGGCTCCTGCGGTTCAGGCGCTTGAGTCCACCGCTTTCGGCCCCGGCATTACGAGCCTGATATCAACCTGGGTAGACCGCGCAACCGTGGTTGAGGCTGCGACTCAAGCGGCTGTAGGTCAGGCGGCTTCATCCTCTGGCACAAACTCTCTCCAGAAGGCATCCATCGTCATCAATTCCATGACTCCAATCGCGCAGCAACTTGCAACACAGCTCGGCGCGTCGGCGTTGACTGTTGAGGACATGCAGACAGTCAACAATGCGGTAATCGCCATTGCCAACGTATTTAAGGTTCCCACACCCTAACCCGAAAGGAGTCGTGAGCGCCAGAGCACAGCAGGGAGGCTTTCGGGCCTCCCTTTCTGTTGCCTACTTCCTGCGGGCCGGGCTTGATACCGGCTTCTGGATGGCCGAGTCGAACGGCCTGCCGCTACTTTTGCATTCACGGGTGACGCCATCGCTTCCAGTTTTCCGTTGAGCAGATGCCTCTACTCTCTGTACTTAGCGTGTCCTTGCATTTCCAGCCATGACAGCCACAATTTCCACGCCGCCGCAGGATTTATTCTACTACTTGTTGACGTGGCAGCTCCCTGGCTCGTTGGGCGGGATCAGGGTGCAGGGGATGCCGGGGCCTAGCTTGGTGGGGCCGGTTGGGTGGACGGTGGACGCGCCGAAGGTCAGCGCAAGCAGTACAGACAGAGTAAGAATCGTCTTCATGGTGTAACCTCGTGTTGGATTTGAACCAACGTAGAGCGGGGAAAGTGGGTCAGAAAATACCGAGCCGCGCATTCAGGTTCAGAATCTCGATCAGGTCTTCAAACTCGGGATGCTTGGTCAGCAGTTCCAGCATCCGTTCGTGCCGTTTCTGGTCATCGGCCAAGGCGTAAACTCGCTTCTCCAGTTGCTCTCGCGGCGTGGCAGGACGCGGTGCGCTATTGGCCCCCTGAAGTGCTGCCCCAATCTTTGCTTTAGCTGCTCGTTGCGCCATGAAAGCAGCGTCGATGTCTTCGCGCGTATGGGCTATTTTCCACTTATTCAGTCGCTCTAGTTCTCCCTCGTGAGCCTCTCTGAGGCAGCAATCGATGAAGAAATGCAGCGCGTTCTGTTCATCTCGATTTTCGGTGTTCATTTCCGCGTCTCCTTACGGTTAGTCGTTCGTGAATGTTGTAGCCTCCGTTGGGCTGGAAGCAGCGCAGCCTGCATCTTCTGAAGCAAGTCTTGCGCTTCTTTGCGAATAGACATGCCCATGTATCCATCTCGAAACTCTCTCAACAAATCAGCCGCCAGCAGGACAAGTGTGCGCTGCTCTACGGCCCACGCGATACGATATCCGGGCGACTCCAACTCTTCTGCCACATCTTTAATCGCTTGCTTCCGCGCTTCAGCTTCGGTCATCTCATCCTCCACTCAAACCACGTCAGCACCGCGAACAGTGCCAGCACAAACGCAACGTCGTTGATCGTGCGCTGCTGGGTTGGCGGCTCCCATGCGTGACTCATGGCCGCGCCTCCGCCCTGTATTCTTCGTCAGTCTTCATGGGTTGCTCCTGATCTGGATTCCGATGTCGATGCCGCCCTGCCTCATCCACTCCTGTATGACCTGCTCCACGTCGCCCTTGTCCACACAGTCGTCGCCCTTCGCTTCGTGGCCGCAGATGCGAAGGTGCCTGACGGTCGCGACGATTGGCTCCTGCTCGATAATCAGATTCGGCCTTACGATGATCTCCCCTGGCGGCGTCCTTGATCCACGGCCTTCACGGTGCAGGCTTTCGTGCCACTTCTTCCACGCGGCGGTACAGGAATCCGAGTCCGCGTGCCAGCCCTGATCCGGGTTCCAATCGTAGTACCAACTATGATTCCATTCGTAGTGTTCGGGAGTAATGAAATTGCCGTCTTGCTTCTGCGGCACCAGCTTGCAGTAGTCCTCGGAGATAGCTGGATTCGCGGAGGCACCGTTCGCAGGATCGGCTGAAGATGTTATCGGGCCAGTCTGCCCGCTGGCGTTCAGGGCGGCGAAGAGGAGCAGTGCGGCGCAGTATCGTTTACTCATTTCGTCCATCCTCCCCGCCTCACCCTTCTCAACCCAAACCACCAAGCCATCCCGACCGCGCCCACGATGCAGCCGCAGCAGAACGCCAGCACCGCAGCGATCATGGCTTGTCCTTCCGCGCCCGGTTCCAGACCTCACGCAGATTACGATTGTAAGCGTCACGATTTATGAGAAAGCCTGATGAGCCGTTAACCGGCCCGCATATCATGTCGGCGCACTCCCGCTCGAACTCTTCGGATTTGGGGATACTCCTGCGCTTAATCCAATCGTAAGCGGTAGCGGAGACGATGCGACCACATGCACATAAGCCAAGGCCAGTTAGCCAAATTACAAGAAGGCGACTTAGTTCGCTCACAGCTAATCCTCCTTACTCGCCCAGCCCGCCAGCAGAATGATGGCAATGCAGAGCGCCCCAAATGCGGCCAGAAAGTACACGATGATGTCGGCAGCCAACTTCATTCACCTGCACGCTTTCTCGACCGCCGCCCTGGCTCCGGCTTCTGTCCGAAACGTGTCATAGTGGCTAATACCTACCCATATTGGAGGCGTTGAAAGTGCGTCCCAGCCATCCTGGGCAAAAAAAGAAATAACTTGCCCGCATTCCACTTCCCCCACATAATAGCGGCCGCTCTCCCATTCTCCGTGCCGGGGAAATATCAGCGGCCTGACCACCCACATAGACAACACCCATAATGCACATAATGCAAAACCAACTAAAAATCCCACTCCCGCTTTTAGGTGTTTCATTTGGTCCTCCGCTGAATGCTCTTGGTGTAGAGTCCAGCCGCGCGCTCGAATCCTAGCCATGCAAGTACCTTGCCGCCGATCGGGGCTCCGCGGAGCATTAGGGAAAGGTTCTGTGGCTTGACTCCGATCGTTCGCGCAATGTCAGCCTGGATGCGACCGGCGGTCCGATAGGCCAATTCTTTGCGGACATCCTCATCTGTGTAGTATCGATCCATGCAGTGACACTAGGCTAATGTGATGCTTATGTCAAGGGGGAAAGTTATGCCCTTCGTGAGCGAGATGCGTCGATGAAGTCGGCTACCTGCGAGAGAGCGCGCCCGCTCGTCACCATTGCGGGTGTGTAGCGAAGCAGCGACCAGCCTTCGACGGCTAGCGCGTTATATTTTTCGAGGTCAGCAGCATATCCATCCGCGCGGTTGTGTCGGCCCATCGAGTGCGTTCCGCCTTCAATCTCGATAGCCAGCTTGTCATCGACAAACGCGAAGTCTACGCGCCATTTACGCTGGGGGTGAAATTGGAACTCACGGACAGGATGGAGGCCAGTAGCCTTGCAGTGGAGTGCAAATTCTTCCTCGCCGCGACTGAGGGGCTGCGGAATCTTGCTCATCTCGCCCTCCTCAGATATGGAACCCAGCGTGAACCTGTAAATCTTTCGACAATTCGCTTCTTGCCGTTGTGCGAGGATCGCACGCGAACCGGATCGCCAGTAATGCGTCTGAGCATAACGGCCACGTCTGAGGCCAGCAGGCGGCGAGGGTGGGGCATATCAGAATGGCAAGGAATCCCATTCACTGAAGTCAATCTCCCTC
Source organism: Occallatibacter sp. (assembly GCA_049590315.1). GTDB lineage: Bacteria > Acidobacteriota > Terriglobia > Terriglobales > Acidobacteriaceae > Telmatobacter. The sequence goes on along the minus strand of JBAWCO010000108.1, from coordinate 36,512 downwards.
GGGCGCGAAGGTGGGTCGCGGTGAATCGTTGGCGCGAGCCGACGCGACCCCTTACGATTGTTGCACCAGAAATGCGAAGCCTGGAGGTTCTCAACCCTGTCGTCCCTTCGTGCTCCGCCCATACCTCGCGGTGAGATGTGGTCGGGAGTCGAGAACTCGAAGGAGATTAAGTGGCCGCAGATACCACAGCGCCGACCGTCGCGCACCCACGCCTCTTTGTGGCGCTCGTCATAGATGCGCTTGCCCTCGGCGGTCTTGAGATTGCAGACCTCGCGACTTCCCGGCCCCTCGGGGTAGAGAATCGGCTCTGGCTTTGGCTTGAAATACTTCATTGGATTGTCATCTTTCCCTGTTCGCGGGCCATGCACTCAAGAACTACTTCCTCGGCCTTCCAGCTAGCCATCGCCTCCGCGCAGACGTACTCCAGTGCCTCGTCAAGCGTTGTAGCGCCCTTCATCTGCGCATAGCAGAGAGTTTCCTTGATCTTTGCCGCCGCCGATGTTGACGGGCGGAAGCGAAGCAACTCGCGCGTCTCCAAATGTTGACTTGGGTGGTGCTGCTGGATATGCTCGACGAGCTTCGTCGTGCTCTCGGTCTGTGCGGCCTTTAGAACTTGCGGATCGTTCCTTACCTGGCTGCTCAACTGCAGGACGACTGGAAAATTCGATGACGTGATCTTGGCTACTTCCTCGTCTGGAACGTCGCTCAACTCCTCGACGGCCCGCATCGCCTGATAACAGGTGGAGACTGAGAGTGGAGCGCAAACCCGAACCCACCGGGAGAACGAGACGCAAGGCTCCTCCGTCTCGGGGTCGATGCGCTCTCGCCAGAGCATCTGGGCGTTGACGCGCTTCATAATGAGGCCAGCGCGGGCGAAAGAAATCTGCCATCCGCTCACGATTCCCTGAAGCTCGTTGAACAACCATCTCTCATCGTCCATAAGGAACGCCCTCCATCATCGCAGTCCATCCTACTCGTTTTAGTTCGCGCTGAAACAGCTTTTCTTTGACCTTTTGCTGGCACTCATCGGGATTTAACTTGCACCAGAGAGGCTTCCATTCGGCCTCGATCCTTCGGTAAGCCGCCTTCCAGTAATTCCGCTTCTTCGGCTCCAGCAAGCCCAGCCAGATGACAAGCGAAAGCTGCTTCTCTAGCAGTTCAAGGCGCTCCCGCTCGCCCATCATGGCGCGGACCTCCTTCGACGCTTCGCCGAGCAGGTCAGACCACCGGAGTCCCATCGCCTTTAGTATGTCGCCAGGGGCGCAGCCAGCCGATTGACATTTGAAGACTATGGGCGACTTCTTGCCTATGCCGATGCTCAGGGACGGGTGACGGTCGCCGTGTACGGGGCACAGTCCCAACCAGCGGTTCTTGCCGATGCGGCGGGCGTGGAGTAGTCGCGCGAACTCTTCAGCCTGCAAAGTCAAAGACCTCCTGAGCGAGTCGTTTCGCCGCAATCTCGCAGTATTTCTCTTCGATCTCGATCCCGATTGCCTTGCGGCCTAGGTTCTTGGCGGCGACTAGCGTTGTGCCGCTGCCCATGAATGGGTCTAGGACGCTATCTGCTATGTTGCACTGGATGATGGTTCGCATCAGGTTCTCGGGCTTCTGGGTCGGGTGAAAGTCATTTCCTGTCCGATCATCGAAAATTACATCGGGGATGCGCTTGGTAAACTCGTGAAGCTCTTTAGGGTAAAAACAGCAGGCTTCCCATCGTCTACCATGCTCATGCTTTAGATCGCCCATGCTCCAATTATTCTTGACCCATGCCAGACAGCTTTGGATGGGCTTTGGCATATCGGGAAGATTATTCCACCTGCAAAATATATATGCCGCATGGGTGACTTTATCCATCGCCATCTCGATTAGGTCTATTGGCAGAAAATCATCCCCAGCTATCGCATCATGTCTAATGATGCGATGGCATGACCTGAAGTTCATGCCATATGGAGGATCGGTCAGCAGCAGGTCGCACTTCGGCAGCGTCGGCAGGATTTCTCGGCAATCGCCCAAATAGATGTCAATTCCAGCGTGAGAATAGTAGGGTTTCACTTGAACATATCCTCCTGCTCGGCTGGCGCTGGCAAGCCTCCGGGCGCGATGCCCGGTAGAGCATTCATGCAGGGAATGCACGGCCCGACCCGACGGTCATCAATCCGGTGCGGGGTATTCTTGCCGCACTTGCGGCACCATTCCGAAGCCTCGACGGTCGCTCCTGTGTAGTGCTGGCTCATGACGCAACCTTCCGCCGGTACTCGACTTCCTCGGGCATTTCATCCTCGCATTCAGGGCAGGCGTGACGCTCGCCGCTTCCTGCGTTATATTCCCACCAATCGTAAGGGTTAAAAGTATCCCTGTGGCAGTGGTCGCAATGATATTCGGTCGATGTGCTCATGCTTCCTTCCTCTCCTCGGTGCGGGGGCGCTTGATGCTTTCAAGGTACTTGCGGCGAGATTCCTCGACAAATGCTTTTACTTCCTTCCTCGGAGTGCGCGGAACTCGCTCCAAGCCTCTTGGCCAGGTTGAAAATTTGGCCCGGAATTGATTGCTCACCCAACCATCCTTGAAGCCCCTCTGCTGGGCAATGGCGAGAAGCCCCGAATAGTAAAACTGCTTCTCGTCCATCTTGGCCTTTGGTGGTTTCCTCGTCATCAGTTCTGTTAGCTCTCCAGCCGCATGCTCAATGCGGTTGGGTGCCACGTAGACGAAGCCGCAGGACGGGCAGGGGCCAACCTTGGCCGGGATGAGCGCGAAGCACTGCTGGCACTTGCGGGGCTTCTGGACGGCCTTCTCTTCTTCGTAGGCTTCGCCCTTGTCTTTCGGCCCGCGCATGTCCAGGGTGTCGTGGTGGATGTCCCAGGGGCAGCCAAGGCGCGTAAGGTTGCCAGCGTGATCGAGGCCTAAACAATAGGCTTTGGAATCCGCCAAGCGCGCGCCACGGCCCCAGCGCTGGACCAGCCTGATCTCCGACTGTGTGGGGGCGCAATCCGAGATGCAGCGCACGTCCTCGTCAACTCCGGTAATCAGTACGCCGACGTTGCAGAGCACCTTAGTTTCCCGGCTCCTGTACTTGGCGAAAACATCCTTGCGCTGTTCGGCTGGAGTCTCGCCGTCGATGTAGCCGCAGGCAATGCCAGCGCTCTGGAACTTCTCCATCAGAGCACGAGCGTGGGCTCGGTTCACGCCGTAGAGAAAAGTGCGATCGCCCGGGTGGTTTCCGTTCTGGCGGTGCTTCAGCCACGTCTCGACGGCATCGCCGATGGGCTGCTCGCCGCTCATGATGGCAGCGGTCTGGGCCTCGTTGTAGTCGTCGCCAATCTTCTTTACGCCGCGCATGTCGGGATCGATGGGAGAGGAGAAGCACTTGAACGGGCTGAGGCCGGTGGGCGCGCCGTCGTCGATCATCTGCTGCATGGTTGCGGCGACTATAAGCTTAGTCCACCTTAGTCCCAGACCTCGGGACCAGGGCGTAGCGGACAGGCCGATGACGATCTTGTTCTTCCACTCGTCGCCGTCAATGATGGCCTCCAATCCGGCAGTGGAATCGTGTACCTCATCAACGATGGCGAAGTCGATCTCTGGCAACTTGCGGCGTACGAGCGTATTCCGACTGGCAATCTGAATCTGCGCGCGGAAATCGGTGCGATGATGCTGTGCTTGGATGATTCCGATATCGGATAGCCCTTGTTCTTCGAATGAGGCTAAGGTCTGTTCCACCAACTGAATCGCGGGAGCCACGAACATCGGGCGCTTGCCTTTCCGGGCGCTCCTATCCATCATGTGCGCGGCAAGCACGGTCTTGCCTCCGCCTGTTGGCATTTGCACGATGATGCGCTTGTGGCCCTCGCGGATCGCCTCGGCGATGGCCGGAATCACAGGAATCTGACGGCCCCGGAGCGGGCGTAGTTCGCCGACTGGCTTGAAGAGGCTCACGCTGATTGCCTTTCGGATTTAACTTCCAAGGCCAGCAAGAAGTATTTGCTTTTGCGAATCAAGGCTTCGCAATCTTCAACATCTTGCTCTAGCCACTTTTTCCGCAACTTGAGCCTGCGAAGCGTTTCCCTTTCGGTCTTAATTTGGTCTTCGATTGTCATTTCAGCCTGTATGTATAACGAAATTTAGATACCCTTGGAATCCGTTCAAAGACTGCGTTCTCCGGGACATGAGAGCGCCGCGAGTATACCCTTCCAGAAACGGCGTAGTCGAATCTCGGGGTCTTGCGCTCTTGGTCGGTTCGCCCGTCCTTTTCCCAGTTCCCAGCCTCGTATATCTTGCCGAGGTGGCCTGCCGATGGGTCTGCATAGGAAACCAAAATTTGCACGAACGGGAAATACCGCTTGATGTGCTTGATACCCCGTCCCATAAACCACGTCTCGCTGTTAAATGGTTCTGAGTCTAAGATGTATAGCCGCGCCAATTCCCAAGCAACAGTGACACCATAGCGTTTTGATGTTTCTCTGGGGGGTAAAGCAAAGACCATCGCTCCGACCAGAAAGCAATCCTTCCACATTCCCAACGTCAAAACGCAGACACCTGGCCAGCGATGCAAGTAATGAGACTTAATCATCGGATCGGCCTGTTTGCGGCTAATCGTCGTGACGAAATAGTCCTCGAAGTTCGAGCGAGGATAGCTCATTTGCTCACCTTGTCCTTGGAAAATCTTTGTGGTGCGACTGGCTTGAAGAGGCTCACCGTAAGTCCTTATCTTTGATATCGCGGAGCCAGAAAAGTTGTTTGACGGAAATAGGCCCGCCGTACTTGATTCGATCTCTGAACTCGCATTCTTTCTGAGTAAGGAGATTGTCGTCGAGCATCCGCAAAATGCGATCGGCCTCTTCTCGGCGCTCGTCAGCGTTCAGCGTACAACTGCTTAGATCGTGATAGCTCACAGGATCACCTTCGCGCTTCCAATCTCGGCATCGGTCAACTGGTGGACATGGAAGCAATTGCTGTGGATGTTGACGTATTCGGCTTTGCGGGGCAGGATGATGGCTCCTTGAATGTTTTCGGCCCCGGGAACCAACTCGTACCATGCGGTGTAAATCTCGTCCCACGTCGGGTAGCGGTACGGGACGCTGATAGAAATATGCCAGAGTCCGTCTTCCATCGCCACGTGCACACTAACGTCGCCCCAACGATACCAGTCGCCGCCCATCGGGTGATTGAATTTGACCCACTTCGCTTTGGCGTTTAGCTTAATCATTTTGCTCCCAACTTGTGAACCTTGAATTTTGCCTTAACTGCTCTTGTGAACTGACTATCTGGGTACGGCACTCGAAGAATCTTCTTCAGCTCTTCTTCCTCGATCTCCGGCCCATACAAATATTTCTCCCCGCTGCGGAAGACGACCAGCATGTACCCAGCCGTCCAGCCCGCGGCGCGGAGGTTGTTGCCTTTCGGGACGGGCTGTAGGTCAAACTGTAGCGGCATCGTCATGAACCCTTTCCCAGCCAACCACATCGCTTTTTACCCAATCGAGGAAGGCATCATCGATGTCGCCATCAGGCGTATTGTCGGGGAATTCCCGCTCGTCCTCATATCCGCACGCGAAGAATAGGATTTTCATCTCCTGAAACTCCTCTCGATAACGCTCCTGAGCAGCAAGGCGAAAAGTATGCGGATCATGCTAGCTCCAGGCTGGCCTGTAGTTGCTGCGTGACGGTTGGTGGCACAAGCGTGAGTTTCTTCTTGCGTGGCCGCTTGCCGGAAACTAAAGCCATGTCCTCAAGAACTTCAGACTCGAACTGGCGGACTGCGGCCTCGACGAACGCCACCGTCTCCTCGTTGCGGTGCAGCCTGATCTTGAGCGCCGGGAGTTTAGGGTGGTAACTAAAAAAGTCCCACCATTCGCGTTCACAGCAAATCATGTTCCAGACCATCTGCAATTCGTAGTCGGGTGGGATGATTTTGGCCTTCAGATACTCAACCTGAGTGACAGTCTTGGGGCACTTGATCTCGATGCCGCCTTTGGGAACCAAGCCGTCTGGCGAACTGCCGGCGAAGTTCATGACGGGATGCAGGACGAAGCCGACTTCCTCGACGATGACGCGGTGCTTTAGTCCGTAGGCCATGCGCGCCTCCGGCTCGCGGTCGCGGCCCTGGCGCATGTACCAAGTCATGTAGTGGTCTTGGGTGTCTTTGGTGATGCGCTCGCCCACGATCTCGGCGCGGTAGTGCTCGCGGGCCTTTGCTTCACCCTTCTTGATGGTGGCGACCACATCGCAGATGCGGGAGGCAGTGATTCTCCCGCACCTTGCCTGTAGCCATTCCGCGCTGCCTTGCTCGCACTCGATGACTCTCATTTCTTGAAGCGCCTCTTCGCTGCGTCCAAAGCCGCGTTGATGGAGGTGAGGGCGGACTGGGCATCTTCGGGCTTGGCCTTCTTCATGCCGTTGATGACCTGGTATGCCTCGTTGTAGAACTCCGTCGCGGCCTTCAGCGTCTCGGCCTCGGCGATGAGCTTGCAGCGGTCACTCCACGCCTCGTCTGAGTCGATCTTCGGCAAGGGCGCTTTGATTGGGTTGCCGTCCGGGTCAGGCATTCCAGCAGCCATGCCGAGCGTTCCGAGCAGGGTGTACTTTTCGAGGTAGGATACAGTTGACCCCTTCGCCTGGATCGGGTTCTTCGTGCCTGAAGTGTCTGGCTGGGCCTTGAGCGATGCGCCCTGCTCCTCGTACAGTCCGTAGCGCAGGACGCAGGTAACGCGGATGTCGCCGTTGGTGGCGGTGTCATCGGTGATGAACGAGTGGATAACGTCGTAGGTGGCAAGCTCGGCTTCGATCGCGCCGGAGACGGCCTCAAGGTCGGCATAGCTGTAGGTAAACTCGCCTTTGTCGTCTTTCATTCGCACCTTGGCGATGCGGTCCTTGACGATCTTGGGCGGGTTCTTCTTGAACTCGGCGACGGCGTGGCGCAGTGCGCTTTTGTCGCGGTTGACCTCCCAACGCTCCTGCATCTCGAGGAGTTGGCGAATTTTGTCGATGTCAACGTTAGGGTTGGAGGCCAACTGTGTGACCACGGCCATGATGCCTTGAGGTTGCGGCTCCTCGACGACGGGAACGAGCGCAGAGTGGCGCTTGTCATTCACTTCCAAAACTTCAGGTACGGACATATCAACCTCTTTCTGTGAGCGGGTTTTTGCGGACGTAGTAGGTAACTTTCCCCGAATGTGCGGGCAAATCGTTTACTACTTGATAAACAGATAGACGCACAGTCCGGCGATGCCCCAAAGCGCGATGATGAGGATAGCGGCAGAGGTGAGCATCTTCGGGCCTGACCGCTGCTCCTCGGTGTAGTGGAGCGGCTGGCTGGCTACCTGGTTGGCGAGGCGGTCGTTGCGGTAGAGCTTGCCGTCTCGCACGTCGTAGGCTTCTTTGATGTGGTTATGCACTTGGGTTCTCCCTCTTTGCCTTTTTGTAAGCGACCCACGCCTTGTCCATCGCGACCCACGCCTTGCCCTTCGCGACCGTCGCCTCGGTGTAGGCTTTCCACGCCTTGTTGAATTCGGCTCTCGCCTTGGTAACTTCTTCCGGCTCGCTGTTATGCATGGTTCTGCTCCTTGATGTGGCCGTTTCGCGTGAGAATGGAGCGCAGGCGGTTTAGGTTGGTGGTCATTGTGCTACATCCTCGAAGAATCCTGTAGGTGACGGCGATCACGCTGCCACCGTGGCGCGGGGAAACGGGTTGCCGACGACTTCCCGCAGAACATCTGCCAGCTTCGCCCTGTAGTCCGCGTAGATGGGAGCCACCTTCGCCTCAAACGCCGCCAGCTGACCATCCTGCCAGTTCCAAGCCTTTCCTTCAAGCCAAAGCATCCACTCATAGTTGACGCAAGTGTCCCACCATTGCGCGGCGGATTGACCGTTGATCGAAGCCAGGCCCTCTTCGCAGGCTCTGTACTTTACTCCTAGCTCGTATAGGTCTTTCGCGGTAACAACCACGTTAGTGCTCATCTCTTTTTCCTCCCTCCGGTGGCTGATTGAAATACTCGACGAGTGCGGCTGCGGGAATTCTATACCTCCCGCCAACAGCGGTCTTCGTGGCTTGCAGCTTGCCCTCGCGTATCCAGCGATGCAACGTAAGCGGGTTGACCTGCAGGTACTCGGCTGCCTGTGCTGCGGTGGCCCATGCGTGAATCTCAGGGTTGAACGGTGCGTGCTTGCCCATTTGTCAGTTACCCTTCCATTTCGCGGTAGAGTTCAAGAAGTTCTCTCCCGGCGGATGCGGCCATTCTTGCACAAATAATCACCCAACCCTGATGAGGATGAGAGTCTATAAACTTGAGAACCTCGCGAGATTCGCGGTCAATCTTTCCGTGCAGCCGTCGTACTTGACGATCAAATTCGGCGTAGTTATCCATTGGGATTCTCCCTTGCGTAAGCTCGCCAGCGTCTTGCAATCAGATCGTGATCGGGAACATCGAAGGTCATAATCTGATCGAGCGTTGATTTCTTGACGGCCAGGTTCCCGAGGTCATTGAGCGCAACCCGAGATTGTGTGTCGCCAATGACTTCCTCTGCGTACCAAGCTGCGCTCGTTAGCTTGTCGTATGCGTATTGCAGTGTATAGTCGGCGATCATTTAGGCACCTCGGTAGGTCTGGTATGTGCTCCGTAGTAGAGGGCTTCGACTGCTCTCCAAATACGCTCGCGCATGGCTTGGCGGCGATAGATGCCGTAGTCGTCGTCATCGTTAGGTTCTGGTCCGATGTAGCGGCCGAACTCGTCGGCGTCGGACATGCTGTGTTTCATAAGTCCACCTCTATTAGCGATTTAGCGATCTCGGCAAAATAATTCAGATGCCGCCCATACTCCTCGATCTGAGCTTCGGTATAGCGTTCCACCTTGCCAATGGCCTTAAAGTGCTCCAGCCAGTATGAAATGTCGTGGACGTGGCAACCAATAGCGATATGAGTGCGGGAGCACAGTGTTAGAGCGTGGCGACTACCCTGCAAATATGGAGGCGACGTTTCCCACGCATTGCCGTCCACCCGCGCATCGCCGGACACTCGCGCATCGCCGTACACTCGCCCGTACACCCGCGCATTGCCGGACACTCGCGCATTGCCGTACACTCGCCCGTACACCCGCGCATCGCCGGACACCCGCGCATCGCCGTACACTCGCCCGTACACCCGCGCATTGCCGGACACTCGCGCATTGCCGTACACGATAGAAGTGGGATGGAGATAGGCGGACTCGTCCACGTGGGAGGTTTTGTAAACCCATCCTTTACCGTTTGCGTGCTGATGCCAGTCGGACTCGGTTGAACCGTAAACCGAGTCGAGAACGTTCTGCGGAACTGAGACTACTTCTGTAGACATTGGCTTATTTCCCCCTCGATAGTTGGTGAAGTTCGGGCATGGGTCGTGGTGGGGGCGGCGTTCACTTTCAGTTCGGGATGCTCGCGTTCAAACGATTTCAGTGCGAGCGATTCGAGGCCGTGGATTTGGCAGCCAGCGGAAACGCGCCGGAACCCGGAAATGCCGTAAGGGTCAACGCAGCAGCAGGTCATTTCAGTTCCCTCCACAATTCGGTTCTGGGATCGCGCAACAGCAAAGCTCCGCAGGCGCAGGCCAGGGACATTGGGCGTTCAGTGTAGTGAATGGCCGAATCGAAGACATGGGAATGCGGCATCATGTCGTCTTCGGCCATGAGTTTATCGCGGAATGCGCGGAAGCGTTCAAGCATTGTCGATAAGCCTTTCTATGCGCCCTTGTTCGATCTTGATGCAGCATCTTGAATCGAGACTGCTATTCGCAGAGCATCGAGAAGGTCGGACTTTCCGTTTGAAATGCGATCCAAGACGCGGCTGATGTCTGGATTCTGTCTTTCTTTGGCGCGAATTTGGACTTGCAACTTCTCAAGCATTTCGATCGCATCTTCCAATTTGCGGACGTTCATGGTTTCCTCCTGTGCTGCGGTTTCAGTTTAGGTGCGGTCAGGCTGCGACGGAATCCTGTGCGAATAGTTCCAGCGCTTCTGAATATCCGGGCGCGTTCACTGTGTCGCCTTGTTCTGGATGTCGGCCTCGACCGTATAGCCGACACTTACCAAGGCCAGACGCCGAGCGGCTGTCCGATGGCCGTGCTTGGTTAGCTCCCATTGTCCAAAGGTCTGGAGTGCTGCTATCCCGAACGAGTACGCGGCGAACTGCGCTCGACCGGCTACAAACGCCTGGGGGAGCTCATACTCTGAGCATGTGTGGACGGTGACGGTATACCGCAGGCGTGAATGAGTCTCTACCGTGTCGGTCTTGGTCTGGTGCTGGCAATCCATCGTTGTGATGTAGTCTCCCGCCCTGGCTGCCCACTCTGCACCAACTAGCGACCAGTCGAGCCGGGTGAAGGTTGGCCGGTGGATCGGGGCGGCGACAAAGCTAACTCCACCCGTGCCGAGGTCTGAGACGGCCGCAGGCGCCTCTGGTAGCTCCTGGCCGTGGCAACTCCGTACGAGAAGGAAGATGCCCAACCAGAAGAACAGCGAAACCAGCAATGCCCAGCTCAACATCCTTGGCCCTGCCGCCTGCTCTTCAATCGGTTGATCGTAGTGTAATGGTTGTTTGGCTACCTGCTTCGAGAGCCGGTCATTCCGTACATCTGCGATTGTTTTGAACATTGCCCTGCCCCTCTCTCCTGATTAGATTTCGCCATAAATGGCGTTACGCTACGACGTGCAAGAGATGGAAAGAATACCTGTCTTCCCATGCGAAGCGGCTCCAGTCAGCAAACCCAAATGCAAGCATGGAATCCACTATCTGCTCGGCATTAAACTCTTTCAAGTCATGCTTTGTTGCGTACCCTGTGACGACTTTGAGGACGCCATTGCGACCGGCGACCGTCTTCTGGAATTCCATGCCAAAAGCGCCTAACAGAATGCTTACCTTGTAGGTTTGCCGTGTGCTTTTCATCTCTACATCTCCTCTACTGTGAGCGATTATATATGGATGTATGCGAATGTCAAGGATTATTTGTGAATATATGCAAGATATTTTGAGCCAAAAAATCGGCCCTCGAGGTGAGGGCCATTCTCTTGTGCCTTGGTTCCTCTCAGGAGGTGAGAGCTTGGTCGGGATTGCGGACTCGAACCGCATCTCAGGCCCCAAGGGCCTGTGTTTTAGCCTTCAGACTCGCCGTCCTATTAAACTATTTCCCGAAGTTGTTGAGGGGTTGCCGCGAATGTGGAGTTGTCTAGGCTCACGTCGCAGCGGGGTATGCCGCCCTACCCCTCATACAAATATCTTGACACGATAACTACTTGGATGCAAGCATATTGATGTCTAGGCTTACGACAATATGCAATTTCCCCAAGACAATCCGGTGAAAACGCAATCGCATTCGTGCGCCTGGGCTGCGGTTCGCAGATTTGTATCGCAGGCGAATGTTATTGCTGACTTTGACGCATTGACCCATCAGGCGACTGGTGCTCCGACGAAAACGTGGGGATGCCTTTCAACGGGCACTGGTCCGAGTGTGACGGAAGACTGCTGAGGGGTAGCGCTTTCAGTGGGACTTCACGCATAGCCAAAGGTCTGCTGCCGTAAACTCGGGGACACACGCATGAGGGTTTTCTCTCAAAGTTTGGCGCGTCCCGGTAAAAGCAAAAACACGATGGGGTGATCAAGTAGTAAACGAAATGGTGCTTCTCTAGTTAGTGCCACTTTTCCACAGACACTATTGAAACTGAGACACATAAAGAGCATCATATAAGTGAATCTGAACCTCGGCCCGAACGAGTAGTAGGATTCCCCAAAGGGGGGCCACGGCCCCCTAAATTATTGGCAATAATATACTTGCGTTACCCAAGTCTTGAGTTGATTAGCCATCTAGTTTTCTCCAAGGAAGGAATAGGCCGCAATGATAAGCGAGAGGACGATGTTTAGGGTAGGGGAAAAGGTAAGGCTCAATTCTGGATCACCAGACCTCACGGTTATCGCCATTAACGAGTCAAGCGGCAAAGTCCAGTGTGAATGGCACAATGGCAATTCTGTCGATCGATTGGAGTTATCCGCAAAGTGCTTCAGGCCCACCTAAGTTTTTTTTACAGAACTAACGTGGACTATTTCAACGCGAAGTGCCTGTAGGTGGCAAAAATGTACCCCTGTCCGGTGTGCGGATATAACAAGTTGGAAGAGCCTCCAGAGGAGCACGCCATATGCCCATCGTGTGGAACTCAGTTTGGATACAACGATGAAGGGCCACTATCCAAGGATTTAATGCACGCCGAACTGCGCCGGGACTGGATTGCTCATCAAGCACAATGGAGTAGCACCGTTATCCATAAGCCGGTTGGGTGGAGTGGCTGGACTCAGCTTGTAGATGCGGGATACCTATTAACCAAGTAGTAAACGATTTGCCCAAGCACCAACAAAATCCCTAGTACCGTTCTTAGCCTTGAATTCAATCTGACTCGACGTCACCTTTAAGTCTTCTGGAATAAACGGTCTAAGGTTCTGAGCAGTCAAAAATGCTGGCAACTCGACGTCACCCTTGTAGTGGGTGCGGTTTTCCTCAGAACCCACAGTTTCCGCACGCTTTGTGCTTGCGGTGAGGAGTAGCTGCCAAGCATTTGTCTGTCAGTCTTGCTGTCGATGGAGAGGCCGTTAGTTTACGAGGCCAATTGCCTCTCCACCGATCCGCTGGCCGGGAACGCCAACGATTTTAACGCTAGTTGATGTCCTCCTGGCTGTCAACCGCTACCCAAAAACCCCAACTATAAAGCTGTGTTTGCTACACTATTTCCATGTTCAGCCCCGAACAAGCCGAGCGCATTTGTCAACACATCCAATCTGGATTGACAACTCGCCAGGCGGCCGCAATCGAAAACGTTTCTCAGTCTGAAATCGTCAAGAACGCAGGTCGCGATCCAGAATTCGGGAATCAGTACGCGCGCGCGTTAGAAATCCGCACAGAACTTGATTTTGAAGGACTTGTGGACACGGTTCAGGAATCAGCGCCGACTGATAACTTTGGTCGCGTGGATTCGGGTTGGGTGAATCATAAGCGCTTGCAGGTCGACACGATCAAGTGGGCATTATCGAAGCGGAATCCCAAGAAATACGGCGACAAAACCGTGGTCGCCGGCGATCCTGACAATCCTTTGCAGATCGTCAAGCGGGTAGTCACAGACATCTAATGCAAATCGAGGACATCAAGTTCTCTGAGATGATGCAGCCGACCCCGAAACAGCTGGAGGCGTTCCATGTATCAGATCGTTACCGCTTTCTTCTGTATGGCGGCGCCGGCGGAGGTGGAAAGTCTTACTTCCTGCGCTGGTGGTGCCTGAGACAGCTTCTCAAACTCTATGCGCAGACTGGCATTGTTGGCTTGCGCGTCGGGCTATTCTCGATGGATTACCCCACGCTCACAGACAGACAGATATCGCGTATCAACCGCGAGTTTCCTGAGTGGCTGGGCCGGCTGAGAGAAACGCGCACCGACGGCTACAACTTCCAGATCAATCCCGAGTTCGGCTCCGGCACGATTGCGCTGCGGAACCTGGATGATCCATCCAAGTACAAGTCCGCGGAATTCGCCGCGCTGGCGATTGAAGAGCTGACAGAGAACACCAAGGCAGACTTCGACGATCTGAGGTTTCGGTTGCGCTGGCCGGGAATTGACAGACCTGCATTTGTGGCCGCAACCAATCCCGGTGGGCCAGGACATCACTGGGTTAAAGACTTCTGGATTGATGGCAAGTTCCCGAAAGAGATGCAGGACCTGTCGTCTGAGTTCGCTTACGTGCCAGCACGAGTGCAGGACAATCCGCATTTGACCAGCGAGTATTATCAAGACCTCGTCTCACTGCCGGACGCCAAACGCAGAGCCCTGGCTGAAGGCGACTGGTCTATCCCCGAGGGCCAGTACTTCACCAACTGGATTAAAGAGAAGCGTGCTATCCATCCCACGGTGATAGGTCAGATCATCAAACCGTGGTGGCCGCACTGGTTGAGTATGGACTGGGGATTCAAGCATCACAGTTCGATTCACTGGCATTGCACTGGGGATGTGTTGCCCGAAGAAGCCAAGTTGATGGGCCGGAACTGGGATACGCCGCGCAAGTGCATCTTTACCTTCAGAGAGCTGATTGTCTCCCTGTCCGAGGCGGATTCCAGCGAGATCGAGTTGGCTCGGATGATTGCGGAGAAGACTCGTGAGACGTTGATTGCATTCTACTTAAGCGCAGACGCATTCGGAAAGAAGACAAGTCACAGGACGCCGGCTCAGATCATCTCGGATGAGTTCACGCGGATAAACCTGATAAGCAAGATAAAACTGCCGAGGCCGAGCATGGCCGATATGTCGCCAGGGTCGAGGATTGCAGGCTGGCGATTTATGTACTCGGTGATCCAAAATGACAGCTGGTTTGTGTCGGAGATGTGTCCTGAGGCGTTGAACGCAGTTCCGGCAGCGCAGTATGACAAGGACGGCGCCAACATCGAGGACATCGAGAAGACGGACCATATGTATGACGACGTGATTGATGAGTTGCGATATGGGTTGAGTCACTTGAGGCCGAACGCGAAGAAGCCGCATGATGTGGCGCTGATGGAGAAGATAAACGCGGCTGACCCGTGGGAGGCGCACTTTATCCGGTTGCGGGAGACGGAGCGGCGAAAGAATTCTGGGAAAGGTCTTGAGTATTGGCAATGAGGGGGATATGCTTTTGAGCATGTGGATAGCTCTGGCGGTCGGCAGTCTGGCGCTGGCGTATGCGGTGGCGATTCATTTCCATTACAGCGAGTATGCGAGGAAGTCGGATGAACGGGTGCGGCATCTGAGGTCGTTGGTGATTGCGCTGAACGAGGACCGCCAGGCTGAGATCGCGGAATTGAATGGGCGGGCGGATGCAGTTGGGAAGGCTCAGGCTGCGATGAATGAGCGGCTTGCGTCTGTCGAAAAGGAACAAATAGTGGTCAGGGTCAAGCAGCGCATCAATCGGCCGCCAATTCCGAGCGTCGAGCAGTTGGAAGCACAGGCGGTGCGGGAGAATGGCGACACATACGGATTAGGATAATTATGTCGATATTGGGCCACGATCGACTTAACTCTTCTGGAATGAATGGAGTAAGGTTGTTTGCGGACAGAAAAGCTGGCCTGTTGTCGATCGTCCTTATCGTACTTGGCCTTATGATGATTGCGTTGTGCGTAGCGGTGTTCCGACTTCACAGCGACTTGGCAATCCTCGGTGCTATTGCTTTGGGAGCCGTAATCTTCTTCTCATGGTTCGTCCCAATCATTAGATTCGTCGGGAAACATACGGATTAGGGTAATTATGTCGATATTGGGCAAGGTAGCGCGTAGAAGTAAAAAGCGGGATGCCATGCTGCACGTTGGGACAAACGTACATTTTCATCATGCAATCGATTGTGAGCCATTCGCCAATGCTACGATTGCAGACATCGATAGCAAACACCGGATTCTGAAATTCGATTCGCTTCCGGCAGATGTAAAAGTTGGCGATATTGTAGTGGTGAGGAGCGAATAGCATGGAATACATGGTGAGCCGTCAAATCTCGATTACTTCAATGTGAGGGGTAGACGATGTATACATGTCCAGTTTGCGGGTATGACGAGCTAAATTCTCCCCCAGAGAATTTCTCTATTTGCCCAAGTTGCGGGACTGAATTCGGCTACGACGACCACCGCAAGAGCCATGCAAAATTGCGCGCAGAGTGGATTCAGAATGGACTCGAATGGTTCGACCAGCCAGCCCCTTATGGATGGCATGGATAGGAGCGAATAATGGGATTCAAGAGTTCTGACGGAAGTGCATTTACAAACCGCGACACGATGAAGCAGCATGAGCGCAGCTCGGCGGCGAAAAAGCCGGAGCGCGCAGTTCCACGAATGCCTGAGCAGCCGGAAGAACCGGAGGAAGGGGCTATGGAGTCAGATGGTGCTGCTATGGCTCAGGAGCATGGTCCGGCGCACATGATTGACATTCAGCACGACCACGAGTCGCAGAGGCATACGGTCCACGCGATGCACCCGGACGGCCACGAGCACGAGTCGGAGCATGGGTCGGCGGAAGAGGCGCACAAGTACGCTGGCGACTGTGCCGGTTGCGGGGGTGGGATGTGAAAACCGAGCATGTCAATCTGGGAAAGAAAGGCTCCTTCAACGTCAAGAAGGGTGCGCTGCATGAGGAGCTTGGGATACCGCTGGATGAAAAGATTCCCGAATCGCGCTTGGATTCCGCCGAGCATTCCAGCAATCCGACCTTGCGGAGACGGGCAATCTCGGCCAAAGGTTTCAGGGCTATGCGCCACGGGAAATAAATGGCCGACGAAATCGATGAGGTCACAAACGAGTCCGGGCCAACTCTGACGCCGATTCAGTATCCCAAGGGCTGGGTTCCTGGACGCTATGCCGCGTGTTACGTCTTCCCTGATCCTGTCTACGGCCCTGATGAACTGGGGCAATACAAGTCCGCAATCGATGATTTAAGCGAAACGGTCACAAGGGCCGATTCTTCGGCGCGTTTGTGGGAAGTCCTGCAATCCTGGGAAGCCCGCAACATGAGCCGCAACTACCAGTTTGGAACGTTTGGACGGCAGGGGTGGGGACAGTACGGAGCGGGATTTGCCGGCACCGGCTCGCCGGGTGGCATTCTTCAATACCAGCAGCAGCAGAAGCTCTTTCCTTGCAACGTTTATGGGGCAAGGGAAGACAAGGTTGTCGCTGTACTGTCTCGACAGTTGGCGCCGTATACTTTTGTGCCAAAAAGGGATTCTGACCCGATAGACCAAACCGCGGCGGATGAGGCCAAGAAGTATCTTCAGGTCTGGATGGTCGATGCGGGAATCAAGAAGGTCGGCAGAAAGATTGCCAGGCTGTTTTATACCGATGGGAGGGCTTGTACGCTGACTCTTTCGGTGGCCGACCAGCAGCGGTGGGGGACGGAGACTCCCGACGAACCGCAGGAGACGTTTGACGCGCCGGAAGGCGACGGCATCACGCCCGAAACCGAACTCGATGCTGTCACGGTGGATGAAGAGGTCCCGGCCATTCGCGAGGTCACTGAAGTCGATGGAAAACTGGAATGGAAAGTTCCACTCAACGACGATGAATTCTTTGCGATGGCGTGGATCAGGCGATCAAAAGAAACCAACGTCAACACCCTGAGAGAGCGATATCCGTGGGTGGCGGACGAGATCAATCCCGGCGCGACAGCCAATTCCGGGGCCGAGCAGATGGACAGAATGGCCCGCGTGAATGTCAGGCTCGCGGTGCAGACCACCACTTCCTCGGGAGAATCGACGCAGCAGGACGCGACAGAGAGCATTACGTTTTATAGGCCATCGCAGTTCAGGTCGATCAAGGACGAAGCCACTAGAGATTTGTTTTACGAGACATTCCCGGATGGGCTGGTTACGTTCCATGCCGGCGGGACATTGGCGATGTGCGTCAATGCCGCGATGGACAAGCATGTGGGGGTGATGCACGCCAAAGAGGGCGATGGGCAGAACCGCAGGGCGGTTGGAACGAACTATCTTCCAATGCAAAAGATTCTGAACGCCAATATTGGGTTGCTGGACAGGTACTTCAGGAACGCGATTGCGAGAAGGTTTGCCGCCGAAGGCCCACTCGATGTGGAGCAGATGAACCAAACCAGTAACGACCCGGCTAAGGTAACGGGCGTGGTGCTCGAAGCGGGGCAGAAGATCAGTGACTTGACCGGGATCGAGACTGTGCCGCAGCCAAACGATACCCAGTTTCAGTTTGTGCAATGGCTGATAGACGGCGCACCCGAGGCGATGGATGGACTCCAGCCTGCGGCGTTGGGTGGAGAAGACGAGACGACTCCGACGTTTGGCGCGACCAAGTTGAAGAAGGATGCCGCGCTCCAGATTTACTCGGCTCCCTATGCGGAAATGAATATGGGCCTTGCGAAGTGCGCGGAGCAGGCAGCTGCGTGCGCGGCGGCGAACCGGGTAGCGAACATGAGGACCAACCTTCCGGGGCAGGGCAAGATTGAGATTGAGATATCGAAACTCCGGGGTAATGCTCTCTGTCATTGCGAGTCTTTGGAAATTCCGCAGAGCGTGGCTGAGGAAGAAGCGCAGATGGCGGAGCTTCTTGAAAATGCAAGCGGGGTGGCGATTTACAAGGCGATTGCGGACGACCCTGAGAATCTGGCGTTCTTTGCGAACTTTCCAACCCTGGCGAAACTGAATATTCCCGGATTGAAGGCGGTGCAGCAGCAGGAAGGCGAGTTTGAAAAGTTGCTGAAGTCCGGGCCGCTCGATAATCCTAAGTATCAGGAAATTGAACAGCAGATTGAGCAAGGAAAGTCTCATCCCGAGGCCCAGACCCCAGAAGGCCAGCAGGCGATGCAGCAACTCCAGCAGGCGCTTCAGTCTATCCCTCCGCAGGTATCGAGTGTTCCGGTGGCGCAGAACGGTTCAGAAAACCACGCTATTCATGCCGCGATTACACTGGGCATGATGGAAGGTGCGGAAGGCAGGAAACTAAAGAACGGCAACCAGGATCAGCAGAACATTTACCGCAATCTGGAACTTCACTGGGAAGAGCATGAGCAGATGAAGACGAAGCTGACTCCGGTTCCTCCGGTGGATGTGAAGTATTCAGTCTCGGCGGCGGTCGATAAGGCTCCGCCAAACGTTCAGAGCCAGGCATGGGGAGCGCTTGGGCTTCAGGCTCCTCCCGAGGATTGGCAGGATCAAAACGAACTGGTTCCGCACGAAGT
Source organism: Occallatibacter sp. (assembly GCA_049590315.1). Taxonomy (GTDB): domain Bacteria; phylum Acidobacteriota; class Terriglobia; order Terriglobales; family Acidobacteriaceae; genus Telmatobacter. The sequence continues at coordinate 17,803 of JBAWCO010000108.1, read as the reverse complement.
GACGGTGGAAAAAGAAGGGGTCGATGCTCAGGGCGTCCCGGTAAAGCAAAAGACGGCAATGATTAACCCGAGCGGAAAGCTGAGTTAGAGACATGGAAGAGATACTGGAAGCGCCCATAGAAGAAGTCCTCGAACCGGAAAGTATCGAGGGGGAATCTCAGGAGTCAACAGAGCCGGAACCCGTTGAGCATGCTGAGGGGGAAAAGGACAATCCCTACACGACGCGGTTTTCCCGCGAGATGCGGGCTGCGCTCAAAGCCTGGGAAGCGGCCAATCCTGAAGCCGCGAAATACGCGAAGCAGGCACGAGACAACCACGCGCGCCTTTATGCTCTGACCCAGATTGAGCCAAACGGCATTGATGGGGTTAGGGAAAAATATGCGGCCATCGAAGCCGCCGGAGGCCCGGAACGGTTAGTTGAGCTTCAGCAAGCCGCTGCCGAGGTCGAGGAAGTCGATCAGGCCATTGCCGCGGGGGACGTGAAAGCCCTCGAAGCGTTTGGCCCGGAGTTTGATGAGGGGCTGGCGAAGTTAGCTCCGCATTTGCTGGACAGGATCAAGGCGTCAAGGCCGGAGGAGTTTGGGAAGGCGGTTTTGCCGCATTTTGTGGCGGAATTGGCAAAGTCCGACCTGGTACGGGACTTCAATTCGGTGTTGGACGTGCTGCAGATCGATCCCAAGATTGATCCGCGCTGGACTTCGGAACAGAAGCTGAATTACATCGAAAACAGCTTTCGCAGGATGTCGCAGTGGTTTGCGGCGCAGGAGCAGAAGGCTGGACAGGTAAAAACCGCTCCCGCGACCAATCAGCCGGAAGACAGGATGTCGGAAGTGGATCGCCGGGAACAGGATTTCCACTGGAAGACGAATATCCAGCCCGAAGCGGCGCAATATGAGAATCAGGCGTTCGATAAGTTATTTGCTCCGTATCAGGCGCGGCTAAAGTTGGATGAAAACGCGAAAGACGACCTGCGCGCTGCATTTAAGGCCAAATTGAGTGCTGCGGGGCGAAGCGATACGTCCTACATGCAACAAATCAAGATTTACCGTGGGCAAAAGAACCCCGAACCGAGCCGGGTCAATAGCGTCATCAAGGCAGCGATTGATCGGCATTCAAAGTCCGCACTGGAAGCCCTGGTGACGGCACGGTACAGCCGTTTTCTGAATGGCAAGCCAAAACAGGCGGTGGTGACGAATGGAAGCGGAAAATCCAGACCACCGGCCGCGCCGGGAGTCGAAATCAGGACGGTCAAGCCTCCAATGAATGAGATCGACCACAAAAACACGCCGATACCGTGGCTGGCGGAGAAAAAGTACAGGCTGACGAATGGCAAGATTATTCAGGTCAGGCCGAATTGATTTGACGTTCGATAGGGAACGTGATTCGATAGTGACAATATCTCAGGGCCGGAATTCCCCAAGTCCGGGTTCAAGATGGGGTGCACAGTAGTTAAACCCTTGAGCGAGCAAATAGTGAGACATCACTGCGGGAGCTTCGGCTGCCTAGCTTGCTTTTGAGGGTATCACCGTGGCATCACTCGTAACTGAACTGGCAGCAGAAGCCATTGAACTCGATCAGTGGGTCGAGGAAATCCCCGACTATCAGGCGCACTTTGACCGCTTTTTGACGCGGCTCGAAAAGGGCGCCCACAAAATGGACATTTCAAACGCGACCGAGGGCGGCGGGACGACCCGTTCCCCGATGCGTGTTCCGTTCCGTGCTCAGGGCGGCGCAGCCATTGCCCAGATGTCGGCTGACACCTCCGGCACGGTTTATATATGGCAGCGCGGTTCCGGTTCGTATTTCGACGGATTTACCGCAGCTCCCGTCCGGCTGAACAACGTCTGCGAAATCTCGAACCTGACTTTGCAGGCGACTGACGGCAAAGATCGCGGCCTGGTCAAGATCAAGCGCGAAGAGTTGCAAAACTCGCTAAAGGTCTTCGACAACGGCGTGGAAGGTCTGATCCATCGGGACGGTTCAGGCACCATCGACCAAATCCCCACCACGGCGACGGTCAACAACGCCACCGGCGGCGGAACTATCGGCACTCCGACCTATTCCTCCATCGTGGGCCTGAATACGGCAGCGAGCTTTCAGGATCAGCAAGTCGTTCAGGTCTTGTCGGCAGTGGGTGGCACCAATCGCGGTTCGTTCACTATCTCTTACGTCGATCCGGTCGCGCAGACCATTTACTGCACTGCCGCGTTGCCTTCAGGGACTACGACCGGCGACATCCTGGTTGTTTCGGGAGCCACCGGTGCCGCGGGATCGTCGATTCTGGGCAAGGACTACTGGCTGGCAAACGGAAACACCGGAACCATCGGCGGAATCCCGAAAGCCAACTATCCGGGCCGGCTTTCGACTCCCACCATCAATTTCGGTTCGACTTCAGGCATCGCCAATTCCACAGGAGAGCGTGTACAGGCGATCCGCATGAGGGCGATGGGCGACGACTACGACCAGAACAAGGAAGGCTTCTGGCTGGCAAATCCGGCGCAGGGCGTGCCTCTCTCGAATCTGTTCTATAACGTCGGCTACACCCGCCTGGACGAGGGCAACAAGGAGCACGTCGAAGACACAACCCGGAAGTTCATGCAAAAGACCCTGTTTGGCGAGGATGTGGTCTGGGCCACGACCGCCGAGCCGACCCGCATGGACTACATCATCCCCGATACTTGGTATTTCGGCGAACTCTTTCCAACCCGGCTGCATGAATGGACACCCGGCAACACCATTGCCGCAGTTCCGGCCATCGGTCAGGCGGCTGGCTCGACCTACTTCGACTCGACCATGTTCGCGTATGAGCGTGGTTTCCAGCTGGTGTGCAACGACCCGAAAGAGAACTTCTATTTCCAGAACCTGCCTCCTGTCACGCTGTAATCACCAGAGGGGCGGCTCGATACCGCCCCGGATTTGAGAGAGACATGCTGCAAACGTTTTTGGATGTGCTGCTGATTGAGGAAATTCCGGTTGAGGATGAAACTGCAACCGGAGTTGTAGGGCTGGACGGGAAAGCGATTGTCAGAACCGAACGGGCGGCAAGAAAGCCCCAGACCGGGAAAGTAATATCCGCTTCCTCCGGGTTTCCGATGGCTGGCATGTGGGTAGACATGCCCTACAAGGTGGGCGATGTGGTGAGGACAAACGAATTTGGCCGCGACTACCTGGTTCTGAATTATGAAGATGAATTCAAGCTGGGTGCCAAAAAGTTCTACCTGATCCACTACGCCGACGTGCAGGGGAAAGTCATTGCATAGAGAGTGTCCAGACTGGTTTCAGGAAGGTCTGAACCGGGTTGGCGGCTTGAACAAGTACGGCGAGCCTCGGTTTAGGTTGGTATGGGGAGAGTCGGCCACCATGCGGGACGGTGGGTACTTCAGCAAAGACGGCTTTCAGGGTTATCGGGATGTCTTGTCCATCGGCGGAGAGTCGTGCTGGGCGCTGATGATGTGGGAGTCGGCGGAAAGATTTGGAACGGCGTGGCGGTGGTACAAAGACCACACCGACGAGATAACCGATCTGGTGACTTTGGGCCAGTATCCGTTCAAAGGCCGTTACCGGGTGCTGAAGAAGTTCATCCACCGTGAACTGATAAACGGTGAGTGGGTTGTGACCCGGCTTGAGCCGACGCATTTCATTCTGGATGTGATGGTGCCGATGATCAAAGGATGGAACAAGCTGTCCAACCAGCAGCGGCTGGAAATCATTGAGCGCGAACAGGAAGAAGAAGAACGCCAGGCCGACAAGTTTTTGGAAGACGCGAGGGCCGCACACCATATTCGCCGGGACTCGCCGATGGTGCAGAAACGGGCTGAGTTGATGGAAAGAACCATGAGTCAGGCCATTGCTTTAGCGAGACGTACTCAGACCGGCATGAGACAGACAGGAGCATAGGATGCCAGCAACATCGACCGTCAAGGAAGTCCACCAGTTTACTGACCCGCTCAGTTCCAAGTTGATGCGGGAAAACAATCCCGACCTCTACAGCACCAACATGCCGAGAATGTACCCCATTCACCGGTTCATTCACATTTACTCGGTCGCCAGAAAATCGTTTCCGATGAAGCATGTGTACTACAAAGGCCAACTTCGGGGCTGCGAAAAGGGTGAGCGGTACGTGAAGTGTTACTCCGTTCCCGACCCTCCGCAGCAGATTTCCGTGGATGCGGAACGCGGCGGAAAACGGGTGGAAGTCGAACCTCGGGATGAGGCCGGCTGGAGGGTGGCAATCGACATCCTGAATCCCAATAATCCATCGATTGACCCCTATTACCAGCTCAACGCGACCCAGGCAGCGTACTTTTCCATCGGCCAGGGGGTTGACCTTATCCGGTATGGCCTTTTCCCGTCGCTCAATGACCCTCCGACCGAGGCAGAGTTGCTGCGCGCCGAGGCGGTGAGGGACAAGAGCTACCGCGATCTGGTCGATGAAGCGTTTCAGGAACAGGCATCGAACCCGCAGAACTTCAGAAACTGGCTAAAGAACCATCCTGACATCACGACCGCGATGGAGATGACCGGAACCGAGGCTGACTGGTTCAAGCCGATTGAGATGAAGCAAGCATGCCCGAATTGCGGGCAGAAAGTCAGAGCCGGGATAGCGTTCCACGTGTTTGAAGGCCGGGATTGTATTCTCGATTGGAAGAGGGCGTATGAAGCCGGCCGGGTCAAGTTAGAGGATGTGCCGGAATCGAAGCGTTGGGATAAACGCAAGACGGCTTAGGTCTTCACGAGAGGCCGTGCTGAACCGTTTCTGGCCCATGTCTCCCCGGAAACCTTGGCGCGGCGCTCGTGAAGTAAGAGGGAATCATGCCTGTTGGGGGATCGAACCAGTATCCGTCGCTCGAAACCATAGCGCAGCTGTTTCGCGCGTCGATCAACGACACGATGGCGGGGCTGACGGACACGCCGGGTGAAGGTCTGATTATGACCGACATCAACCCTGATACTCTGACGTTTCTCAATTCCGCAATTCGGGATGTGTACTCCGATCTCAGAAATGTTGGCGATCCCGAACTGTTGCTTGACAACTACGTTTTGCTGAATCTTCCGCCTATCAACTCGGCTTTAGGCGTGGGAGTTCAAAACCCTGCCGCGCAGTGCTCTCTTCAGGTGGTAGGTTTTTTTGACGGACTCCAGATGTGGCCGCAATGGACTTTGCCGGTAAGTTCGACCGCGGTTCTGCGGGTCTGGGAAAGGCTTTCGGGAACCAATAACCAGTTTTCTCCGATGGAGCAGACTCGGAACGGGCTTCCGCCTACGTATCAGGTCGAGCGGCAGGGGTATTGGGAGATGAGGCAGAACCAGCTTTGGATGCCGGGAGCGGTGGTGAATGTCGATCTCCGGCTTCGCTGCCGCATCACTTTCCCTGACTATTTTGGAACGAACATCAATTTCACGACCACTTACGTTCCGATCATCAACTGCCAGAACGCGGTGGTGGCGAAGATGTTGGTACTTTATGCACGCCGCTTCGCCCCGGAGATGTACCAGACGGCGGTGATGGAAGATGAGAAGTTTATGATGAAAATGAAGCGCGAAATCAACCGGCAACGGCAATCAATCGAAAACGAGCGAGCGCCATTTGGCCAGGAAGCTATCGTTTCACCGACCTGGAATTGGTCACTATAGGAGAAAGCAATGGCACAGACTGGCGTTCTCGTTCTTACTCCCTACACCGGCGGAACTGCAACGACTTCGCCGCAGGCCCACGACAACACGCAGCACCGCTTCATCACTTATGCGAGTGCCGCGATTAACCCATCGACATCGCAGGTCATTACCAGCTCGGCATGGTCGATTACCACCAACGTCATTACCGTGACCACGGCGACCCAAAGCCCGGCTTTGACTTCGGGCGAGACAGTCAGGTTTACCAGCCCGACTATCAACAGCGGCGCCTATGTCGATCTCGTGGTGTCGGCTACCGGACTGACAACCACTCAGTTCGAGGCTCCTTACACGGCCACGAACGCGTCGGCAACCGAGGCTGGAAGCCTGTTCCTGACCCCGCAGTATGTGACCAACGGATTGCCAATCACATGGTCGCAGGTCACGACCACCCAGTATGGAAATCTGGGAACGCAGACGCAGCCGATTGTCGCTGTTTTCCGCTCAACTACGGGTGGAGTGTTCTACAGCTACAAGTTCGATACGGTCCACAACACTCTGCGGATTGCGACAGGCGGGACGGAGCTGTCAAACGCCGGGAACATTACCGCAGACACCATCATTGCAATCGGCGAATGGCTTCGCGGAGAGTAAATGCACCACGATTCTCCGGCGGTGGCGAAGGTTCCGCTCGACTCCTTTGGGGGTCTGGTGGCCCTCGCCACTCCCGAATCTCTGCCGATGAACGCATCGCCCCGGTGTCACGACAATGACTACCTGGTGGGAAGCACGTTCACCCGCGACGGACTGACAAGCCAGTATTCCTATAGCGGGGCGTATGTCGGGCCATCGCCGCCAAGCACTGCCAAAGATACCTCGCTCGGCGCTGCGGCTTGGTCGAATCCCACCAATGCTCTGGGGTCCTCGAGTTACGCGACGGTCACAGTCCCGTTTTCAGGGAATTCTGTGGCTACTTCGGTCTATGCTCTCGATAACGGTGGCCCCGTACCGTGGACGAACGTAAACGGCCTGGTTGGGTCAAGTTCGGCTTCCTGTCCGGTCGCTCCGGGGACTACCTCGAACACCGCCACCGTTCATATTGTGGGGTCGGTTCCATCCGGTTCGACCATCACTTCGATAAAAGTCGCGTTTACGGGATACTGCGCCAGTTCCACGAATCCGGCAGAGGTGGGGCTGACGTTTGGCGTAGGATCGCTGACTCAGACTTTTACCTCAACCCCAACTCCCTATGCGGTTACGCTGACATTCGATTTACCCTCGGCTTCGCAGGTCAATGCCGGATTTGGGCTGACCCTTTTCCCGCTGTCGTTTGGAGGGCCGAACACCCTCTACATGCACTCCGTGGTGGCGACTGTTTACTACTCAGGAACACAGTCGGATGGGCTGGATTTAACCGGATTCGGGTTCTCTTTGCCGCCCACCGACACCCCAACCGGGTTCGAGATCACGTTTACGGGCTTTGCGAATTCTCAGGGAGAAATTATCGCGCAGATGCTGGCTTCCGGCGCCCCGGTCGGGATAACCAACTACGCTCTGGCGACTTCGACTGTCCAGACCTTAGTGATAGGAGGGCCAAACAACCTTTTAGGGACGAACTGGACGGCGGCGGAGATCAACGCCATCACGTTTGGGGTCAGATTAGTAGCTTCGTCGGCCAACGCGACGTTCAGCGTGAATAACGTGCAGTTGACGGTGTATTTTGCCTCAACGCAGGTAAACTTTGACTACATTGGAACCTTTACCGCGCAGGACGGCACAGTAAGGAACGTGGCCCTCGATGCGGGAGGGAATCTTTGGTACGAAAACGTCACATCTAACCCGAATGTGCTCAATATCGCAAGATCGAACATCGAAGAAAACTCCTTTGTGACGGCAATCAACGGGCCAGACGTGTTTTATATGTCGTTCAGCGACCTGAATACCGGCTCTGACCTGCCATTGCAATACACTCCATCGTGGATTGACCGCATCTCCCAGGTTGGCCCCGGCGCTCCATGCGTGTTTTCAGCGACCGCTGCAGCGGATACCGATTATCCCATCACTTCAATTACTCAGCCGGCCTCGGTGGACTGGACATTCGCTTTTGCGCTTCAATCCACCGGCCCCGGAACCACGACGGCGGGGAATGTGGTGACGCAGTATTATGCGGACTCGACGCTGACCGGGCCGGATGCCGCTTTGGTGGCGGCGTTTAATTCCGGCAACCCGGTTTATCTTTATGTGACCATGACTGGGGCGGCGAGCGGGTTCGTAACCCCGGACACGGTTTTGGTGACTTCGGTGGGCATCGGTATACCCCCTACCCAGTCGAGAAAGTTCTACTATTTCACATATCAGGTTCCGACCTCACAGTATCTTCTGAGTAAGGGAGGGTCTGGGTATGGCGTCCAGTATCAGCAGACCCTCGCTACCCTGACCACGACCAACCCTGTGCCTTCCTTGACCGTCAATTCTCAGGCGGTCATTACCGGAAGCTCAGTGACTGCGTGGAACACCACCTGGACAATCACGCAGGACTTAAATTCCGGGTCGATGGCGATCACCCAGACATCTTTGACTGCGGGGGTGGCGACGTATTCCTACGCTGTGACTCAAGGGCAAAACCCGGTGACGGGGCAGTTAGTGACCGTAACTGGAACTCTGAATGCCGATGGGACATTGAATGTCGTCAACACTGCGATTGCGAGTGTGACGGGGACGAATATCGGGACATTCACCATCAACGGCTTTCAGGCCGCAGTCAATTATGCGGCGACGGCGGAAGAAGGCCAGGCCGTTACCGCTGGATCGCAGTTTACCTTCGAGCCGGGGGTGGGGACTTTAGGGACTGGGACATCGCCGATCTATGGCAATGGGACGGGCGGCGATGTTGTGGTCAATGCTTCGGGGCAGTTCATGGCGCCGGGGACAAAGCAAGGCTGTTACGGATTCATCACCAGAAACGGCTATTACACCGCGCCAAGCCCTCCCAGCACATTCACCATTCCCGACAACACGACCGGGCTTCTGGCATCGCAAGTTGGGATTGGGCCGCCCAACGTTGTAGGAAGGTATTTCATCTTCACCGAGTCCGGGCAGGAAGGAACTCCCGGAGGAAACTTCTTTCTGATCCCGGAAAACGTGACTTACATTGTCGAAAACGTCAGCTACACGGCTACACAGACCCTGCTCAACGACAACGTTTCGACGACGGCAACGTTCTTCTTTACCGACTACGTGCTTTTGAATGCGGAAGCCGCCGACGTGCAGGGCAACAATCTGTTCAACCTGATCGAGTTGGGAAATCCGGGCTGGATGGTGTCGTATGCCAGCAGAAACTTTTACGGGCGTTGCCAAAACAAGATTCAGAATTTCCTCAACCTGAGTTTCGATGGGGGGTATCTGCTTGGTCAACCATTCCCGCTGGGGTGGTCGCAGCCTGATATTTACGGCTCCCTGTTGGTGTCTCCGGTCTTTGGAAATTCCTATTACATCCAGAACTCCACTTTGGGGACTATTTCTTTTGCCGGCCTGATATCTCAACCCGCGTTTCAGGATTACTACCAAATCCCGATCATCAACGCCAACACCAGTTACTCAGTCAGGGTCACGGCCAGATGTCCTTCGGGGTTGCCTACGGGAAATCTGCTCGTCTTGCTCGTGTCTCAGGGTGTGATTTACGGGCAATTTGTGCTTCCATTCGCGTCCATGACTTCGAACATGGAGACGTACACCGGTACGCTTTTGGTGAATCAGTTCAGTACGGTTCCCAACACGCTGGCTCTAGAAGTATGTGCGTCAGGTATCGGAGCGGGTGCGGATGTCGAGATTGACCGCTTGGAGGTCTTCAATACCGCTATTCCGGTTCTGCCGTTTATCTATGCTTCCTACATCCAAGACCCGGAAGCAATCGATGGCGACAACGAAATCTATGTCGGGTCGGAAAACGTGCAGCCTGTCTATGGGGCGAGGGTTTTGTACGACACGCTCTACTTTATGAAGCAGGGGTCGCTTTACTCGACTCAGGCATCTCCAAATCTGGAGCCGGGGGATTGGACGGTCAACGAAGTCTCGCAGGAGGGTGGAGGGGCGTGCGGGATTTTAGCCTACGACTCAGGAGAGCAGTGGATTGTCACCGCCAGCCGCCCCGGACTGTATGCGTTTGTTGGAGGCCAGCCGGGAAAGATCAGCCAGGAGATATTTCCCATCTGGGACTCACTGAATTGGGATGCGGGGAACTGCATCTGGGTGAAGGTGGACGAAATCAAACGGAGAATCCTGGTCGGGGTTCCGATGCCGACGCCGAATTTCTGGTTGCCGAAAGCTCCCGTCAACGCAGCTCCCACGACTCCAAACGTCATTTTGGAACTCAACTATCAGGGGCTGGATTCAGGCGAAGCCCTCAAGACCCAGCCGCAGATGCACACCACCATGTTTGGAACACTGAACGCCGTGGACATGAGGCGGAAGTGGTCGATCTGGCAGATTCCCTCACCCTACGCGGCGTTTGTGCTGCGTTCTCCGTCGGCCAATCAGACAGATTTGCAGCTTTACATCTGCAATGGAAAGCAGAACTCGAAAATCTATCTCCTCGACCCCTCGAACATCACGGATGACGGTTCTCCGATTCCGTTTCTCTACACAACCGCGGGGTTTGGCGGCCCTGGGCATGAAGAGAAATATCCTCTCCTGGGGAGTTTTATCAAGCTCTGGAAGTACATGGTTCACCAGACCACCGGAAGCGGAACCATGAATGTGACGCTCTACCCCAATATCCTCTTAGGCCCGGACGAGACGTATCCTCTCGGCCAGCCGCAGCCGTGGACAGTTCCCGGAGGGTACACGTTGACTTCGCCGGCGGTGAATTACCGTCAGGCTACGGCAAACTTTCAGGCGTACCAGACATTCGTTGAATTCGCGGCCTCGACCACGGTTGCGTCTTCGGTGCGGATTTCCAAAGTGATTCTGATTGGGTGCCGGAACATCTGGAACGCGATTACCGGGATCAAGTAGATGAGCGACCTACAGGGCGGAGAGCTGCTACGGGAAATCGAGGGCATGTGGCCGAAACTGGGGATTTTTCTGCGAACCAAAGTCCTTCCGGCTATCAACACGCTCGGGCAGAATTCGGCCGTCTCTCCGGTGGGGCAAATCTCTCCTCCGGCTCCTCCTGAGTCTGTTTCGGTGAACGTTGCCGGGGAGTATATGCACATCTCGATCTCCCACAATGCGCCGATTCAAAAGGGAGTCAGGTACTTTTCGGAAATTTCGTCAAGCCCGACTTCGGGGCTGATTCAATTCTCTCAGCCGTTGGTGATCGATCATGGAACCTCCAGAACCTCGCACCCGTTTCCGCTGCCGACCAAGACCAGTGGAGGAGCCACGCAGCATTACTCGGTTCGGTCTTACTGCCAGTATCCCGGAAGCCAGCCATCGGAGCCGACCGTGGCGCAGGGTTCTCCATTTAGCATGTCGGGATCGACAGAGATGGATTTGCTTCCATCCAACGGGTCGGGCACCGCTTCCAATTCGGGACAGCAGGGTGGGTACGGACTTGGAATGTTTCAACTCAGGCCCGTGGTCAGCCCGAAACGGAACCTCGGATGATTCGAGATTATCGCCCCGAAGACGAGGAACAGGTAAAAGCACTTCACGCCGCGATGGGATTGGATTATGCTTTACCTAACCTCGATTCGCCGCTGGTCTTCGTCAAAAAGGTCAAGGACGTAGACGGCACGATTGTAGCGGCGACGTTGTTTCGCATCACGGCGGAAGCCTACCTGCTCTGTTCAGGTGGCCCGGAAGACAAATGGACTGCAATGACCGAGTTGCAGCCGGAAGCACTGATTCAGGCATACGAGAAAGGGCTGGACGACCTGCTTTGCGTCGTTCCTCCCGAACTGGTTGACCGATTCAGAAAGCGTCTTGGGCTATTGGGATGGGAGCAAGACCGTGAAGGGTGGACACTCTTCTCGCGGAAGGTAGGATGAGGTCAGCGCAAGGTCAGGCATCGAACGCAGTCAACACCGCATCTGGAACCGGGGCGCAGCTGGGCGCGGAAGCTCAGGGCATCGGTTCGACCCTCACACCCTTTCTAACCTCCGAACTCGAACACCCTCAAGGATTTTCCCCGCAGTCCATGTCGGGAATGCTGGGCGCTGCCGAAGGCGGGGCCGGCGGAGCGACTGCCGGGATTGTCGGACAGGCAAACCAGATGGCCGCAAGGACACGAAACGCTGGAGGGTTCCAGACCGCTCTCGACGATGCCGCCAGACAGCGCACAAAGGCCGCAGCAGGCGCTTCTGAAGGCATTGCGGGTGAGAATGCCAATCTCCAGGCGCAGCAGCAGCAGGACGCCGCCAGAGGGCTTCAGGGCATGTACGGTACTGACACCTCGGGGATGCTCGATGCGACCGGACAGGAAGCGAACGACATCAACGCCGAAGTCAATGCGGGAAAGAGTGGCTGGCTGCAAAACACGTTAGGAATTTTGAATACGATCAGCGGTCTGGGACAGGCGGCGGGATCGATGGGGGCCAAGCTCCCCGGAGCCTAATATGGCAGCGCCTCAACCCAACCCGGCGGATTCTTCAGTGTGGGCAGGAATTCCCTACTCTCCAGATGTCACGATGGGGCAGATTCACCCTGAGTTGGCTTTGCAACCTGAAGCGCCAAGTTCTACCGCAACGCTTCCTCAAAGAGCGATGGAGCAGGGGCCAGTCGGCTCGTCCTCTGTCTTTGCGCCAACTCCCAAGCCCGATCCTCTGCAATCGCAGGAAGACGAGATTCAGCGGCGCCTTCAGGGAAATTACTGGAAAGACCAGAACCCTTACGGAAGCCCTGACAACCATCCGGGAAAACTGGGCCATGTTCTTCACGCGCTCTCGGTTGCGGGAAACATTGCAGGCGACATCTTCGCGCCTTCGACGATGGCGTTGATTCCGGGAACGCAGTTGAATCGCAGAGTTCAGGAAGGACAGGAACAGCAGGGGATTCGTGGCATCGAAGCAGAAAAAGGCGAGAACGCGGAACGGGCGGCAACTACCGCACACACTGAGGCCGAAACTGCCGGAATACCTGCTGAATCCGCGGCGCGAACGAACGAAGCCAATGCAAGGGCGGATGCGCTGAATAATGCGCCGACTCCGCAAGGGCCAGATCTCGCCCATGCCTATGGGACAGCGGTGCAAAAAGCAATTGCCGAAGGGCGCGACCCGATGCAAGACCCAGTCGTTCAACATCTATCCGACGCGATTACCAGCATTCAAAGGCAGCCGCAGCCGAAGACGGAACCGGAACGCCAGACTCTAATAGATGAGTACATGAAGACGCATCCCCATGCGACCAGGGCTGAAGCCGATACCGCTGCTTCAGCCGCATTGCAAGCTCCGCAACGCGCACCGATTATTGGTGTGCCTATGTTTGTTACGGGGCCAAACGGAGAATCGACGCTTCAGGTAGTGCATCCTGGCCAATCAGTTGCTCCCGGCGCGCAAACTGCCGCTGGGTTGAATACGACGAACACTCCGACTGCCCAGATGAGGAACACCGCGCAGAGGGCGGAACTTGTGCATCAGATGGTGCCGGAAGTTCTGAGCAACATCGATCAGAACGCCAAAGACCTCGGCCCGGTTATGGGTCGGTGGAACGATTTCATGCAGGGAAGAGTAGGAACGGACAATCCTCAGTTCGCGCAACTCCGCGCCGATCTTCTCTTGTTGTCTTCTTCGGTGGCTTTGGCTCACGCTCAAGGCCGTTTGCCTGAAAACCTGAGAGAAGAATTCGACCAAATGATCAATGCGCCCAAGCAAACCCCTGAGAACCTGAAATCGGTCATCAAGGAAATCGATAAAGCGATGGTACTGAACACTCAGGTAATGGGCGGAGCTAGAGGCGGAAGTGCTCCTCAAGGAGCGCCGCCGCCGGGAGCGACAATCCGCGACTATACCCAGCTAGGAGGGCCAAAGTAATGGATGGCGCTCCAGATCAGGCTCAATACGTCAAAATGCCCGATGGAAGTTATGGGAAATTTGCGGCTAACGCAGATGATGCGACGATACGCGCAGCAATTCAGAAAGATTTTCCCGACGCATTCCCAGCGCCGAAAGCGCCTGGAGTGATTGATCGCATGAAATCAAATTGGGAGTCGAATACCACCGAGCAGCCAAATGACAGCGCATTCATGCGATTCGGAAAAACCGCTGCTCGTGATTTGGAAGACGTTGCGACTCATCCTATCGATACAGTGTGGAATGCCTATGCCCACATGGGAGATGCGCTAAAAAATCCAATTCCGAGCATTGTTGGTGCGATGAATGAACCAAATGCTATTCCCCATGCGCTAGGGCATGTTGCTTCCGGCGCGTTAGTAGGCGGGATACTTGGCGCGGCTGGAGAAGGGGCGGGAAGCGCTGGTTCGATGATTCGCAATGCTGCGATGGATTCCCCCGATGTAGCTGCCTTAAAGGGAATGGGTATTGGGCCGAAATCCGATCAAGCCATCAATACGCTAAATGCGGTAAAGGGTGCCCGGCCATTCCTTCAAGGAGCGAATAGCCTTGAAGATTTGCAATCAAAAGTTGGTGCAGCAAAAGGGGAAATCTGGGCACCTTATGAAGATGCGGTTTCGAGAATTGGAGATCAGCAGGTTTATGGGCCAGATGGCCCAACCACCGTCAGAGCGTTGGAACAGGAGCGGCAACAACTCTCAGCGCTGAATCGGGGTATCAAATCTGGCAACCCTGCCGATATTCAACTCGCTACTCAGAAGGGCATGAATCAGGCGCAATTGTTGGCGCGAGAGGAAGCGGTAAAGGCTGCGCTTGATCCCGCGCTAGAAAGTGCGGGGGTTAAACCTCTGGACATTCGTAAAGCCTTTGGGCAAGTAGCTCAAGTTGGCGGAAACATCGAGGGGAAAAGCACGCTGCTCGATCAGAAACCAATGGGATTTGGCAGGATGGCGAGAATCAGTCCCTTTCATCCGTTCCAGTCCGCCGAAAACATAGCTTCTGGAATTCGAGACGTTGCAGCGGGAAGACCTTTGTGGAGCGGAAGCCCAACAGATGTCGGGATTAGAGAGGCATTTCGGGTTGGGGGAGAAAAGCCAAATTTCTTCGGCAACCCCACTCCCATGAATGCTCCGTTGAAACTTCCGGCAAACGTTCCTTATAACGCGCCATTTGAGGGAGATACTGGCTCTCCGCAGCAAGCGCCGTTGCGTGGAAGAGAAGAGAGCATCAGGCCAGCGCCTCCGGTAACGTATCCGAGACTTACGGATGAGGCATCTCGGGGAATTCCCCAGCCAATGATAGGAGAACGTGTTCCATCTTCTCCTGTTATGGAAAGAGCGTTTGCCAGGGAAAGGCCGCAGCCGACGCAGTTTCTCAAGCCCGGAGCGGTTCCGAGCACTCCCGGAGGGTTCGCGGTCAGTCCGCAGGGAACGGCAACGAGAATTCCCAAAGCCCTTTTGCCGGGAGGGTTCGATACCCCGGAAGTGCCGCCGGAAGACAATGTTCATATCTATCCCCCGGCAAGCGTTTTCAGAAACGTTCAGGAAACACCGATTTACCCTGCGGGGAGCAAGTTTAGAAAGATGTTAGACAAGCCATTTCAGGAATCAGAGTTCAGAAAGTAGGAGGCTCCCTTGCCTAATTACGTCAACAACCCGTTCAGTCCCGCGCCGCTCTTGCAGGTCGGTGTCCCTACCTACTTCTGGGGGTCAAGGAACTTTCACCAGGCCAACACGAAAGCGTTCATTTCGCAGGTTGCGCTGACCTCCAACGTAGCCACGGTGACGGTACAGATCGTCGAGGGCGAAATCCCGGTTGCGGGTTCTCTGATCTCGATTCAGCAGACGGCCAGCACTACAGGGCTGTTTAACGTAAACCGCGCGGCGCTGACTTCTGCGACGATTGACGGCAATGGGGCTGGCACCTTCGTCTTTCCGCTGACTCACGCCAATGTCGCCGCAGTCGCAAATACCGGAACGGCCATTGTCGAGGTTCCTGAAGTTGCAGAGGCTCTGGCAAACGGCGCTTCTCAGGCAATCTATGTGCAGCAGCCGATGTACGGCGGGCAAAGGACTCTGACGATTTCGGTCACGTTCCCCAGCCTTCCTACGACCTGCAATGTCACTTTGCAGAAGGCGATCAACAACATCGATTCCGAATTCACGAATGTCGGAACCCCGCTGGCCGCAGTTGCAACGGGCGCGCAGTCAATCGGCCCAGTGTCTTCGGTCACGCTCGAACAGGGGAACTTCTATCGCCTGAATGTTGCCTCGGTCGCCGGCGGAACAAGCCCGACCATTATTGCCAAATTGCTGTAAAGGGGAAACGATGAAACGTTGGCTCTGGCTGTTGCTGATGATTGCAAGTCCCGCGCTGGCCCAGTATGGCCGCTATGACTATTACCTGACCAACGCGCAGGGACAGGCCATCTCGGGCGCTCAGGTGTATCTCCTGACGCAGCCTGCCAACACCGCCTCGCTGACCCCGCAAGCCCTTACTTTCGGCTCATCGAGTGGCAGCGGAACCGCGCAGTGCGGCGCTGCCACGGCGGGGCAGTTGACTCAACCCGCAATCACAGACGGTTTTGGTCATGCCTGCTTCTACGCTTTGCCAGGAGGGTACACGGTCTGTTCGGTATCGCAATATACCGGGCTGCTCTGCAATGCGGATCAGAACATCCAGATTGCTACGAATGTCATGTATCTGAATATTCCCTGCGACGGGGTGACGGACAACTCGACAGCACTCAACAACGCTTTCCAGACCGCGGCGACGGTAGCCCTTTCCGGGACAGCGAACCAATTGACCAATGGGCCGCTGATCTATGGCCCACAGACCGGAAAGGGTTGCGGATACGCCAATACGCTCAACGTTCCCGACATCCTGAATGTGAACTTAAATGTTCAGGAGCTCCCCGCACTCGGTGCCCAGACCGGGCTGCGCGTCTATGACGATAGCGGAGGCATTCCCGCTGGATCGTGGACAGGAACGATTGTCGGTTGCGGTTCCAGTTGCACCGGCTCAATGGTTGAACCGATCAAGGCGACCGGATATAAGCTGAACGGCCCAATGATCACCGGAAGCGGTGGCCACGCGGTCAACATCGTGAACACCGAGCGCGGAACTTGCGATTCGGCACTGAACATTATCGCCAACGCGCAAAGCGTGAATATCTTTGGCCCGTCGAACGAATGGACATGGGGCTGCAAAATCCTCGATAACGGCGTGGTCAATGCGCTGAATGGGAATCCGCAGTACATTTATTCGCCTAACTACCCTGGCGGCACGGTTCCCGCTGCTGGCTCTCCGTTCTATCCGGTCAACGATACTGCGGGAATGATTCTTGATGGGGTGGGAGACTTCACGATTCCGTCGGCAGGGTCGATTAAAGGTTCTTATGGTCTTCCAATGCTATGGGTACAGCACTCCACCGTGGCACTGAATGGCGGATACACGGAAGATTCGGGCGGATCGCCGGGGGAGATGGTGGGTGGGCCGACGATCTATACCGCGACTTTGGCGGCGATGGCGACCTCGACCACCAACGTTCTGGTCAATACGAACTCAGGCACCGTGGATTATGGGACGACCGTTCTCGATCCGGCGACCATTGGGCCGACCAGACTTTTACAGCACTACTGGATTGACTCTTGCACGGACGCAGTGAATGTCGGATTTCTGAACAACTTCGTCATCTACCCAACTGACTACGCATTTGGGTCTACCTCGCCCTCCTCGCTCGGCGGAGGTATCGAAAAGGGCCAGTTTGAACGCGTTACAGGGTCGGCTTATTGCAATCCCGCCGCTCCCGCTTTGCAGATGATTGCGAGAGGTCAGGCGGGCGGGTGCTCAAATCCCCCAACCTGTTCTCTTCACGCGGCGATTGCGTGGCCCATTGGGGCGTTTACGGCCGAATCGGTTGGGAGTGGGCCTTCTACGTTGACCGTCCCCAACTCGCATCTTGATGCCTACGATGGCCCTCCGGCGGGGTTCAATTTCTATCCCGACAACTCGACAGGTAAGACGGCGGCTGAAGGGGTCATTGGCAACGTAACTGATCCTTACCAAGTCCCTCCAGGATGTTCGACAACGCAAAGCAAACTGATTCTGACCAACAACGAGACATTCAACGACGGGACGAGCGGGAGCACCTCCTCTCCCGGCATTGGGTTGTTCTGGGC
>JBAWCO010000107.1:0-29796 GCA_049590315.1 Occallatibacter sp. | reverse complement strand
ACAGGGAATTGCATTTGAGGGCGCATTCCTCCGGGCTACTCCAGAAGACGGCCTCTTCATCTTCATTGTATAGCTCGATATGTTCACGCGTTCTCTCGGCGCAGAAAACGCCTCCCAAGGACGGTATCTCCATCGATCTCGTCGTGTGCAGGTCGCGATTCTCCGTCGATAACAGACCCAGCGAGACCTTTGCCGCCAAGATTGCGGTGGAGTAACTGTACGCGTCGTCTAACCCCGGCCCTTTCCAATGAGGTTTAAGTGTCTTCCATTCTTTCAGCAATTGCCATCTGTTTCCGTAAATCGACACAGGGACTCCCAGTCGAAGCAGTTCGCTGAAGAATGCGCCTCGCGCAGGGAACCCTGTCCCCACAAAGAGAACTTCAGTAGCCCATCTAATTTTCTCCTCGTCGGTGAGGACACGACGCGCATGCGCTTGTTCATCAGCCGAGCGAAAGACATGCAGTACTTTCCTGGCATGCAGCTGGTATGCCTCTTCGACGTTTTCTTTGCGAACTACAACCATCAGATCGTAAGCGCGAACTGCTTGCCGATACTGTAGCCAGTAGTTTGCATCGCGCCGCCCAAAAGGGTCGTCGACATGATAGTTGATTACCTTAGCAGCCGCTTTCTGAAGATCCTCGACCAGACGACGAGAGACATGCGGACCTCCATCCACCCAAACCAGGTCGAATGTCTGACCGGAAATGCATTTCAGCACATAGTCTCTCGCCAGAGACGCTAGACCCACGGATCCAAGGTATCTCTGCCATGGGCCTATCAAGGGAATCTTCTGAATGGCACGAAACGGGTCCACAATCGTGACGGCGTGTCCCAATCGCTTCAGCGCGTCAGCGCGATGTCCAGACGTGCCGGTGCCAGTTCCCAGATAGAGTAGCTTCATCTTGTGTCCTGCAGATGCACAATGGGAATCTGGCGCCACGCGTGGCTACCGTTTGGCTGAGGGTTCCCGCTGTTTGGATCAATTGCTGATGCCATAAGCAATCGGTCGTTTCGGTGCCGCGTCATTGTCGTACTCATTTCGCAGAGGCCGCCTGGAATCCGGGAACGACGTGCTGTAACGCTTGTCGAAGCCCCGCAATATTCTTATCAAAACTGAAGTCTTGAATGATCCGCAAACTCTGTTCTCCCATCGATTGCCATGTCTTTTCATCCGCAAGCACGATGCTCAAGCTATCAGCCAGTCCATCGATATCGCGCGCTTTGATTACGTGACCGTTCACGCCGTGCTGCACCAGATTTTTCTGGCAGCCCACCTCATCAGTCACAATTACAGCGCGTCCAGCGTTCATGACTTCGTTGATCACGAGGCCCCATGGCTCATTTACGGAGGCCAGCACAAATACGTTGCACAGATCGTAAAATCGCGGAAGCTCCGTCTGGTTGCGGAATCCGAGGAAGCGAACATCACCCGGCGCGACCTCTTTTGCTCGGCCTTCAAGCATTGCACGCTCCTCACCGTCGCCCACAATGAGCAGATAGGGAACACGACCTGACACCCCGGATTTCGAGATTCGCAAATACGCTTCCAACAAGTCGCCACAGCGTTTTCTGCTCTGTAGCTTTGATGCGAAAAGGATCACTGGCCTGTTTGTGTCGAGCCCCAGGGACTGACGGAACTCCTCACGGCACTTTGATGCCATGGCGCATTCTTGCTGAAAGAACTCATTATCCACCGTGTAGTGAAATTGAAATACAGGGAACTCCGCTCCCAGATACCGCCTCCAGTAGGCCTCATTTGATTCGCCGATCGAGAGCACCGCTGAGACCCTCTTGCGCAACATCGAAAAGAAGAGATCCTTGGCCGCAAGCGTAGAGCGGGAGCGGGGGCGATCATTCAGGGTTGATTCCGCTCGCAATAGAACAGGAATCTTCATCGCGTTCGCGGCCAGAATCGCTTGGAGGTTTGTCAGTGTGCTGTAACCATGCACCCACAAGGCGTCGAAGTGCTGTTCGCGGATGATCCGCCGGACTCGGTAGTTTATCGGCCTTAAGAAGCTGAGTGTCTTCGAGTCACGCAGCGCGGGCAGGAACTCATGGTTATAGCCATCCAGCAAGGGAATATCCCACTTCACTGGAACTCCGAACCCTTGGTCGAGGTACCCTCTGACAGAGATATTGGAACTAAAGAATACTTTGAGATCTATGTCTTCCTCTTTTGCAATTCTCCTTAGCAGCGGCGCCTGGTATTGGATCGGGTGAGAAACGAAGTAGGCAAGGCGGAGCTTGCGCTGATCAGAGAACTCGGCTCCGCTGGCAGATCGTAATTGAGTCATGTGTTCCAGAACGCCTTTGTGCTCCCGAACGCCTTGATGACGTGCGTGCCTTCTTTCGTATGATGCGCTCTATGGCCCATCCGCTATCGGCAACGCGCGGCCACGGTCGCAATTGCCGGACCGCGACTTGCTCGCCCAACTCCATTGTCGCTCAACTCTCAGGCTTGCCACTGTTGCTCATTCCAAGGCTCTCGCGACCTCGAAGACTTATTCATGTCGATGATAATCTGTTGGCATGCGCATCCTTCTTGTCGGGAATTTCGAACTAGATGGATCGGCAAGCATGCCGCGCTACGCAGCCTGGTTGGAGCGAACGCTTAAGGAGCGTGGCCATCACGTTGACCTGATCAAACCTGAGCCTTTCTTGGCACGTCTCACGCGGAATCCGTTTCTAAGTAAGTACCTCGGCTATCTTGACAAGTTTCTGCTCTTTCCACCTCGATTGCGCCGAATGGCAAAGAAATACGACTTGGTTCACGTAGCGGACCAGGCGAACTCAATGTACCTGAATGTGGTGCGAAACCGGCCGCGCCTCATCACCTGCCACGATCTTCTGGCAATTCGTTCTGCGCGCGGCGAGTTTCCTAATTGGCCGACTGGTTGGTCGGGCAAGCTGCTTCAGCGATGGATCCTCTCCGGTTTGCGTAGTGCGCCGCATGTGTTGTGCGTTTCCAGGAAGACGGAGGACGACCTGAAGAAATTGATTGGCAGAGACGGCCCTAAGATGCGCATGATTTACAACGCGCTGAACTGGAACTTTCGCTCCGGCGCCACTCTTTCAGAGGGATTGATTTCTAGGTTAGGAATTCGTTCAAGCCAGCCTTACCTCCTGCATGTGGGCGGCAACCTTTGGTACAAGAACCGGATTGGCGCGCTCCGTATCTTCGCGCGTCTTGCCGAAACAAACGAATACTCGGTGGTGAGATTGATCATGGCAGGCGAACCGTTCACCGACGAGATGTGGAATGTGATCCGTGAAGAGAAACTCGATGACCGCGTGGTTGAGGCCACATTTGTTACCAATGAGGAGTTGCGGGAACTCTACAGCAATGCGCTTGCGCTGTTGTTCCCTTCATTGGAGGAGGGTTTCGGCTGGCCGATTCTAGAGGCTCAGGCATGTGGTTGCCCCGTAACTACAACCAACCGGCCTCCCATGTCTGAGGTTGGCGGAGATGCGGCCATCTATATCGACCCTGCGGCCCCCAAAGCTGCAGCGGCTGCCATCACAGCAGGCCTCAAATACAGCGGCGAGTTACGCGGCGCTGGCTTCCGCAACTTGAAGCGCTTTGATGAAAAGGAGATTGTCGATAATTACTTGTCTTTCTATGAGACGACTTTGGCGGATACGCCGGAAATTTCCGGCATCATCGTCGGGCAGCAGAGTTGAAATTGTCCATTTGCTGGATCAGGCAGACGACGAAGCGAAGGCTTCTTAGCCCCATTTTGCGCAACGATGCGTTCAACAGTGTGGAGGATCGGCTTGCCGATTGATTCTTCTGTTCAGAAGGTCCTGATTTATCGGCTTGGCAGCCTGGGCGATACCGCTGTGGCCGTGCCTTGCTATCACCTTATTGCCAAGTCCTTCCCCAACGCTGAGCGCAGACTTCTGACTAACTTTCCCATCCATGCAAAAGCTCCGGCTGCGGCGGCCGTACTTGGAGATTCAGGTTTGGTGCACGATTACATGCGCTACACAGCGGGCACGCGCCGGATTGGCGAGTTGCTGCGCCTGGCCTGGGAGATTCGTCGTTTCCGTGCCGATGTGCTGGTTTATTTAACCCGTCCGCGCGGAGAGCGTGCGGTCAGGCGAGACGCTCGGTTTTTTCGACTCTGTGGAATCCGCCGAATCTTAGGCATGCCCGTAGGAGACCTGGCGGAATGCAGATACGACGCTACGAGCGATCTGTGGGAACGAGAAGCCGAAAGGCTGCTGCGCTGCGTCAGCTCCCTGGGCGATAGCGACGTCAACGATTTGCGGAACTGGGACCTGCGGTTGACGGAAGCGGAAGTGAATAAAGCCGATGAAGCACTGGCCGTCGCAGAAGGGAGCCCGATGATTGCCTGCGGACCAGGCACAAAGATGCAAGCGAAAGATTGGGGCGCAGAGAATTGGCGGGCTCTGCTCGGAAAGCTCTGCGACATATTTCCGCAGCACGCGCTGGTTCTCATTGGAGCCGAGGAAGAAACCGCGGTAAGCGACTTTGCAGCCAGCGGATGGCATGGTCCCGTGGTCAACTTGTGCGGTAAACTCACGCCGCGTGAGTCGGCAGCGGTCATCAGAAAGGCGGAGTTGTTTCTGGGTCCTGATAGCGGACCGATGCATCTGGCCGCGGCTTACGGTGTTCCATGCGCGATTGCTTTCGCTTCAGTGGACCGCCGAGGGAGATGGTTCCCGCTTGGCGATCGCCATCAGCTCATCTATCACAATGTAGAATGCTCGAATTGCAGGCTTCAGGTCTGCGTGGAGAAAAAGAAGATTTGCATCAACTCCATCACTGTTGACGAAATGCTTCGGGCCGCGCTGCTGGCAATCGACAAGAAGCAAGGTGTGAGCGGGAGGTGAGTAACCGAGGTGAGGATATTCTGATCAGACCGGAACAGAAAATCATGAAGCTCGAGCGGCTCTGTGCGTGCGTGGAAGAGTGGCGAAGGGAGGGCCTTCGCACAGTATTCACTAACGGCTGCTTCGACCTGCTGCATATCGGCCACGTGACGCTGCTCGACGATGCACGCCGCGAAGGTGATCGACTGATAGTTGGCATCAACAGCGATGCCTCTGTGAGCTGGCTCAAAGGACCTTCGCGTCCCATTGTGCCGGAGCACGCTCGCGCACGTGTTCTTGCAGCGCTGCAAGCAGTGGACGCGGTCGCGATATTCGATGAGCCGACACCTCTCGAGATGATGATCGCCCTGCGCCCGGACGTCATTGTGAAGGGCGGCGATTATGTGGCCGATGAGATTGTAGGCGCGAAGGAAGTCCGCTCGTGGGGCGGGCGAGTGAAGATTGTCCCGTTTGTCGAAGGCTTCAGCACCACGCAACTGATCACCAGGGCCGCACAGCCCGAAAAGAAATAAGAGCAGCGGGGTATTCTAGCCGCTCACTCGCTTCTCATTGCTACTTGCCCGCTCTTCCAGAAAGGCTTCAATGCGATTGGAATCGGAATCGTAAAAAACAGAACGATCGTCGATCACGTAATCGAAGCGAGGTTTTCCCATCCACAGCTCGTGATATCGCACGCCCCACGCGACGAGCTGGCGCTCGGTAAATTCACGCCCGATGCGTTCGGCTTCCGTGCGGTCGCCGCCAGCGCGCCCCATGAATCGGCTCGTGTGGAGGACAATTCTGTGTCCCCGATCATGGAGCCGATTCAGCAGGTCGATCATTGCGCGGTTGGGATGTGCGTCCTCGTAGTTGCCCGCCACCTGGTTGCACAATACTCCGTCGATGTCGAAGCAGACGGTCATTACGAGATCCAGCCTGCGAAGTCCTTCAGGAATCCCTGAACCGACTTGTCGGTTGCCGGATGAGCCGCCATTCCTTCCACAATCTTCGCGCCCGCAGTGACAATATGCCCACCCGCAAGATGCGCTTCCAAAATGTCGGTCTGCATGCGAATGCTGCCTACGATGATCTTCGCGTTGTGTCCTGCCTGATCGAAGATCTGACGGGTATTCTCAATGACTCTTACCGGATCTCCGCCAATATCTTTCAGCCTGCAATGAAAGATGGAGACATAACTTGCGCCGCTCGATGCGGCAAGTACGCACTGCTCCTCGGTGAAGATGCAGGTGCAATTCACCTTGATGCCCATCTTGGCGAGCGCGTAGATTACTTTGAGCTCATCCCAGCCGATTGGAACCTTGATGTTTAGTTGCGGGTAGGCGAGTTCCTGCACAAACTGCTGCGCCTGGGCGATCATCTCGTCCGGCTTGATGGCGAACACCTCAACACTGAGCGGCAGGCCGCGCCCATCCGCCTCAATCAGCTTGACGATCTTCTTGATGTGCCCGAGAAAATTTGCCTTGGGCTCTTTCGCGAGCAGCGAGGGGTTGGTCGTGATTCCGGAAATGTGGCCGCGAGCAAGGGCGTTTTCTACGTCCAGAAGATTTGCAGAGTCAAGAAAGATTTTCAAACTGAATGCTCCTATTTTTTCGTTGGCGTTGAGTTTTGAACCGAATCGATATGGCGATATGTCTGGCCATCTTCGACCAAATAAGAATCTGAATCCGAGTCCCGCGTCGACACTTCGATGATCACCGTGTCCTCCAGGCCTTCGCGCAGATGCATCACGCCAGGCCGAACGTCGTAGCTCTCACCGGGACTCATCACAATGCTGTGGTTCTCCGCACGGCCGATGCGCAGCCCCACGCGGACCAATCCGGAATGGATATAGTAGGTTTCGCGCTTTTCGACGTGAAACTCCAGACTTCCCCGACCGCCCTTCTGCACAAAGATGCGCTTGGCGGCTACGTCTTCGCTCAGAATCGTTTCGATCCGGCCCCAGTATTTTTCGCGCACATCCGTTGTGGGCTTGCCCCAATGCGGCAATTCAGTCGCATTGAGCGCATGGGCAGCTGCCTTTGCTGCCTCTTCTGTCTCCGCATAGAAAGGCTGCAATGATTCGGCGGATCGCGCTCCGAATAGATAAATTACAGCACCGTGCTCGCTTGAAAATGCATGCACCAAAAACTTCGGCAACGGAAGCACTTCCCCGGATTTCACTCTACCGGACTGCTCGCGGCCAAGTTTGTCCAGACTGCGGACTACGATCTCGCCCGCTTCCACGAAGGCCTGGTATTCGTTCCCAAAGAAGTGCAGTTGTTGCACGCCTCCTGCCGAAATATCCATGCGATACATGGAGTATTCCGTCATCTCCGTCAAAGATGTGATGCTACCCCAAGGCTTATGGTGGGGCTCTGGCCGGTTGGTCTGCCGCACCTGCTCCAGTGTCAATCCATATGCCATTTCAAGGCTCCTTCACGGCCTTCAACAAATCGGCCTTCTGGGGTGGAATGGTTCCGTGAATCTGCACTGAAAGTCCCGCCCACGTATTAGCCAACCGTAGCGCGGATTTGGGATCGCCGGCTCCGACAAGACAGAAAGCGGAGAGAAATGCGTCCCCCGCTCCGGTCGTGTCGACCACAGCAACTTTGCTCGCTGCAACTTGTGTTACCCGCGTTCCATGCTGAAACATCGCGCCGTCCTCGCCCAACTTCACCACGATCCGCTCCGTGTCCAATGCGCGATTCAACTCGGCAAAAGCCTTCGCATCCAGTCTCGGAGTAAATTGCGGATCGATGCATCGCGCTTCTTTCAGGTTAAGGCAGATTATGCATCCCCCGCGATAGAGTGAGTGATTGCTGGCATTCTGAGACACCTGCGAATCCACGTACACCGGTTTACCTGTCGCGTGAAGCCGTGGAATCAGCGCAGCTAGAACGCCTTCGGAGAGCAATCCGTGGCGATAATCGGAGATCACCACGATATCCGCGTCGGCCAGGGATTTCTCCACTTGCAAACGAACCTGCTCGGCAATTGCCTCAGTCACGGGACTGTCGTCGCGCTGGTCGAGTTGGAAGAGCTTGTAGCCATCCACCCAAAACCGATGCTTAACTGTAGTCGGGCGGCTGGGATCCGTCACAGGAAGCAGCGTTAACCTGGGGGCGGAGAACTCCCGCACATGCGATGCTTCTTCGTCGGCTCCCACGAGCGTGACAAACTGAACGGCTGCGCCCAACTCCAGCAGATTTCTGCAGACCAGCGCAGCGCCGCCCAGAGAGTACTTCATTTCTTTTCGCCGCGCCACGATCGTCGGAGTCTCTGCTGAGAGCCCCATGGCTGAGCCATAGGTGTAGATATCCAGAATCGTGTCGCCAAGCAACAGCACCCTGGCGTCTTCGAAACTATCCACAGTTTTCTGCAAATCAGTCAAGTGCAGGCGTCCTTGCAATCAGGCTTTCAATTTCAAACACTGAGCCTCGCAGCAGTTGAGTTAGAGAGTCCCGCGACCGTAAATCGCTTGCGAGCGAGTGTCTAGGCGGTGATCGGGAGGGATTCTTCGCCTCTTATCCGGCGAATGACATTGGTGGAAGAGTAGCCCTTCACCAGCGGAAAGATCTTGATCTCGACTTCGGGTGGAATCTCGTCCTGCGTGCGCACCTCATCGGCAAGCCACTCGCCGCCCTTAACAACAATCGCCGGGCGCAGGGATGCAATGAGTGCGGTAGGTTTGAGTTCGTCATAAATGACCACTTCATCGACGAATCGCAGAGCTTGGAGAACGGCTCTCCGGTTCTCCTGGGAGTTGACCGGCCGCCCCTTCCCCTTGAGCGCACGTGTCGACTCGTCGGAATTGATACCAACCACCAACCGATCGCCCAGATTGCGCGACCACGCCAACAGCGCCAGATGACCCTGATGAAGAATGTCGAAGATGCCGTTAGTGAAGACCACCTTGCCCCGAGGATCCGGCGCGATACGTTCCACCCTCCGCACGTGGCGACGCTCACCAAACTTCTCTGAGAGCCATAGGTGGCTGAGCTCGATGTTCTCTTCGTCTGTCCTGATCCACGATCCCAGGCAGAGCACGTTAGCATCGTTATGTTCGCGGGACTTACCGACGCTCTCGAGGTTATGCACCACCGCGGCGCGCACCTTGGGGAGTTTGTTGGCCGCAATGCTCATTCCGATGCCTGTGCCACAGATGAGAATTCCGCGATCGCAATCTCCGTTTTGTATCAATGTGGCCACTTGTTGGGCGTAGTCCACATAGTCAACGGAGATCACAGAAGAATAAGGACCGAGATCGAGGCAGCGGAAACCTGCCGCTACCAGGGAGGCCTTCACCTTGGTTTTCAATTCCACGCCATTATGGTCGGCTGCCAGACAGACAATCATGTCGCTCATACTGGCTTCTCCTTGTCAGGTCGTGGCATATTGCGCACTTGGCTCCTAGGGTCGTTAAGTAATGAGGAGCGAAGCGGCGACAATCAGCTTGAGTCTACGCGTTTTGCCAATGGCAAGCAAGACGGGAGGCACTGCTCAAGATTGCGAGCAACTGAGGAAATATGAAAAGAAACTATTTGGAATCAATGATGTAAAGAGACTCCCTTTGTTTGCGCTCCTATACCTAGAACAGTATTGCCCGTGAGGAGACACAAGAATTACGCCCGAGCGTAATAGTGCTCTTGCTATCGTCTTCCGAGATACAGGTAAGAATCTTTGCGAGAGTCAATCAGTTGGGCTAACTAGCGGCTGGCGTCTTGCCGATGCTATGCACCGAAACTATCGATCGCACCCAGTGTTCAAACCGAGTGGTTACGTTGATAGTCGATATCGCATCTAACCAAATCGTCAAGGCCGGTTGGGTTTGTCAGTTTGGCTGGTGCAAGGTACCAAGACCCTCATTGCCGATCGGTGTACAGAGGGACGCATTCCTCGACCGGGCGAAGCGCTTTAGCGTATTCTGATTTGGGTCGGCAGGCGGAATTCGCTGAAGGGAAATTCGCCAAAAAGGCGCCGGCTCGACGCTCGTCCCTGTTGCCAGATAGTCGCATTACCCGAATACATTTTCTTTCTCACCAGACGTTCAAGCGATCAAAGTAAGGGTTGCATTTACCTGCGGGCTGCACTAACTGATACTCCAGAAGATCGTTGATTTGAAACCCTCGAGGATGCGTGTAAACTAGTCGGCAGGGATTTGCCTCGGGGGGGTTGATCTGCAACTTTGGAAGGAGATTTTGAATGTCCCGATATCTGTTCCCGAAGCTGACCCTCGCATTTTTCTTCGTGGCAGCGACAATTCCCGCATTTTCCCAAGTGGCTCCAGCAGCTCATGAGGGTGGCTTGCCCCTTGTTGTAGGCATCGGTATATCCGATTATGACCTCGATTGGGGATACGGAAGCAGAATGATTGGTATCTCAGCCTGGGCTGACTGGAACCTTGATCACTTGCCAGGCCAACTGCGCAACCTGAGCGTTGAGGCCGAAGGGCACGCGATTGATTATGATCGGCCATCGAGAGTGCCCTCAGTAATGCGCCAGGATACTGGTCTCGGTGGGTTGAGCTACACTTGGCGGCACTACCGGAACCTTCGACCCTACGCAAAATTTTTGGGCGGCGTAGGCAGCATCGACTTTGGTGAAATCCCCCCTCCAAATCCGCGCTACACGCACGATACTTTCGCCGTCTTGGCTCCTGGCGGGGGCGTGGAATATCGCTTTTGGCGTCAGTTTTGGGTACGCGGTGAATACGAGTACCAGATCTGGCAGCAGACTTTCGGTCCGCACAATCTCACTCCGCAAGGCTTCACTATCGGTGCCAGCTATCACTTCAGGCGCACTTATCCATCTTCCCGCTAACAGATGGAAGATGGATATTCAGGATACCTGTATGGAATTGGCTGTTGTGCGGCGCAGCGATGATGAGTTGCGCCTATCTGGCCAGCAGGCGATCCCAGAAACTCTTTGGGCCGGATTTTGGCACGTCCTTTGAGTCCGACTTAGAGGCTTCGTCGGTGATTTGCTTTGAGCTGGACTTGCCGGATGTGGGCTTGATTTTGACAGGATAGCGGCTGGCATTGAACTTCATCGGCAGGTACTCCCAAAGACCCACTGGCTCTGGCTGCTCTGGCCACTTCGCGCCTTCTATAGCGGCTAACGGATTGGTGACGCAGAGACGCCGTGCCGTCTCATCTCCGACCCTTTGAGCTACATAATCAAACCCTTTTTTGAGATGCGGTGGTCGCCACTCGGGATGGTGCGCGTCGGTAGCTATAAAGTGGATCCAGTTGCGCTCGAGCAATTCGTTGGAAAAGGCCTTCGCTAGCTCTCCAAATCGCCCATACAACGACCCGGCAGTGACCTGAACCAGGCATCCCTGGCGCATCCAATCCGCAAGTAACTCAGGCTTGCGCTGCAATGCGGGATAGCGCTCGGGATGAGTAACGATCAGGGTATAACCCACCGACTGAAGCTTAAATAAAGCATCAGTGAGCTGGGGAGGGATTACATGATCGGGAAATTCGATCAACAGGTAACCTCTCCCTTCGATCGAATATTGCAAAGGGTGGGTCAGCGCGTCGGCAATGTTGTCGGCCGTGAGATGGAAATCGCATCCCAGGCTCAGGTTGATAATCCCGTCCAGCGATCTGCGCAATTCGACCAGGCGATTTTGGTTTACGTCGAACTGATAGGGATACCGATCATTCGCATGCGGAGTGCAGACAATGTGAGTTACACCCTCGCTTGCGGCTTCGCGTGCCATCTCCAGGGAGGTTTCCAGGTCGGGAGCTCCGTCATCCACCCCGTAAATTAGATGATGATGAATATCAATCAATTTGCCCTATTTTCCAGCCGATGCGGAGAGCATTTATTCAGTTTTCAAGGCCCAGATCACCGAGGCCCAAGCTTTCAGTTATCCTCTGCCGATTCCTGTTGCCAATCGCTCGCTCGGTCAGGGAGGAAACCATCCTTCGGGAGTCTTTGGCCCACAGACACAACTGCTGCCGGGTTGCTCATGAAGCCGTTCCGCTATCTTGATTGTATCTCAATGTCAATTAGGACTTGCCCGGAGAGACTCCGATTGCAGCCCTCTGACAGACCTCATTTGTTAGATGCGAAATCTGGATGAACGGAATATTGGCCATGCGCGCCATAGCCGCAGATTTTGGGATGAATTACTAAATCAGCAGGACTTATAGCGGCCTGCAGAATGGGCGCAGGTTGGGCAGTACGGGAGTTCGGCTCAATCCCTGTTACTCGCGCGGCGCCATTCGTGATGGCGCGGTTGCTATTGCCCCGGTCAACTGATATAGTGCGAGCTTAGTCCAGCGCTTTCTTGTAGATCGGTGGAGTTCTGATTGAAACCCTGCATTCATGCATCGCTAGAGCTGAAATCACAAGACCACGCCACAATCTACTCGAGGAGCGCACTGCTAAAGCCGCAGGGTGTTGAGTGTTCCTGGAGTAAGCGAATTGCCAGACTCTCGTAAGAATAGATCGACCAGCGGCGCTAACCCAGCCGTTCGGGCACAAGCAACGCTCCGGAAACCCACCATGAGCGATGTCGCCCGATTGGCGGGGGTGGGCACCATGACAGTTTCGCGTGTACTGAGCGGAACGGTCCCTGTCTCAACGGAAACGGCTCAGCGGGTACAGACTGCAATTGAGCAGTTGAAATATCGGCGCAACGAACTGGCGCGTGCATTTCGCGGACAGCAAAGCCGGAGCATCGGCCTGATTATTCCTTACCTTTACGACCCATTCTTTGCCAATTGCGCGCACGCGGTGACTACCGTCGCCAAAGAACATAGCTACTCCGTCATCATTACAACTTCAGACGAAGATCCCGATACGGAGTTTGCAGAGGCGGAGCAAATGCTCCAACGGCACGTGGACGGGGTGGTCGTAATTCCCGCTAGATTTCGGCAATCCCGCCTTACACGTGGCTTGTTTGGCAAAACCCCGGTTGTCGCCTTTGACCGGCCGGTCGACGACCCTGCCATGGATGTTGTTCTGGTCCAGAACACGGCCGGCGCGCGACGCATGGTGGAACACCTGATCGAGCATGGACATCAGCGCATTGCGTTCATGGGACTCAGCCGTGTCCTGTTTACGATCAACGCCAGATTTTTGGGCTATCGCCGTGCGCTTCAGGATGCAGGACTGCAGGAAGACTCATTCTTCGGCTGCGAGTCTCAGGAAGACACCTTGCGCGCAGTTGAAGAAAAACTGCGAGGACCGAACCCACCCACAGCGATCCTTACATCGAATACGCTTGCCACGCGCTATGTTCTCGGTGCGCTTTTGCATCTTGGCGTGAAGATGCCGAACGATCTGGCCTTCGCTGGTTTCGACGACTTCGACATGGCGGAATTCACGTCTCCGTCCCTCACCGTAGTCCGCCAGCCTGCGCTGGAAATGGGCCGGACGGCGACCAGTCTGTTGTTCGATCGCATTGCGCGCGGCGAACTTCCGCAGACAGGCAACAGGATTGTTCTCCCGGTGGAGATCGTTTTGCGCCGCTCCTGCGGCTGCAAACACCGCGCGCCCGTTGTGATTCATTAGCGACAGGGACTGCAAAGCTTCCCCGCTCTCAGTCGTGTTCAGCCTCGTATACTCGACTTAGAGTATGTTGACCCATCTTGACACAATTCTGGCGACGACGAGGGCTCGATTGGCCGCGTCCAAGGCGTTGGTTCCGCTGGCCGAATTGGAACGCCAGGCAGCAATGCACCAACCTCGGCGTTGGGCGGCGGCATTGGGGCAGAGAGCGGCAACCGGTCCGGCGATTATTGCAGAGATCAAAAAGGCCTCACCCTCAAAGGGACTGATTCGCGCGGATTTTGACGTAGCGTGGTTGGCAGGGCGACTCATGCAGGGTGGTGCAGCGGCGCTCTCGGTGCTGACCGACGAACCTTATTTTCAGGGGAGCCTGAACAACCTGGAATTAGCGTCGAGTGCCGTGACATTGCCTTGCCTGCGTAAAGACTTCATGGTGGACGAGTACCAAATCCTGGAGGCCCGCGCGCACCGAGCAGATGCGATCTTGCTGATCGCGGCCGCGCTGAGCGACACCGAACTGAAGCGCCTGGCCGCGACGGCTCGGGGGCATGAACTAGATGTGCTGGTCGAAGTGCACACGCGCGAAGAACTGGACCGGGTTCTGGGAACGCTGGGTGAGACGGGCGCTGATGCAATCGGAGTGAATAACCGCGACTTGAAGAGCTTCGACGTACGGTTGGAAACATCGCTTGAGTTGGTCGGGCGGATTCCGGCGGGCACCGCGCGAGTGGCAGAGAGCGGAATTTCGACTGCGGACGACCTGGGGCGATTGCGAGACGCGGGATTTGACACGTTTCTGATTGGCGAGAGTCTGATGCGGCAAGTGGATCCGGGCGCGGCGCTGGCGGAGTTGCTTGCGGGAGTGTCGGCGGCGCGATGAGCATGTGGATCAAGATTTGCGGCAGTACCTCGCTGGAAGATGCGCAACTCGCAGCGGAGGCCGGTGCCGACGCAGTAGGGTTCGTGTTTGCGCCCAGCCCGCGGAGGGTGTCCGCTGCGCAGGTGGCAGCCATCGTGCCGCATCTCCCGCCAACATTGGAGAAGATAGGTGTTTTTGTAAACGCGGGGCTCGACGAAATCTACTCCGCTGTAACTGTCTGCGGACTGACGGGAGTGCAGCTTCACTCCGAAGCCGGACCGGGCGTCCCTGGACGCCTGCGAGAGCGGATGGGAAGCGAGCTGCGCATTCTGAGGGTAGTGCATTTCGGCACTGAGACCGTGGATGTGGTGGCGGAACAGATTGCCCAACACACCCGGAATCGGGACGTGGATGGAGTTCTGGTCGACTCACTCACGCCCGTGGCCGTGGGTGGTACCGGCGTGACGTTCGATTGGGAAAATGCGCGCGAAATATTCCGTCGAAACGCGGAAGCTCGGAAGCGCCTGATCGCAGCGGGCGGGCTGAATCCAGAGAATGTTTCTGAAGCCATTGTGACCCTGCGGCCGTGGGGGGTGGACGTAGCTTCAGGTGTTGAAGCGGCGCCGGGACGCAAAGATCCCGATAAAGTGCGCGGGTTCGTAGCTCGGGCGAGGGCAGCAGACCGCGAATAAGCCGCCTTCCCTCGAGGCCTGATCAGATTGAATCGAGGTTGACTCATGGAGACGTTTCTCTCCCCCATCGAAAAGCCCAAAGCTCCATTCATGAAGCTGGCGTATGTGATGACACGCCGGCGATTCGGCAAAGTGCTTACACCGCTGAAAGTGTTCTGCGCGCGGTTGCCGGTGGGCTTTGGCCTGTTCTATTCCAAGATCAGCGAACTGGACAAGAAGCTCGAACTGGTGCCGGAGACCGTCATGTTGATCCGCGAACAGGTAGCGCGGCTCAACATCTGCCTTTTCTGCATCGATATCGGCCGCTCCTTCGTGATCAAGGGCTCAATGAATGAGGCCAAATTCGATGCTCTCGACCGATACGGAACGAGTGCCCTGTTTTCTGATGCGGAGCGCGCTGCTTTGGATTATGTGACCGAATTGACAAGGGACAAGAGGGTCGATCCGAAGACCTTTGCGCGCTTAACTGCTCACTATTCTGAACGCGTAATCTGCGAGATCGTCTGGCTGGTCGCCAGTGAGCATTTCTACAATATGACCAATATTGGTCTCAACATTCACTCGGACATGCTTTGCGACATCAGTAGAAATAGGAAGTAGGACAGTGAAACTCGGCTGGGAGTTCAGTTTCGGACATGCTTCACTTACCGATCACTGCCAGAATCCGCGTAAAGTTTCGGTCTAACTCTGTGGCATGAGTTAGATTTATGTAAAGCTTTTGATCGACAATTCACTTTGTGCTAAATAGAGGGTCAATTCGGCTTAGGCCGCTCCTCAAAACGAGATCGAGAAACCATGATTCTCAGAAGAATGCCCAAATTCATCGTGATTCTCGCTATGCTCATCGCGGCCCCGCTTGCATGGGGGCAGGTTGAAGCGCCCAGGGCAACACCCCAGGGGGACACTGCTCCAGCTCCGTCAGCAGTTTATTTATCACGCCTGTTCTCCCCTGAAAATCTGCCTAATGTTGCGCTCTTCCTTGCAGGGATCATTGGAATCATCGTAGCCAATGGAACTCTAAACGCCATTGAAGAACAGTCAAGGATTTCCAACGTAATCCTCGCCACCCAGTTTCGGCCCAGAGTGATTGTTCGCAGCGTCAAACTGGACCCCTCCTCGTGCGTCCTCTATGATCGCCGCGGTGATGGCGCATGGAAGATTGAAGTCATGCTGACGAATGTCGGTGGAACGGTCAGCCATGTTCAAAGATGTGACGTCAGTTTCGATCTTTACGCGGAAAATGGCTCGCCTTATGAAACCGTCGGAGCTCAGACTCTGACTGAACCGTTTGTGTTGCGTCCAGGAGATCGGCATCCACTTGAATTGAGTCTCCCCGGCGACAAATTCCGCATCATCCTTTACGCGATGGAAACGGCCTTCGCAAATCACATAACTAAACTAGTGTGGCCCATGTGCCACGGAACGATTACTTATGCCGACGATAATGGATTTGAGAGAAGGACCGGCTTTGCTCGGCAATGGGAGATAGAAACCAGGCGCTTCAAAGTCGCCGACGATCCCGAGAACGAATACGCCGACTAGGAGCTTCGCGGGAGCCGGAAGTCTGGTCGGTATCTGACTTGAACGCGATCTTCGAAGTCTCAGAGCAAGCAGTGCAGCCCTAGTACACTGAAGTGTTCCCCCAATCGCGGGGTGAGCCCGCAG
Source organism: Occallatibacter sp. (assembly GCA_049590315.1). GTDB lineage: Bacteria > Acidobacteriota > Terriglobia > Terriglobales > Acidobacteriaceae > Telmatobacter. Next base: position 13,221 of record JBAWCO010000107.1, on the reverse strand, counting down.
GAGGTCCAACCCCATGGCATCAGTCATTGTTCCATCCATTCCTTCCGAGTCGCGGCCAGGCCGTTTCGGCGTCTATGGCGGCCGCTATGTGCCGGAAACACTGATGGCGGCGCTGGTCGAACTGGAGCACGAGTACGATATTGCCAAGGCCGACGCGGCGTTTCAGGCTGAGCTGGCCGACCTGTTGAAGAACTTTGCGGGAAGGCCGACTCCGCTCTATTTCGCCAAGCGCCTCACGGAGCAGTTGGGCGGGGCAAAGATCTATCTGAAGCGCGAAGACCTGCTGCATACCGGTGCGCACAAGATCAACAACGCACTGGGCCAGGGATTGTTGGCCAAGCGAATGGGCAAAAAGCGCATCATCGCCGAGACGGGCGCAGGACAGCACGGTGTTGCCACCGCTACGGTGTGCGCTCTGCTCGGCCTTGAATGCGTGATCTACATGGGCGATGTGGATATGGCGCGCCAGGAATTAAATGTGCTGCGCATGCGCCTTCTGGGCGCGGAAGTCCGCGGTGTTTCCTCCGGTTCGAAGACGCTGAAGGACGCCATCAGCGAGGCCATGCGCGACTGGGTCACCAACGTTCGGACAACATATTATCTGTTGGGCAGCGCGCTGGGTGCGCATCCTTATCCGACCATGGTCCGCGACTTTCACCGCTGCATCAGCCGCGAGATGAAGGAACAGATTCTTGAAAGGGAAGGCCGCTTGCCTACCGCCGTGATTGCCTGCGTGGGCGGAGGATCGAATGCGATTGGGGCCTTCTACGAGTTCATTCCGGACAGGCAGGTCAGGCTGATTGGTGTAGAAGCTGGCGGGCGCGGAACCGAACTGGGCGAGCATGCTGCACGCTTCAGCGGCGGCTCGCCGGGCGTATTGCAGGGCACGTACTCCTACGTTTTGCAGGATGAGAATGGCCAGATTGCGTTAACGCACTCGGTTTCAGCGGGACTGGACTACGCCTCAATCGGGCCGGAGCATGCGGCGCTCCACGATTCGGGACGGGCAGAGTACGTTTCGCAGGATGATGATGCGACACTGAATGCGGTGGTGCGGCTGGCTCGTACAGAAGGAATTCTGCCGGCACTTGAAAGCGCACACGCAGTTGCCGAGGCTCTGAAGCTTGCTCCCACGTGCGCTCCCCATGACATACTGGTGGTGAACCTCTCTGGGCGCGGCGACAAGGATATGGGTATCTTGGCGCACGAGTTGAAGATCGAGGGAGCTTAACCGCAGAACTCCGAGACTTTAATGGCCATTCTGTTTGAACACAAACCCGGATTGGTTGTGTACCTGACAGCCGGAGACCCAAGTCTCGAGGCTACGCGAGCCATTGCGCTCGCATCCATCGACGCCGGAGCGGCGGTGATCGAACTGGGTGTGCCATTCAGTGACCCGCTGGCCGATGGACCTATTATCCAGCGGGCGGTGGAGCGGGCTTTAGCGCAAGGAACGAGCCTCAAGGATGTGCTGAGTCTGGCAGCCGAGATACGCAAGGCGCGGCCTGCGGCGGGTCTGATTCTCTTTGGCTATTTCAATCCGATATTGCATTACGGACTACGGAGGTTTGCAGACGATGCGGCGGCCGCCGGCGCCGATGGCGTGCTGGTGACAGATCTGATTGTGGAAGAAGCGGACGAATACCTGGCCGAGATGGTGCGGGTCGGGCTGGCTCCAGTTTTTCTGGCCGCGCCCACCAGTCCAGACGAGCGCCTTGAGGCTATCGCCACGCACTCTAAGGGATTTGTTTATGCCATCTCGCGCGTAGGCATTACCGGCAAGCAGCAGAACCTGACTGCCGATGCGGCGGCGCTGGTCGAGCGCATCAGGCGATGGACAAAGCTGCCGGTGGCCGTGGGGTTCGGCATCAGTAACGCGGGACACGTCGCCCAGGTTGCGGAGTTCGCGGATGCCGCGGTGGTCGGCAGCGCGATTGTCGAGTTGATTGAACGCTCGACTCCGGAAGCAGCGCCGGATGCAGTCGCTCGATTTATCAAGGGCCTGCGCCCCAGTGGTGCCGGCCCGGCGGAACACGCCCCTGCTACGGCTTTTCAGGCCGTATAGTTGGATTCAACTCTTACTCCTATGCACCCCGCGTGCTGGGCCTTGCCGTTAGAAGGCAAGTATGCGGAGCGCAACACGAGGATGGAATGACGCTGGAAGAATTGCGAGATCAAATCGATGCTCTTGACCGGCAACTGGTTCAGTTGCTGAGCGAACGGGCACGCGCCGCTTTGCAGATCGGTCATCTGAAGGTCGCCACGTCGCTGCCGGTGTATGAACCGGCACGCGAAAAGGTGATCTACGCCAATGTGCGTGCGGCAAACAAGGGCCCGTTGCCGGACATCGAACTGACGCATATCTACGAGCGAATCATCGACGTGATGCGGGCACTGCAGAGGGACGAGTTGGCATCGGAGAGGAACGCCCTGGCACACGATCACCCCCGCGACCAAGACCTGTCGCAGGGAACTCAGATCCACGAGCCGGGCCACGGCACTGGCGCAAGAACAGAGACAAGCGCGCCCGAGACAGGGAACAAGCAATGATTGTAGCTATGCAAGAGAAGGCCACCGAAGAGCAGATCGATGCAGTGATCGACGCGATGGTGGAAGCCGGAGTCGGTGTCCATCGAACCACTGGAGCAAGTCAAACCATTCTGGCTGGCGTGGGTCCCACCGCCAGTGTCGACCTGACTAAATTTGAAGTGCTGCCGGGCGTACTTCACGTGCACCGCATCAGCGCACCTTACAAACTGGCCGGACGTGCGTTTCGCCCGGAAGGCACAGTGGTGGAGTTTCGCAACGGTGTGAAAGTGGGCGGCGAGCAGGTCGCGATCATGGCTGGACCGTGCGCCGTCGAGAGCTCCGAACAAATTTTGGAGACGGCTGCGCGCGTGAAGGCGGCCGGCGCGAGCTTTCTGCGCGGAGGCGCCTTCAAGCCGCGCAGTTCGCCGTATGCCTTTCAAGGGTTGGGCATTCCTGGACTCAAACTGATGCGCGAGGCTGCCGATGCGCACGGGCTGCTGACAGTGAGCGAGGTGATGGAGATCTCGCAGATCGATCAGATGCTGCCGTATACCGATCTGTTCCAGGTGGGCGCGCGTAACATGCAGAACTTCAACCTGCTGCGCGAGCTGGGCCAGGCGCGCAAGCCGGTGTTATTGAAGCGCGGTATCGCGGCGACCATTGAGGAGTTGCTGCTGTCGACGGAATACATCATGGCGGGTGGCAACTACGATGTGATTCTTTGCGAGCGCGGAATTCGAACGTATGAAACCGCGACTCGCAACACGATGGACATCTCGGCGATTCCGGTGGCGCACAAGCTTTCACATCTGCCAATTGTAGGCGACCCCTCGCACGGAACAGGCCGGCGCGACATGGTGGCGCCCATGGCGTTGGCCGCGGTGGCTGCAGGCGCGGATGGGATTCTGGTTGAAGTTCATCCCAACGCAGACAAAGCGGCTTCCGACGCGGCGCAGACGTTATTCCTTGACCAGTTTGAGAAGCTGATGGGCGAATTAAAGGTTGTTGCGGCGGCGGTGGGAAGAACACTGTAGCGGAGTTAGCGTGGCTAACCCAGCCAGCAACGCTTCTTCTGCACTATCTTGGAGCAACGAGAGACCAATGATCGAGCGCATCGCCATCCTGGGGACGGGCCTGCTGGGCACATCGGCGGGATTGGCGTTGCGCGCGGCGGGATTTCGCGGGACCATCACCGGATGGAACAGAAGTCCCGATCAGGCCCAGGTGGCGCTCACCATGGGCGCTGTCGACTCCGTTACCTCTGACCCGTTGCAAGCAGCGAAGGAGAGCCAGGTAATTGTGCTGGCTGTGCCTATCTACGCAACTCTCGACTTCATGGAGAAGCTGACTGGCGTGCTTGGCTCGGACCACTTGGTGACAGATGTTGGCAGCACCAAACGTGTGATCTCAGAATCTGCCGCACGTCTCTTCAATAGTCCTGATCGTGCAGCGTTCCTTCCTGGGCATCCCATGGCAGGCAAAGAACGCGGCGGAGCGGCGCTGGCCGACGCGAATCTGTTTCGCGGAGCCGTTTGGCTGTTCACTGACGATCCGGGAGCTGACCGCTCTGCGCAATCCGCAGGGCTTGTGGAAGATTGGCGCAAGTGGGTCGCGGCGATGGGTTCGAAAATCATCGATCTCGATCCCGCACGGCATGATGAGCTGGTGGCGTGGGTCAGCCATCTGCCGCAGTTTGTGGCAACGGCACTGAGCGCGTTGCTCGAGGATCGAGTGGGCGATGCGCCTGAATTGAAAGACGTGGGTGGCCGCGGTCTGCGCGAAATGACACGACTCGGTGCGAGTCCTTTCTCCATGTGGCGCGATATCGCCCATACCAACACTGAGGCCGTGGAAGCAGCCTTGTTCGCGCTGGAGCAGAGACTGGCACATGTACGGGAGAATCTGCGGACGCCGGAGTTGCGCGATGAGTTTGAGAAGGCGAATCAGTTTCGACGGGAGTAGAATCCGCGGTCTTGAATGCATGCGGCGTTTGAGGTTTGGTTTTCGGTCCATCGCAGGCCGTCAGAAGCTCTTTTTGAGAAGCGTGCAGGCTTGTTCCTCTTGATCGGCGATCTCACGGAACAAGCGAGAGGCCGTCTGTATCTTCTCTCCTATATCGCTCATCCTCTCGGCGTCCTTGAATAGCAATCCGATTCGGGTGAGCTTCTTGCCGGCTTGATCGAATTCTTCGGCGGCCTTCGCCAATGCCGGATTCCTCGTAATCTTCGCTCCCTCTTTCAGGAACCTTGAATACATGTACCGGAAGCAACCACCACCTGTTCCGCCAATTTCTATGAAGATATATAAATTGAAGAGGTTCATCCGCAGATCCTTATCGTTGAAGATCGCGGGCCATTTCAATAGCTGGGTCGCCGTATGCCGCAATCCCTCTACGCCAAAATTCTTGATCGGCGGATTGAGATGAGCGTCGACGGTCTGTTCAATGGAGGAGACAATCTCCGCGGTTCTCGGATCACGAAATTGCGCAAAGTCAAACTCCAGGCGCAGATTCTTGGGCGGAAATGGCTTGAAGGGCGAGCTTCTCGCCTTGCTGAGGTTCTCCAGGGAAACCGGATAATAGAGTCCCTTCTTCAAGCCCGCCGTCTGCGCATCCATGTCGGAAACCAGCACAGTCTTGTCGCCGTCATAACCGCAGACTACAAAGGTGTGGCCGCCAAAATGGTATTCTTCCGGAAAATGGAACCAGGGCAGGAGGCCCATGTCGCCGCCGAGCATAACCGGCTCCTTGCGCGCGAGTGCCTCCAGCAGCCAAGCTTCAGCCTTCTTGTCGCTTGACGTGGTCACTTCGCTGATTTTGACGCCGATTCTTGCCCCAAGATCCTCATAGAAGTTTTTGTGGTTTCCTCTGCCGCCCACAAAGATGTAGGTGCCAGTCCCCATCTTCATTTGCCAATAGATAAAGCCCATTCCGGCACCGAGGCCGAGGAGCATATCTTCAGACAGGGGATGGCCAAAATGATTGAATATCTTGGCCAGCGAATTGGTTACGCAGTGGTATCCGTCAAGTGCGGGGCAATTCGGAAACGGATCGATCGAAGGATTTCTGTGCGGGTCTTTCATCTTGAGCCAGGTCTTTCTTTGGACTTCAAGAACCGGAAACATCATACTGCATCCGGAAGCTACTTGCGCATGATTTCAGATCTTTTCGTGCGCATGGACCTATGGGGCATAGGCGCGCAATTCGTCGCATACGAACCGGTTATTCCAGTTCCGTCACCGGCACGGGCGGTTCCTTGACTGTCACGGCCGGTTCCTTCTTCGGGTCCAGAGCATGAAACCCTTCTGTCTTTGCGACCTCAAGAAGCTGCGGCGAGGCGGAGACAAAGATGATCTCGGTGCCTTGGAACATGTCGCGGGCCACCAGTGCGGCGGCCAGTTGCAGCGTGTCAGGCCATCGCAAAGTGGTGCGGTCCAGTAGCTGGCGAGCGGCCTCAAGCACGGCAGGATTCAGTGGTTGCTGCACCATGCGCGCTGCTTCAAGACGCAATGTATCGAGCGCGGTCACGGCGTCTTCCACGGAAACGTCTCCGGAGCGCTCGCGCCGCCGGACGGCCGCGTAAACCTCCAACGGTGTAGACGCGGAAATGAGTTTGCGATTGTCTTCGACGGCTTCCATCAGGCTGATCAGTGCATCGGTCCCCTGCTCCTGCACAAAAAGCTTTGCGAATGCCGTCGCCTCAAGGAAGTAGCAACTCACAGGTTCCCTCGTTCCTCTTCGATAGCCTCGGCAATCGAATCACCGTGGACTGCAACGGGATGGAAGCGTTGCGCTTCATCTGGAACTCCTGCCTCGGCGCGGTTGAGGCGGATGGTGGTGGTGGGATAGGCGGGTGTTTTGGGGTTGGCGATCTTGCTGGTGAGCACCACACCGCGCTGGATGGCCTCAGCCAAGACCGCCTGTCGCGACTCGGGGTGCTGGTTCCACCGGAAGGCCTTGCGCGGCAGGAACGAGTCGCGAAACCACTTGAGCGCGATGAAGGCGTGTCCGCCACGCTCCGCTTCAGCCAGGGCGGCGCAGAGTTCCTTCACGCGTGCGTCAAGATCGGCGGGGATAATGGCTTCCTGGCCGTCGTCTTCGTCCTCGTCGTAGGCGGGCTCCTGAACTGAACGCGGCGAGCGGGCCGCACGCGGAGCGCCTTCGCCGTCGCCGACGCGCTCAAAATAAATGCGTACTTCGTCCTCTTCCGGCGACCAAGTTTCTGCGGACGCATTGCGCCGCTTGCTTCGGCCGTTTTCGCTGCACAGCTCCACAATGGCCTGGTAACCCGGCGGCGCCAGAAAGTGTAGAGCGCGGGCAATCCCCGGGTCAGACGAAAAACCCAACTCATTCAGGGCTTCTTCCACTATCTCTTCCGCATCGGGAATGCTCAGGTGACTCACATCTACGTTGCCGTGCGCAGCTTTTGCCGATTTCATAACTTTCTTCTCCGTACGCCGTTCTGCCCGCTGACGCACTGCAACCGATTCTGCCGGCTTGCCGCCTGGTTCCAAAGTCCGGCAACACGTGCGTGTGAACGAGTGAAAAACAGCCTTAAGTTTTAAACCTGCGTCAACACGATGGATGAATCGCAACCCACTGTGGCGATGATCAGATCACTTGTCTACAGATTCCCCGGGGGCTGCGGTCTTTACTCTTCAGGTTTTCTTGTGGCTGGCATGGTGACTCAAATCAATGTAAGGCAATCCATGATAATGCTATGGCTCTTACCCAATGACAGCCATCTTTCATTTTGTCTATTGCCCAAATGAACCAGAGAAATGCGTTTAACCTGACCCTCGGTTCAAAGCTATACACGGACAGTGTACCCGATCTTGGGGACTCTTGCTTTGGATTCAACGTGAAGCGCAGCTCCGGGGCCGCCCAGCGCAACGGCAGATGGCCATGGACAACCCAATTTTGTCTCGGAACTTCGTACAATAGAGATATGCGTTGCTGGTTTCTGTTGTTGTGCTTGATGTGTTTGGCTTCATCCGGATGGTGCGCCGATGGGCCCGCTTTCGACCTCGCCGGGCCAAAGGTGGACGTGCATGTGAAGCGCGGAGAGTTGACTCTGTCTATCGGCGAGACTCCCAATCTGCTACCCGGCGATCGGCTTTGGATTCATCCCGACTTTCCGGAGAGCCAATCAGAACGCTACGTGCTGATCGTTGCATTCCTGCGCGGTTCTACAAATCCTCCGCCCCAAGACTGGTTTACCCGTGTGGAGACCTGGTCGCGCCAGGCGCGTGAGGAGGGTGTGTTTGTGACCGTTCCCAAGGAAGCACAGCAAGCTGTCGTCTTCCTGGCGCCGGAGACCGGGGGCGACTTCAGCACCTTGCGCAAGGCGGTACATGACCGGCCCGGCTCTTTTGTCCGCGCCACCCAGGATCTGCAGGCGGCAAGTTGGGAGCGGATGCTTCTGGATGCTTACCTGGAAGAGGTGAAGACAACTTCCCAGACTGATCCTAAGTTGCTGAAGGTGCGTTCCGGACTGGTTGCCCGGAGCCTGGGCATCAAGGTCGATCAGAACTGCTTTGACAGGCCTGTTGACCAGCAGGCATCTTGCCTGACGCAGCATCAGGAAGGCCTGGTGCTGGACGACGCCAATGCGCAATCGATGGTGATGCAGTTGGCCAGCGGGTCTACGGGTGACCTGATGAATCAGCTCAGCTACGCACCGATGGCGGGAGGGGGACTTTACAGCCCCTACATCGGCGCCATCGTGGATACCGCGAAGATTTTGTCGTCTTTGCATACGGCGCATTTCCAGTACATTCCAGCGCTGGCGCTGCCTACGAAGGACGAGATGAATCTGCGCTTGAATGTGCCCCCGTCATTTCGCGATCCAAAGTCAGTTGTCGTGGTTGCCCTTCCACCCGTAGGTGCGACAAAGCCGCCGGGGCTGCATCCCGTGGACTCAAGCGAGAGTTTTTGCACGCAAAAGCCCAGCCTGGTGTTATCTGCGGAGGGAGCACCGCTGATCTTCAGTACCGAATTGGCTCATGATTTGAAGCTGCATATTGTGGCCAAAAGCGGTCCTATCGATCTGCCAATCAAAGCTGATCCCTCTCAAGGTGGTTTGGTATTCGATCAACGCGTGCCAACATTGCCTGAGGGCGATTTGACCGGCGTGGTCACCGGGAAATGGGGCTTTGACGACTGGGAGGGGCCGCACTTCCGGCTCCGCGCGCCTCAGCCTGGACAGTGGAACCTCGCGACAGGCGACCAGTCGGCCCTGGTGGTGGGGCGCGAAGACACTCTCCACATTGAAGGCCTGAGCTCGCTCTGCGTAGACAAGCTGGAAGCACAGGCAGGCAGCCTCAGCGCTCAGAAGCTAGCCTGGAAGTCCCCAAAGCCCGACATGCTTGAAGTGGCCATGCCAATGAAGGGCGCGTCTCCAGGGCCGGTGACGATCAACATCTTTCAGTTTGGTTTGGAGAAGCCTGACACGCTGAAACTGAATGCATATGCCGAGGCTGCTTCCCTTGACCGTATTACTCTCAGTGCCGGAGATTCCGAGGCACTGCTGAAAGGCACACGCCTGGACGAAGTGGCGAAAGTGACGCTGGCAGGGGTGACGTGGACTCCCGGCGCACTGACTCGCGAAGAAGATGTTGACAACCTGAAGCTGAACTCGGCCGACTCTACTGCCGGACTCGAGCCGGACAAGGCCTATCTGGCCAATGTCGATTTGCGCGACGGTCGCCACTTGAAAGCGCCTGTGACCGTGAATCCGCCACGGCCGCAGGTTGAACTGCTCAGCAAAGGCTCGCAAGATGACCCCGCAAATGCTTCACCGGTCAGGCTCGGTAGCCCTGACGATCTTCCGCTGGATAGGCGGTTTGTCTTCTTCATCAAATCCAAGGTGCCCACGAGCTTCCCACGCACCGAAAAAGTAGAGGTAGCTGCCTCCGACTTGAGTTTCCACACTGTGCTATCGCTGGCCGATGGCAGCCTGAGGCTGGAAGACGCGAAAACCGCGATCGGTACAATGCAACCGCTGGCCCGGTTCGGATCCTCGGCCTTTGGGCTGTTGCGGGCGCGGCCTGTCTCGGCCGACGGAACGACGGGCGACTGGCTGCCGCTAGGAACACTGGTGCGCCTGCCAGAATTCAAGGAGCTCCGCTGCCCGCACGCGGTGGCCAGACCCTGCGCGCTGACCGGATCCGATCTCTTCCTTGCGTCGTCCGTCGGGGCCACGGCGGAGCTGGATAATGCGACCGATGTTCCGCAGGATTTTACGGGGACACAGTTGATCGTCCCTCACCCGGTCAATGGGACACTTTATCTCCGCTTACGCGACGATCCACAGACGGTGCAGACGCTCACGTTGCCTGTGACGCCCATGGCGCCGGCTGCGGTGAGCAAGCTTTCGGCGCCGCAGCAAGCTCCTCCTGCTCCCGCGCCAGCAGCCTCGTCAACCGCACCGGATGCACCGGCATCGACCCAGACTACGACAGAGGCACCAGCAAAACCGGGACCCTAGCGGAACAGGGGTATGCCTCGCTTTGGGCGTTTCAGCGAATTAATTGAAGAATGCCCGGTTCTTCTCGGCAAACTCAGCCTTGTGGGCTGGTAGATCGTCCATCGGAAAGATTGCGTGCTGAGCGCAGATTTCTGCACAGTTTCCGCAGTCGATGCACTCATCGGGATTGATAAACACCTGTGAAACAGTGCCGGCAGCCGGATCACCCACCGTCGGCGCAATGGCCGCGGTAGCGCATTCCGCCACACAGACAAAATCCTTGGTACATGCATCAGTCACTACATAAGCCATATGAAGACGCTCCTGGCGTGCAATTGGGCTGCTATGATTGCGCTCGCCTTGCCTACCATTTCGAGGCTATCCGGCCCCTTCCTCACTCCACCGTGACTCAAGTCACAACCAGTCAGGAATCTACCTGAATACGGTACACAGACCAATCTCAATCCAGTTGTAACCGTCCCTTGATGTGGATTTGGCTGCATCCCGTCACCATAGAGGTATGAACCCGCACAGCCGGACTCCTTTTTGGGCGCAGGCCTTCGCCTGCTGGAATTGGAAGTGTGCCTTGCTCAGCACGGCGGCGCGGTCCACCGTATATCTAGTCGCAATGATGCGGGCCAACCACAGTCACACTTTCCTCAGGGCCGGACTCCCTGTTGTCCTGGTCGAGATCGTCTATGTGACGCTCACCGCGGGCGTCTATGCCGGTCTACAGCAAAGGGCTTTGAGCTTCCGATCGCGGTTTTTGGGAGACCTGACCGTAGTCTTCGCCGTTCCGGTATTGGCCCAGGTTCTGGACTGGCTCACTCACCGTGCGGCCGGCGCGCCCGCTCCGGGAAAGGCAACACTTGCCGTCTGCGTGTTTGCAACCGTTTCAGCCCTTTTCCATCTGCACGTGATGCGCAGAGGCGTGTTCCTTTCCGGTCATCGCGGCCGCTCGTTGCTGGACGACTTTCGCCGCATACCTCGCCTCATTGCAGGATTTGTGGCTACACCGGTACTGGCGCTCGCAGCCATGATCGGCCGTTTCGCACGAAGTGCGGAGTCGGAAGCCGCATCCTAGCAACAGTCCGTTCAATCTGCGGTTGCGACCATTATGCTGAATGCATGTCGAGGCCGCTTCTTTTCCGTCCACTGTTGATGTTGTCCGCACTGGCGACGCCAGCCTGTATGGCTGTCCTTGCCGGAGCGCAAACCGCTACGCCTTCGTGGACGTTCGCCGTCTCCGGCGACAGCCGTAACTGCGGCGACTTTGTGGTTCCGGCGATCGCAGCCAAGGTCAAGGCTGAGAACGACACGTTTTACTGGCACCTCGGCGACTTCAGATGGATGTCCGCTCCCGACGAAGACATGGTGGCGATGCAGCCGCGCTGGAGCGACCCCCTGCACCTCGATTACCAACAGCACGCCTGGGATGATTTCCTCGAACACCAGATGGCATCGTTTGGCTCGTTCCCCGTCTTCCTGGGACGCGGCAATCACGAGGCCGTGAAGCCGATGACTCGCGAAGGATATATTGCAAAGTTTTCGAGTTTCTTGAGACGGCCGGAGATTGAAGTTCAGCGCAAGGCCGATGGCACGGCAGCAGCCCCGCTGCAAACCTGGTATCACTGGACCAACGCGGGAGTGGACTTCATCACACTAGATAACGCTACAAGAGATGAATTCTCGGACGCGCAATTGCACTGGTTGCGCGAGGTGCTCGACCGCGATCTTGCTCCGAATTCGGGGATCCGGACGATTGTCGCAGGGATGCACGAGTCACTACCCCACTCCACCGGCTCCAATCACGCCATGGACGCCTGGGAACTGGGAACTCGAACGGGAGAGACGGTGTATTCGTGGCTCTTCAAAGCCCAGTCGACCGGCAAGCATGTGTACATCATCTCCAGCCATTCACACTACTACTCACCCAACATCTACAAGACGCCGTATTGGGAACAACGCAACATGGTGGTACCGGGAATCATTATCGGCAGCGCCGGGGCACACCGGTATAAGCTTCCGCCTGAGGCTAACAAGGGATCCAAAACCAACATCTATGGCTTTTTGCAGGCGACTGTTCACGCCGACGGGACCATCGATTTTGCCTTGCATGAATTGAGCGAAAGCGATCTGGTGGCGAACAAATGGCCCAGTGCGCCGCTGGCCGCCATTCATGAGTGCTACATCCACAATTCCGACGAACCCAGAAAATAAGGCTCTTTCAGCATCGGGCCAAGAATTTTTCTCGTCGTCAGGCGGGCCAGATTCACATTGCCTTTGAGAACTCTTGTTTCGTATGGTTTCGGGGAACTAGAATTCCCCGTATGACGCCTACGACTCCCCACGCCCTCAGGCTCTTCGCTAGCATCCTGCTCATCGCCTTCAGCGCCGCTTCCGCACAGGCACAAGACTGGGCCAAGGCCCGCCTTGATGCCTCACCGCGCCACCACGAATATGTGGCTCTTCACCATGGGAGCCGCAACGTGCAGGCCTTTGTCGTGTATCCCGAAGTCAAGGGCAAAGCGCCGGTAGTGATCCTCATCCACGAGATCTTCGGCCTCACCGACTGGGCCAAGGAAATGGCCGATGAACTTGCTGGAGAAGGTTTCATCGTCGTCGCGCCCGACCTCCTCTCCGCCTTCGGTCCCAATGGTGGCGGCAGCAGCGAATTCCCCTCTCAGGATGCTGCCGTCAAAGCCGTCTCTGCTCTCGATTCGGATGGTGTTAACGATGATTTGGACGCGGCTGCCGATTATGCAAAGAAGATTCCCGCGGGCGATGGAAGAATCGCTGTGGTGGGATTCTGCTGGGGAGGAGGCAAGTCGTTCGCCTTCGCTGCTCACCGCAAGGATCTTTCCGCAGCCTTCGTCTTTTATGGTCCCGGTCCGTCGGATGTGACCGGCGTTACCGCTCCGGTGTACGGCTTCTATGGCGGCAACGATGCCCGCATCGGCGCGACGATTCCAGCAACCACTGCAGCTATGAAAGCTGCCGGCAAACAATATGAGCCCGTGACCTACGATGGCGCTGGCCACGGTTTCATGCGTGCCGGCGAAGACCCCAACAACACGGTCCCCGGCAATAAGACTGCACGCGAACAAGGACTGGCCCGCATGGTCGCTCTTCTCCGCCAAATGAAGAGCGCTCCCCATGCGAGCAATCCCAGTGCGCAGCCGATAACCGGCAAAAACACTGCACTCGCCGCCGCATGCCATCAGAC
>JBAWCO010000106.1:0-3534 GCA_049590315.1 Occallatibacter sp. | reverse complement strand
GATAGACTACCAGACCCTGCTCCGGGTAGGTGAAGAGCTGTTCGTAATGACGGCCTTCCAGGTACTCCTCAAGGGCCGCTGGGGTATGAAGATCGGCGCCACCGCGTCCGGCCACCCGCACAACCAGAAGATGCTGTCCATCGGGGACACCACTCTGCTCGTAATTTACGACCTCACGATTGCGATAAAAGGAGAGTCCGTATTCCATGTCGCGGCGCACTCTGAAAACCGCAACGGTCTCGTCGGCGGGGGCGATGGCGGCAAGGTGGTCGGCGAGGGGACGCGCTGAATAGGCGCGATCAAGCACATGAATCACTCGCTTGGTTGCGTCAATCGCGGGAATACCGAAGAACGGGCCAACGCCATAAAGAAACAGAACCAGGACCATCAGCACCGATGTAGTCACCAGGCGCAAGCGGGCTACGCCAAAGCCTTTCACCACGATCAGAATCAGCAGCGCTGCGCCAAGAGCCGCGAGAGAGGCGACGGCCAGGGCGCGCGTAGGCGGCGGCGTTGTGCCGTGGATGACAAACCAGGGCAGAAGCAAAGCAAACATGGTCATGATGCCGCAGAGCGCCGCATGGCCTACAAGTACCCACCGGTTCAGGCCGGGTTGACGCCGTCGAAAAAGATAGTCTCCTGTAAGGATGGCGATGGGGGGAATCGCAGGAAGAATATAGCCGGGCAACTTGGATTGGGAAAAGGAGAAAAAAACAATCGGAATGAGTGCCCATAGTACTAGGAACTCGGGGAATGCATCACCGGGCCGATTGGGCGCTGGTTTGCGCAGGCTGGCGCGGCGCAGGCGCCACTCCGCCACAGAAGTCTGAATGCCATCAAAGAGTGCGGGAATCGCAACCATCGTCCATGGCATCATGCCGAGCACCACTACGATCAGGTAGTACCAGGGTGGCTGGACATGCTGATAGCGATCGGTGGCAAAGCGCTCCAGGTTGTGTTCGAGGAAAAACTCCCTGAAAAACGTCGGATTCTGGTGCTGGACAGCGACGAACCACGGCAGCACCATCGCAAAATACAGCACCACGCCCGGCCACCACAGCGAGCGGTAGAGAATCGACCACTCGCGACGCAGGAATGCAAAGGCAACGATGATGGTAAGGGCTAGAAATGGCGCTACGGGACCCTTTGCGAGGGTAGCAAGGCCGGTGAAGAAGTAAATGTCGTAGAGCCAAAACTTGGAGTTGGTCTCGTACCAGGCATACCAACCGAGAAGCCCGATGGCCAGAGGCGCCGCCATCTGCATGTCCGTGGATGCCCCTCGGGAAAAGCCGATAATGCCTGCGCAAGCTACGGTGATGAGTGCGGCATCAAGGTGGCCGCCGGGCCGGAACCTGCGCATGTGCAGGTAGATGAGGCCCACCATGATAAAGGCGAATGTAGTCGAGGGAAGTCGGGCGCTCCAGTCGTGAACGCCGAAATCCTGAAAGAGAAACATAGCGCGCCAATAGTAGAGGGCAGGCTTCTCAAGCCATGGATGCCCGTAGAGATAGGGAGTTACGCAGGCGCTGAGCTTTTCCTTGATCTGGTGCGCGGAGTCGAAGCGGACCAGCATCTCATGGGCGATCTGCGCATAGCGAGGCTCGTCCGCGCCGACGAGACCCATGCCATCGCCGCCCAGGAATGGCGTTACACCATATAGAAGAAAGAAGACGGTGAAAAACAGAAAGACTGCCAATTCACCCGCGCTGGCCCAACGGGGGAGCCGTTTTCGCGAGCTTTGCGGCGAATCCGGAGCGGATGGTTCCAGATTGGTTTCCACTTCCAGCACTTCTCCGGTTACGGCGTTTCCTCGGGGGTGGGTTAGGCTGTTTCCTTACTAACGACCGAATCCGCTTTGGATCTGGGTATTTAGGAATTTGCTGGCCGGTCAGGTCCGGACTTATACGAAAACGCTTAGATCGAAACGAAATTTCGTCAGGGACAAGGCTAACAGATTCGGGAGGAATCTCAAGGGTCCTCAACCCGGGCGGCAGGAAGATGGGCCAATTCCAGTCGCAGCTCAACCAGAATCTGCTCAACAGCATGGAGCAACGGGCCATCGAGAGTGCATCCTGCTGCGCTTTCGTGGCCTCCACCCCCCAGACGAGTGGCAACAGCAGCCACGCTTACATTTCCTTTGCTTCGCAAGCTTAGCCTGATCCGGCGCTCTGGCAGTTCGCGCAGGAAGACCGCCGCTTCGACTCCAGCGATTGAAAGCGCGTAGTTCGCAATGCCCTCGCAGTCCTCCTCTGAGGCGCAGGCGCGGACCATCTCTTGATGCGTGACCCAGAGCCAGGCAAGCCGTCCCTCCCGCTTCAGGTTGCTGAGTGCCTTGCCCAACAAGAGCATTTTGGAGGTTGCGGTGGAAAAAAATACGTCCCGCGCGATACGAACGGGGTCCGCCCCGGCCAATGCGAGTTCGTGTGCCAGGGCGAAGGTGGAGGCGGTGATTGCGCCGTAACTGAAGCCCCCTGTATCGGTGAGCACCGTGGTGTAAAGACAGGTTGCCATCTCTGGCGTAATAGTTGCGCCGGCCGCCTTGACTAGCCTGTACACCAGCTCTCCGACGCTGACTGCCTTGCGGTCGATCCAGTTGATTTGAGCGAATTCGCGTGCTGTGAGGTGGTGATCGATATTGATGGCAAAGAACGGCTCCAGGCCGCGTAGCCGGGTGCGGGCCAGGCTGTCGCACTCCAGCAGAACCACCGCGTCATAGGGCCCGTGTACTCGCAGGACTGTCCGGATGTCGTCGGCTCCGGGGAGCATGCGATAGATGGCGGGAATCCGGTCGGCAGTGAGTAAATCTGCGCGCTTGCCCATTTGCCGCAGCAGCATTCCCATGGCCAGGATGCTTCCGACCGCATCTCCATCTGGCCGGGAATGAGAGCAGACCAGAAACCGCTCGCCGCTGCGAAGCACTCGCAGGATGGCTGCCATTGGTTCCTCCGGTGCGATCATGGGCACTGGGTCGGATGGATAGGTCGGAGTCAGAGGCGACGCCGAATTTTCAGATGTGCAGTCCATGCGCGGCTACTCCGTTGGAGCTTGCTGGTCCGCCGGGGTCTTTTGGCGCTTGCGAGACCTGTCCATCAGCTCGACAATTCGCGCCTGGAAGCGTCCTGAGCGGTCGGCGAGGAAACTAAGGTCCGGCACATGGCGTACGCCCATGCGCTCCTTCAGCTCATAGCGGATATAGCCCTTTGCGGCTTCGAGGCCGGCGATGGTATCCCGCTCGGCCTTTTCGATGTCTTTAACCGCGCTGTCGAGAGCCACATAAACACGGGCCGATTTGCCGCCGGGATTCAGCGAGACTTCGCTGACGTAGCAGTTTCCGATCCGGGGGTCTACCAGTTCCCCCTCGATCATTGTGCCGATCTCGATTCGCAGCGTCTCCGCGACGCGGTCCTGATGGTGTTTTCGCGCTCTGTGCTCGGGCATAAGGCCTGTCTCCTGGTAGAGGTAAACCATTCAGGATAACAGAATCGGAAGGGCCAGGCGCCTGTCGCCATGGTCGGAGGAATGGACGCGCACCTC
>JBAWCO010000105.1:0-3735 GCA_049590315.1 Occallatibacter sp. | reverse complement strand
GGAAAACGTCTTGTCGTGCTTTAAGGTGCGTGCCTGGTTTCGCCTTGATGCGAATCTGAGACTTAGTTGAGTTGACTCAAAATCCTGGCATACCTCGCCCTTTTGGATGGGGAGTCAGCGGTCTTCGAAAGCTGCTCTATCTCAGAGATGGAAGGCGAGAAGCTCAGAGGCAATCCCTTCCAGTAATATTTCAGGTCATTTGATCGCCAATTGCTGTAAGTTCTTTCCCAGGATTTCCCAGACTCACCCGCAAACGCGAGGTTGCCCGGATTGACTGCTCGGTGAGAATCCTGAAATCTGAAATCCAGAGAGATTCGAAGACGGTTCGAGAGGTTCGGTGATGCAGCGTGTACCGTCAGGCTGTGAAATACAAGCACATCGCCTGCATTGATTTGACCGCCTACCCATTCGCCATCCGCTACTGCGCCCGCAGGGATCTCTGGGACATGGAGATTCTCGTCCACATGATCAATTACGCCGAAGCGGTGCGAACCTTCCAGTATCTGCAAAGGACCCTGATCGACTGTGCAGTCATGAAGGGGAATCCAGACCGTAAAGCACTCCGTGTCTCCGCTCATGAACCGGTAATCCTGATGTGCGTGAACCGTGAGGTTCTCGCAATTGGGAAAAATCAGCCGACCTATTGGCTTGGGGTGAATCAGAACTTGTTCACCCGCGAGCATCTTCATGAAACGTTTCAGCTCGGGATGATGCGGCAACGCGTGAAAGGCTTCTAGATTGAAGACTTCCTGGTAGATTTGCTTGAACAATGGGTTGGGATCACCGCATGCCGCGCCGACATTGGCGATGCGTTGAATGGGGTCATGACCAGGGACAAGCCAGCCGGCATCGGAAAGCACGTTCACGATGTCGCTTAGTACATTCCTTACGTCCGCGTGAGGAATTGCGCCACGAACAAGCGCATAACCTTTTGAGCTCAGCTCTCTCTGCATCGAATGCGGGTCGAGCTCACATTTCGGAATTTCATGGAACGGCTTCATGCTGTCAACCTCAATCGAGATAGATGCTCAGGTGGCATCACAGCAGTTAGCATAGCGATCGGCGCTATCTAGCGTGTCTCTGCGTCGTCTTCTCTTTGTCAATCGATTGTCATTCGCATCGCTTTGAAAACTCAAGGCTGAACGGGACCGGCGAGGGCGCAATCTACCCGAAAGCCCCCGCAACGTTTCATCGCTGGAAAAGGGGCCAACAATATAGTGACAATCGCTTTACACCAACATGACAAGCAGTTGAGGGATGGCGGCTACGTTTTAAGAACAGCGCGTTCTCTCCGGCAGGGAAGATGAAACCGCAAATGAGGTGATGACGCATTGCCACTGCTCTCCAAGCTGGGATCTTCGCCCGCAGTTGAGATTCCCGATGTGAAGGCACCGCCTTTTGCCCGCAAGCAGGTCTTGCATAAGGGAGAAGGGACCGGCCGCGAGGTTTCGTCTCAGTGGGGTATCACCATTGCTTCAAAACCATTGCGTGGAGACCAGTTGGCTCGCCTGGCAGTGCTGTTGACATTCTGCGATCCTTTGCCAGAACAGTGTCTGCAGATGCTGGCACTCTCAACTAAAGATTGGAGCAGGTTACTGTGTTGGCTGGATGTCAGTGGCTTGGCGCTGTATTTTCTGAATCGACTTGTCGAATTGGATCTCTGTGATTTGCTGCCGTCGACTGTGTTCACACGCCTCCACCTGAACCTGATCGATAATGCCGAACGAACACGCGGCATGATCTCTGAATCCGTCGCGATTCAACGTGAGTTCCAGAGGTCGGGCCTCTCGTATGCCATTTTGAAAGGGTTATCTCTTTGGCCGAGTTCGGTACCGGAGCCTGAACTCCGATTGCAATTTGATCTGGACTTCCTGGTAGGTCAGAAAAGCGCACGGGAGGCACGGAGAATTCTCGAGCGAAGAGGTTACCGCCTGTACGCTGTCAATGGCAGAAGCTGGGAGTTCAAGCTGAATGAGCGGCCGGGAGTATCGCTGAAGGATATCTATAAGCACATGCGATCCTATGCCGTGGAATTGCATGTTGAGTCGAGTGCGCCGGACTGCCTGTCACCACTGGACCGGCTGGAATGGCGCGAACTATACGATACGAGCATGCCCGTTCTATCACCCGTTGATTTATTCCTGGGCCAGGGGCTTCACGCCTACAGGCACGTATGCGGCGAGTTCTCGCGTGCGTCACATTTGCTGGAATTTCGCCGTCATGTGCTATCTCGCCGCGATGACAAGGAGTTCTGGACCGAGCTTGAGTGGACGGTACGGAACAATCCGCAAGCCTCCATCGGGCTAGGTGTGGTTGTGCATCTGATTACGGGCGTCATGGGGGATTTCGCCCCCAAGGCCCTAACAAGGTGGACTGTCGACCGTCTTTCCGCGCCGGTGCGTCTTTGGGTGAAGATGTATGGGTACCGGGCTGTTCTAGGCAGCCACCCTGGAAGCAAACTACACCTTCTGCTACAGGGCGAGCTTGAAACCGAAGGTATCTCAGTAAAGCGGCCTGTTCGCCGATCGTTGTTGCCTTCGCAATTGCCACCCATGGTCATCCGCGCGTTTCCGAATGAGCACCTCTCGCTGCGCCTTCGCCGCTATTCCATGCAACTTCACTTTGTCTTTGACAGAATGCGCTTTCACATCGTAGAAGGACTTCGGTTCGCATTGGAATCCCGACGTTGGCGGCGCATCAAGAGGATCGCGCAATGACGATCACCATGCGCCCGGCGGCGCAGGCATTTGACGCAATCGCAGCGGCTTTTGATCAGCGCTTCGGTGCATGGCTTAGCGTCTCGGCACAGCGTCGTGCCGTGCGCGCAGCACTGCTGGAGGAATTTCCAAAGCGCGGCCACATCCTGGAACTGGGAGGCGGCACAGGCGAAGATGCGACTTTTCTTGCAGAGTCCGGCTATGAGATGCTTCTGACCGATCCTTCGCCCACGATGGTGGAACTGGCAAGAAACAAGCTGGCCCCATGGGGATCACAGGCTGAGATCGCGTCTGGAGAAGAGTTGGAGGATTTTGCCGGTTGTCATCTATCCGCGGGCGGGAAGCTTTTCGACGGTGCGTTCTCAAATTTTGCGCCGCTCAACTGTGTTGTCGACTTGGAGCCTGTGGCGCGTGGCCTTGCCCAATTACTCAAGCCAGGGGCGTCAGCGATGCTGGTGCTGTTTGGCACGTTTTGCCCCGGCGAGATGCTGACTGAAGTGCTTCATAATCGGCCGGGCCAGGCGCTGCGGCGCTGCAAACGCGGTTCAATACCAGCGAGACTCTCAAAGCGTGAATTCCCCATCGTCTATCATCGCCGCGTGGATTTGCAGCATGCCTTTGCGCCTTGGTTTGCGCTGGAGAAACGTCTTGGCATCGGAGTAACGGTTCCACCCAGCGCCGCGGAGCCGTGGATTTCCCAACACCCGCGACTGTTGGGCGCGATGGAGGTATTTGATCGCGTACTTTCACGACCGTTAGCGTTTTTGGGAGACCACGTCCTTTACCAATTCCGCCGAACAGCTGAGCGATAAATATCTTCCTCCGCCCGCTTGGCGTTGATCATCGCTGCAAAGCAGCGATCGGCACAATGGCAGAACAGCGACTGGCGCTTCAAGATATGTCTGCCTGATTGCGGATCGGCTGCCTTTGTCGCTTTCGACAATTTAATTACGACAACAAGACATTCTCGCGACACGCATGAGGACACGTCGAGATACGCTTTCCATACGGACTGAGG
>JBAWCO010000104.1:0-12204 GCA_049590315.1 Occallatibacter sp. | reverse complement strand
CAACAAGCTTCGAGAGATTCAGCCTGACGTAGTCTATTTGCATAGCACCTTCCCTGGGATTTATGGACGCATTGGACATCGAGCGAAGAATGGATGGGCGACAGTCTATTGTCCGCACGGGTGGGCCTTTAGCCAATCTGTATCCTTTCCCAAGCGTCTGGCTTACGCAGCGGCCGAGCGGCTATTAGCTCGCCGTACCGATGCAATCGTCAGTGTCTCGCGCCACGAGGAGCGAGAAGCAATTCGCAATGGCATTCGCCACGCTCAACATAGGGTAATCCGGCATGGTGTCCCTGCGAATAGAAAGGCAGTCATTCCGGCAATCGTGCACGATGAAGACCGCCTTAACCTGCTGTTCATCGGTCGTTTCGATAGACAGAAGGGTTTGGATCTTTTGCTTGATGCCTGGTCTGACCCTCGCTTGGGCAACGTTCACCTCTGGATCATCGGAGATGCCACACTGGGCAGCAGGATGAAGATACCAACCCTGCCAAATGTGCATGCACTGGGCTGGATCAAGCACGAAGAGATTGACTCCTACATTCAAAGTTTTGACGCAATCATTGTTCCTTCCAGGTGGGAGGCCCTCGGATTGGTTGCCCTTGAGGCGATGAGGAACGGCCGCGCTGTGATTGCCAGTCGAATTGGTGGCCTGCAAGAACTGGTAATCGATAGTGTCAACGGAGTTCTCTTTGAATCCGGTGACCGCGACGCGATAGTTAACGCGGTTGCAAAGATTGATAAGCAACGATTAGCCAAAATGGGCGAAATGGCCAGAGAAGTATTTCACGCAGGCTTTGAATGGTCGGTTTGTTACGAACAGTGGAAAAGGCTTACCGAAGATGTGGTCATCCGAAATAGGCCGCAGAAACAAAGTCTGTCAGAAATCGGAACCGCCCGGCTTTTAGGAAGCCTGGCCAAGCGAAGCATTGATGTAAGCGCAAGCTGCGCAGCAATCATTGCCTTATTGCCGTTGTGGTTGTTGGTCGCAATGGCCATTAAGCTCACATCGCGCGGGCCAATTCTGTTCGGACACAACCGATGTGGTCGCGACGGAAGGACATTTCGCGTCTGGAAATTCCGGACAATGGTCCTTGATTCAGAAAAAGTCTTGCAAGCATATTTAAGCAATAATCCTGAGGCAATGAAAGAGTGGACGAGCGACTTCAAGCTTCGTAAGGATCCCCGCATCACCACCCTTGGCAAGTTCCTCCGCCGTTACAGCCTGGACGAGTTACCGCAACTCCTCAACGTACTGACAGGCGACATGAGCCTGGTTGGACCAAGGCCTATCGTTCAATTGGAAGTGGAACGGTACGCCGAGGCATACGACCTGTACATGCGAGTAAAGCCAGGCATTACCGGCTTGTGGCAAGTGTCGGGGAGGAACGATACCACCTACGCAGAGAGAATCCAATTTGACATTTTCTACATCCGGAACTGGTCGATCTGGCTTGATCTGTCGATCATTTGGAAGACGTTTTATGTTGTTTTCGCCGCGCGCGGATCCTACTAGTTAGATCTGATTGCGCCGGCAAGATCAGGCAATGATTCCTGACGGCACAAACGAAGCAGACATATTGTCGATCGATAACTCACTTAGGAAAGAAAAGTTGACTTTAAAACAGGAGACGACGCAGTAACTGGAGCCACTACGCATGGATAGTAGAAAACATTCAGTAGTTGTGGGCTTACAACGACTTCGCGCAATTGCTCCGGAACTCGAAGCGATGCGTACTTGCCTTGGTATGGAAAGTGATCTCAGCACCGAAATTGACCACCTGCTTTCACTGAATGATAGGAAAAGCCGGAGGCCTGTCTTTGTGCTCTTTTACGACAATGATTCAAAGCCAGCAGCAGCAGTGCTTTTCTTTGAGCGATGTCTCTATCGGCTCCCAACCGGGGTTCTTCGAGCAGGAGATCATGCTGGAGATGGTGCTGTAATCGCTCCGCCGGGTCGGCGCAGTGCGACGCTTCTGCACGCCATCGATATCCTTTTGCGGGATTGGCGCTTCCATTCCATCTTCGGCACCGTATCGCACGCCGACGGTGAGTCTCGATCGTCTTTTCAAAATTCAGATGCGTCGGATTCGGTGACCGCTCGGGAAGTACGCCGCAGATTGCATCTTGCAAATGGATATGAGGAAACGGTTGGGTCTTTCGGCCGGACAATGCGTAAGGCTGTTCGCACCAAACGCCGGAAGTTCGATAAGCGGAGTGATGTCGAGTGGGTTAGCGAAATGAGCCCCGAACAGGCGCTGGAGGCCATGCTTTGTCTGAAGGAGCATTGTTCTCCTGGACGCACGAAATGGGAGATCTTCAGGAGATACGACTTCTTGCGCAAGCATCCCAGAACTGGTTTTTCTCTAGGCGTCCGTCACAAGTCGGGTCACTGGTTGAGTTTTATAACTGGCTGGCGATCAGGCGGCGTCACTTATGTGCCATGGGCAATGCACGATCGAAGGTGTGCGAGCGATTCCCTCGGAACCGTGATCTACTCCCGTCTCATTGAACAGGAAGTAGGACTTAAACAGAGCTTCATTGAATGGGTTGGCGGCGTTACTGAACGATGGTCCCACGTTTGCGAGTCAGAGGAATGCTTTTGCGTTACTCGCATTCGACCCGGTTTTCGCTCTTCCGGGATTCAGTGGCTTGCCTCCAGGCTGCAGTGGCAGACAGCACTGGGATATTACCAAAACGAACTGCATGGGGAATCCGAAGAGGACATGTCGGAAGTGGAATCTCCGGAACTACCTCCCGCGCTGGTGCAGGCAATGGCGGTGCCTGCACGATCATTGACGAGCAGTGCGCGATAGCCTTGCCCGTCCTCACAATAGGCCGGTTCGCCAATTGCAAATGGTCGCCGGCCAAAGACGGTAGGAAGTCGCGATCAGAAGACGGAGAGAGAAAATGGCTAACTTAGCGGGGATCTGCCGCGTGACAGTAAAGATTCTGACGTTTTCGGTGTTCTGTGCGAATGCGAGTGGTCTAGCAGCTCACGCACAGTCTCTCGGATGCGAGGCGAGCAACGGTGTTTCGGGGCAAGCGCCCTTCAAGTCGTCGACGGAGACGGGCGGCTATGTCCTTGGTCCTCGAGATAAGCTTGCAATCCACGTTATCGATGAAGACGAAATCGGCGCTAACCCATATGCCGTAGATCTCAACGGCAATATCGTCCTGCCTCGTATGGGGGCGGTTCATGTGGGAGGACTTACTACGGTGCAGGCCGAGTCGAAGCTGACCAACTGCCTTCACGCTCTGCTTAAAAACCCGATTGTAACTGTATCGGTTGCAGAGTACCGAAGCCAGCCAGTTACTGTTTTGGGAGCCGTAGGGACTCCAGGAACGCTTCAAATTGAAGGCCGCAAGAACCTATTTGAGGTGATCTCAGAGGCGGGCGGGCTGAAGGAAGAAGCTGGAAATACGATCCAGATTACCAGGCAACTTAAATATGGAGCCTTGCCACTTAAGGATGCGCACAAGGATTCAAGTGGAGAGTTCAGTGTTGGGGAGGTAAGTGTTCGATCGATTGTAAAGGCTCAGGACCCAAGTCAGAACATTCCGATTCTTCCCTATGATGTGATCACTGTTCCCCGCGCAGAAATGGTCTATGTGGTGGGTGCGGTCAATAAAGCCGGAGGGTTCGTCTTGTCTGAACGGAGCGAGATGAGCGTGCTGGAATTACTGTCGCTCTCACAAGGTATGACGAGAGTTGCGGGAGGCAAAAATGCAAAAATCCTCCGCGCAACTGAAGGCTCTGTTGCACGAGAAGAGATCCCGATCGATTTGAACAGGATTCTCAAAGGCAAGAACCCTGATGTAGATCTCAGGAGCAACGACATTCTATTTGTGCCCGTCAACACTGGCAAAAGCGCGTCTCTATCAGCACTTCAGACACTCGTCTCTACGGGCTCTGGAATTGCCGTCTACCATCCCTACTGAGAAAGGAAAGGATCTTATGTCACATTTCGGACTAGGTTTGCGAACTATAGAGGGGCGGGCAATCGACGGTGACCCAGGAGTGGCGCCGAATCACGGGATCACGAGATTCGATGCTGGGCAGCCGACACTCTCCAAAGATTCGGATAGAGGCGGACTGTATGAGGTGTGGCGGATACTGCGAGCCGACTATAAGACGGTGCTAGTAGCAATGGCGATCGGCCTGGCAGTCGCGGTAGCCCTTGCCCTTGTAAGAAAGCCTATGTACACCGCAAAGACAGAACTGATCATCGACAGTCCGAATCGCGACTTTCTTGGCACCCAGGCAATTAGCCCAGTCTCTGTAGACCCGGCGGAAGTAAGCGGCCTGACCGACGTCGAGACTCAACTGCAGGTTATCCAAAGTGATCAACTAATCGACCGTGTGATTGCCAAACTCTCCGCCGAGGGGAAACTTCAGCAGGTGGAAAGTGAGGTATCTCGCCAGTCCTTCCTCGGATACCTATTCAAAATGCCTGCACCGACGCCCAGCGAGCGCGCATATAGAATTCACAAACTGATCAAGCGCCACCTCGTCGTGAGACAAGTAGGGCCAACCCGCGCGGTGGACATATCGTTCTCTTCGCCCAACCCTGGATTTGCAGCAGATCTTTGCAACACATTTGCCTCTGAATACATTGCCTACAACACCGAGGCCCGGTGGGCGTTGAGCGAACGCACTGGAGAAGGCTTGTCCCGCAAGCTCGATGGAGTTCGCGCCCGTTTGAATGAATCACAAAGGAAACTTCAGGATTACGCGCAGCAATCCGGACTGCTGTTTGGCCCTCCAGTTCCGGGCGTCTCAGAGCAAGCTGACGTATCTGAAAACCGGCTCTCTGATTTGCAGCAGGAGATGCTGCATGCCGAATCTGACAGAATGGCCGCGGAATCCCGTCTCAAGACCGCCCAGACGGCCCAGGCCGCAAATTCTAACTCGATAGGAGAGGTACTCAACGACGATACTCTGCGAGACTTGCGGGCGAAGATCAACGACTTACAACGTGAGAGAGCAGACCTGTTGACCGTATACACCCCTGAAAACGAGAAGGTGGTACGGGTTCAGGCCCAACTGATATCGCTGCAGGCTGCCTTTGGAAAACATCTGTCGGACATTCAGTCGCGAATCAAAAATGATTACAATTCAGCGCAGAGACGAGAGCAACTTCTGAAACAGGCTTACGATCAACAGGTAGGCGTGGTTACCAACAAGAACGGCAAGGCGATCCAATACCGAATATACAAGCAGCAGGTCGATTCAAACCAGAAGCTCTACGAATCGATGCTGGAGCAGGTAAACAGCGCGAGTATTGCTTCAGCGGCAGGCACCAGCAATATCCAGGTATTCAGCGACGCGCAACCGCCGGTGAAATCCGATTCGAGTGGACTTATTGCGTACTCTGCGGGAGGATTGCTTCTCGGATTGCTCGCGGGATCGTCCATAGTATTCATGCGGACGTCGTCGAATCGCACCTTCCATTCGCCGGGGCAGAGCCTGTCGCAGGTACATCTACGCGAGATTGGCATTATTCCAAGATACGCCGTTGAGCCGAGAAGGCCCGCACCCAGACTATCTTTGTCGCCGGATAGTCGCGATGTAAATAAACAGGATGGCCGGTCGTTATCTCCCTCTGAAGCGAATCAGGTGGAGTTAGTGTGTTTCTGGGAGAAGTCAGGTGTACTGGCTGAGTCCTATCGCATGCTTCTTGCCTCCATCATGTTGGCCGATGGCGCAGGCATCCGCCCCCAGACGCTGGTAATTACAAGCGCGAATCCGCGCGAAGGCAAGACGACTGTGCTGTGCAACCTGGCAATCGCGATGGCTGAGACCCACAAACGAGTTCTCGTGATCGATGGTGATCTACGTCGACCGCGGCTTCACGACGTGTTCAGGCTATCCAATGAGCGGGGATTGCGAAACGTGCTCATGAACCCCTCAGAAGAAAAGCCATTTGAAGAATTCGTGCAGCGAACCTTTATCCGCGGAATCGATATCTTGCCCAGCGGCACGGCACACGGAGATTCTGAAGCAAGCCTGTTCTACTCACCGAATCTATCAACCCTCATCGATGCAATGCGAAAGCGCTACGATCTGATTCTCATCGATACTCCGCCATGCCTGCACCTGGCGGACGCGCGCCTGGTGGGGAGATTGTCCGATGCAGTGATCCTTGTGACACGCACAGGACATACCACATGGTCTGAGGGACGCGCCGTCGCTCAACAATTCTCCGAAGATGGCACGCGGATCATGGGAACCGTCCTGAACGACCTGAAACAGCCCCTCAGCTCCTACTCTTACTTGAGCGACTACTCTCAGCGAGTGACCGCATGAGGGCAGCCATCAACGTTGAGGGGGTTGAACCTCCGATCGCAACTTTGACGGTTAACGACAGTGCTCGCGCAGTGCGTCGGAGGGACCGGAGGGCACTCGCGACCTCGGTTGCGGGTATCAGCTATCGCGTCCTTGATGCCGCTACCAAGCTACTTACAATCCCGATTGCGGCACGCTGCCTGGGAATTGAGCAATATGGCATTTGGTTGACGGCGAACTCATTGCTCAGCTTACTTATGGTTTCCGACTTCGGAATCGGGTCAGGATTGCTAAATGCAGTTGGCGCGGCCAGGGCCCGAGGGGATGATTGGGAGGTACGGTCACTGACCGCAACCGCGTACCTGGCATTCGCAGTGCTGGCGGTCGCATTGCTTTTGGGTGTGACCTTTCTTTCGCACTCTACGCTACTGGTTCACTGGCTCGGAATCGAATCCAAACCTCAACTCATCCCGCAGGCTAAGCAGTGTTTCACCTTGTTGGGATATCTGGTGTCCACAGCGGCCGCATTGAACGTAATCAATTTCTTTGCCCTAGCTCTGCAGGAAGGCTATCTCGAATATCTTGCGCAGATCGCTGCCAGTGTGTCGACCGTGGTGTTAATTCTCACAGTGCGCACTCATAGTATGGCTGTCTTTGCACTGATCACATCTCTTCCCATCATAGTGGCTTACTTGCTTCTAACGACAGGTCTCTTCGGATTCCGATATCGAAATTTGATTCCTACGTTTCGCGGAATCAACGCACGGTGCTTCAAACTGATCTGGCAAGATAGTTCGCGATTGTTGCTGGCGCAGATCGCCGATACGGTAATCGCCTTTACAAGCAATATTCTGGTCGCCTCACAACTGGGAGCTGCGCATGTTCCCGAAGTCTCTGTATCGCTTCAGGCGATGATGGTGTGCAGCTTTGTCTGTTGCATGTTCCTGCTTCCCCTATGGCCTGCATACGTTGAAGCCAGGGTCGTCGGAGATTGGAAGTGGATACGCGCCGCGCTTCGCACGGGCATTCTACGCAGCATGTCGATCATCATACTAGTGACGTCGGTGTATGCCCTCGTCTACAAAGTGTTCATTCACACCTGGTCGGCCCAGCTTCCGATTCCTCCTTTGTCATTCGTTCTGTACCTTGACGGCTGGTTCCTGCTTTACGTCTGGAATAAGAACTTCATGGTCTTCCTCAACGGATTGGGCTATACGCGGGTCCGCGCCTGGGCAGCGCCGATATCGGCGGTTGTGTTTGTTCTCTCTGTGCGTTTGCTGATGCCGCACTTCGGCGTAAGCGCAGTCGGGCTCGGGGGAATCATCAGCGCCGTTGCCGAGGCAGCTATCACGAACACCTGGAGTTTTGCGGTGTTGTCGTCGAACTCCCGGAAATGGGATGCAGGGATCGAGGTGCCGAGTGTCTGAGAAAGCTGCAGGTTTTCGCGAACGACGGGAAGGCACGAATCTGATGAGCGGATCCGCGGGGGCGCCCGGATGGGTGGTGGTGCATGACTCGCCACGCGATCACTATCAATTGCCGCTGGCCGTGGCCGAGGCCGGCCTCTTAGAGAGATTTGTGACGGATTGGTATACGCCACTGGATTCCCCAATCTGGTCTTTTATCGCACGCCGTAAGTTGTCGCGGAGCGCGTTTGGAATTCACTCACGGTATCATCGCGAACTTCCTTCATCGTTGATCAGCGATCGGAAATTACAGTTTCTTTCCGGCGTGATCGGACGACGAATAACACATGAGACATATCGAGACGAGGTTGAGGGAGCAAAAACAGGACTATTGGCGGCGAGGATTGCAAATAACAGAAATGCTCCAGTCCTTGCGACAAGTTATTCCGCGGCAGCCACATTCGCGCACTTACGCAGTGGCCTGAAGAGAGTTCTGTTTCAGGTTCATCCACATCCACGTTTTCTTCGACGTCTCTATGCTGCACTGAGTGCACAAGATCCTGATTATTCAGGGCTCAACCTGGAGCCGGAAGCGAGTGTTTCTGGGAAGGAACTTGAGCAATGGGAACTGGAGAGCTCTCTTGCTGAGTTTGTACTTTGTGCGTCGCAGTTTTCAAAAAGGTCGTTGATCGAGAGTGGTGTTGATCCCGGGCGCATTGGCGTTCTGCCGTACGGCATCGACTCAGATCTGTTCAAGTTCGGGAGGCCGAAGAAGGATGCTCCTTTTACCGCACTCTTTGTCGGGCAGAAGGTAGCGCGCAAAGGTCTCCGTTCTCTTGTGCGCGCGTGGAAGGAGCTAGGGCTCAAATCGGCGCGCCTGATTGTCGCCGGGGGACACGTTCGCGATCAGTCCCTGCTATCAGGATTTGAGGGTGTCTATGAAGACGTGCCCCGTACCGGACTTCAACAGTTGATCGAACTCTATCAACAAGCCGACGTGTTTGTTCTGCCTTCGGTTGCCGAGGGGTTTGGTCATGTGTATCTCGAGGCCCTCTCATGCGGTACCCCCATACTATGCACGGAGAATACTGGCGGAGCGGATGTGATTCGGGAAGGCGTAGACGGGTGGGTCGTGCCTGCCGGCGACCGTGCGGCACTTCGCGATCGGCTTACCTGGTGCGCCGCTCATCGTTCAATGGTTCAGGAAATGCGCGAATCCGCGCGTCGAACGGCGGAGTTGCACACCTGGGAGCGCTTCCGTGAGAAGATCCGTGCATTTCTTGGAGCGGTTCAGTAATTCAGCTTTTAACCAGAGCCCGCCGAAAATATCCGCATGGAGAGCAGCAAATGTCCATTGTTACCGCGAACGTTCGTACAGAAATCGGAGTGTAAGTGATGACGCCTTCTCTGACAATTGCAATCGCCATCGATCTCACGACAGTTGTGTTGAGTGCGCTTGTTGCGTTCAAGGTGGCTCGGTCACTCCTGCACCCCGCTGCGATGTTCTTGTTGTGTCACTGCTACATTGTCACCTTGCGATTGTTTCAACTGCAGTCTGGCATGCAGCCAATGACGTATTCTTTCGAATGGCCTGTAGCTATGGGAGAGATTACTCGAGCAGCCGTCGCATCGGATATGGCCTTAGTGGCGATGACGCTTGGTTGGCTCGTGGCTCGGCATTGGGGGCAGCGCAGGTCCGTCGTAAATGAGCAGCCAAAGATCCTGCTTTCAAAGGTTCGAGTCCAGATATTTGCTCTCCTTGCAATTCTTCTCTCGTGTGTCGCGGTGGTAGTGGTTGGACCCGCGGGGTTGAGAGATCAGCGGTTAGTTGCCGGCACGGCCGAGTCCAGCGGGTATTTGCTCGCCGCTGCAGGTTGGACCGGTTGGGGATTCTGCCTTTTACATTACATCTACGGGTTTCCGCCACTTCTGCTTGGAGCTACTCTCTGCGCCTTGTTCGGCTCCATGATGTTCAGCCCGTTCCGGGGAATCGTAATCATTCCTCTCGTATTTCTCGTCTTCCTGTTTCTTGCCCGCAGGCAACAGAAACGGTTTCCGGTGGGGCTGTTGATCGCTGCACCGCTCCTTTGGCTGATTTGGCTACCGATGAAGCCGATCTTCTACTCACTCCAGCAGGGTGATCCGGTTGACGTGGCGATGGAGAAGGGAATTGACACCGCATTTCATAACTTCGGCCAAGAGAATGGGAGCGCAATCGACTTTCAGTTCCTGGATATGATTGGTTCCACCATGACGCTCGTCGACGTCCACGGACAGCATTTTTGGGGAGCCAGTGTTGCTCCGCTTTTAGTCAGTCCAGTTCCGAGGCTTATCTGGCCGGATAAGCCGCAATTGAATCAACTGCAGCATGACCTGGACATCCCGAGCCGTCCAATGGCGAAGTTCAATATGACTTCCGGACTGGTTGGCGAGTGCTATGCGGATTTCGGCTGGGCTGGGGTGGTCCTCATTCCATTCCTGGTCAGCGTCGCTTTCTCGGCAGCGTACCTGCGACTCTCTGGAACAGACGTATTGTCGCCGGGCTGCCTGCTCTACTTAATCTGTCTGTCAACGTTCATGCAGTTCTATCGCGACGGATTGGACGCGGCAGTCTGGTTTCCATTCGTCCATTGCGCTCCGGTGGGTTGGCTTGCTGTTTCGCATTGGCTATTCCCCCCACGAGCCCGGCAAGCGCATCAAGAGCCGCACTTCGTCCACTCGTATTCGATCACCGGGCGGACCTAGACAATTACAAATCGAACACGACGTCCGCTGCACGAGGAATAGATTCAATGGAACTGTGTTTAACTCTCGATCATCGTTTTCTCCAGACGCCCGATAGCCGTGTTTGGACAGTTACCCAGGGTCACTACTCGTTTTACTCTGAGTATCTCAACGTCTTTGACCGAGTCCGTGTTATTGCTCGAGGCTTTCAAGTACCAAAAGCTGAATCGAACTTTCTACCTGTCGAGGGGCCAGGGGTCGAGTTCTTTCCCGTTCCGTCCTACAAGGGGCCGGTTCAGTACATTGCCCGCTACCCTTCAATCTATCGCAGCTTAGGGACCGCAGTTCCGCGCGGATCTGCGGTCATCCTCAGAGTTCCGAGCCAGGTTGCTAACTCGGTTGAACGATCAATAAGGTACCGTCGCCATCCATATGCGCTCGATGTTGTGGCAGACCCATATGACGTTCTGAGCCCTGCCGCCAATCCTCATCCACTCGCTCCGGTTGCGCGCATGTATTTCACCCACAACCTTAAGGAGCAGGCGAAGCACGCTGTGGCAATCAGCTATGTGACTCAGAGTTATCTTCAAAAGCGCTATCCTCCGAGAAAGGATGCGTTCATCGCGCCGCCAGTTGGGGAGGGCCTTCCTTTTGACCAAAGAATTGACCGAGACCGACAGTATGCCGTGGGGGTTTCCGATGCCAGTTTGCCGGAAGATTGGTTCCTAGACAAACCGCGTAAGGCCCTTCAGGATCCCCAGGTGATACGCGTCATCTTCATCGGAACACTCGGCTCTCTCTACAAAGGGCCGGACACATTGATTCGCGCAGTCGCGATTTCCCGGTCAACTGGGATTCGCGTCATGGTCCGATTTGCTGGATCGGGAAAGCAGATGGACTATCTCAAAGGGCTGTGCGGTGAGCTGGGAGTCTGCGATCAGATCTCGTTTCTAGGGGACGTGCAGGTTGGCGCTGGAATTCGGGAAGAGATTGACAGGGCAGATGTGTTTGTTTTGCCTTCACGCGCCGAGGGGGTGCCGAGAGCGATGCTTGAGGCAATGGCGCGCAGCAAGCCCTGTCTCGGTTCGCACACAGGGGGGATCCCTGAACTTCTGCATGAAGAAGACCGTGTATCGCCCAACGACGCCGCAGCGCTAGCGGGAAAATTCACAGAGCTTGTGCGAGACCCGTCGCGCATTGAGCGGATGTCTATTCGAAATTATCAAACTGCCCGCAAATATGCGACCCAGGTACTACGGGAGAGACGTCGTAACTTTCTGTTGGCGGTTCGTGAGCGCACAGGAGAGCGCTTGAGCTCGGTCGACAGGACGATTGTTGCCATGCAGGCCCAACCATAGGCATTTCTTCCGCAACTGAATCAGTAAGCCATAGATTTCTCAGGCTCTGTATATAGAAAACATACGAAGGCGGCTCTTTCATTCTTCGGCGTCGGCAGCTACAACTCTTCAATGCTCAGGCGTAAGAAGAATCCGCGCATCGGTGCTGTCAATAAGTTCCCCTGTATTCAGATAACGTAGTTCTGGCCGCGCCCGCGAGCCAGCAGCGAAAGTGCATGCTTGCCCCATCAGCAGGTGCATGCCTCATTTCTTTTTGACATCATTCGGCGTTTTGTCATGCTGGGCCGCGTCGGTCAGATCGTCAATCCATGTTGCTTCTGTCCAGCGATTACGAAAGTAATAACCAAAATAACGGATGACGTCGACGATCACAATGATCAGTCCGACCGCGAAGAAGATGAAAACCGTTAACAAGATAGGGCTGTGC
>JBAWCO010000103.1:0-5526 GCA_049590315.1 Occallatibacter sp. | reverse complement strand
GCGACCTCATCACCAAAGAGGGTTTACAGCTTTCGTCGCAGATCGAGTCCAACCAGACGCAAGAGATCGCCAACACCATCACCAACGCCGAGCAGCAGCTTGGGGCGCCTCCCGGCAGCTTCAACATCCTGGAGGATCTGACCTACCTGCTCATTGTCCTGATCCTGGCGGCGATGGAGGCCACGGCTTTTTGCGTCATCGCCTACGGCTACGTGGCCGCTGCTGTCTGCGTGCTCATCGGCCCCATCTTCATTCCGTGGTTCATCGTGCCCAAGATGGACTGGCTGTTCTGGGGCTGGCTGAAAGCCTTCATCGGCTTCAGCTTCTATCAGGTCGTTGCCAGCGCCTTCATCTTTGTCTTTGCCAAGGTACTGGCCAACATGTTTCAGGTCATCGGGACTATCAGCATCTCGAATGCATTTACCGTCCTGCCCGCGTTGCTGGTCACGCTCGCCGTGTGTGTCTTTGGACTCTTCAAAATACCGGAGCTGACTGCATCCATCCTCGGCGGGCGCGTCGGCACATGGATCAACCTCACGGGGAACTAATCATGTCCAAGCAAACTACATTCGCCGCCACGGACGCCGGTCACAGGTTCCTGGAATTGTACGCGGAGCCGGTCGTCACGAATACCTATCTGAAGGTCGCCATCCTTGTGCTCTCCGTCGTCGCGCTCGCGTTGCTTGCGCTCCTCTACCGGGCACAGACCGCTGCCTTGCGGCTGAAGCCGCTCGTCGTCTCGGTCTCGGACATCGGACGCGGCCAGGTCGTGAACTATGCCGACTTCTCAAAGGTGCCCGTCGAGCGCGTCAGCAAATACTATCTCGCGCGCTGGGCACAGCTCTACTACGGCCGCAATCATGCCACGCTGCAGCGTGACTTTGCCGAGTCCCTGAATTTCTTTTCTAACGAATTGCAGTCCGCAACCTTTGCGCGCGTTTCCAAAGCCAAAACACTTGAGACCTTCCTGCTCGACCCCAGTGCGCCCAATGTGGACATCGAGATCAAAGCCGTCGTGCTCGACGATACGCGGCAGGCTCCGTATCGCGCCCACATCGAGTTTGAAAAGGTCTTCTACTCGCCCGGCGACCAGCAGGAACAGAGCCGGGAACGCTGGACCGCCAACGTCGTTTACAGCTTCCGTGACGAAGTGCCCAACGCCATGCTGCTCACGAATCCGCTCGGTGTCGTCATCAGCTACATCCACGAAGACCAGGCATTCGGGAACTGACACCATGCGACCGAAGAAATCCATCGTGCTCTATTGCGCCGACCGCGAGCTGCTGTCGGCTGCGGCGTTCGCGCTACGCCTGCATCCCTATGAGGTCACGGCTGTCGATGACAGCCGGAATGCCGCGGCGCTCATGATGGCGGATTCCACCGAGCTTGCCTGCGGCGTTCTGATCCACGCACGGCAAGGCCATTCTGCATATCGGATGATTCACCGCCTGCTCGAATCGGATCTGCATGTCCCTCTGTTGCTCGTGGACCGCGCCGGAGACCTTGCGCCCGTCCGCTACGCCGACATGGTGCTCTACGGCCGCAACACCTCGATGGCTCATATTCTCACCGCCCTCCAGGTGCTCTGCGCCCGTAAACGTGGCCCCCGGCCGAGGAGCAACGCGTGAGATACCTCTCCGTTTGCTCAGGCATTGAAGCGGTCTCGGCTGCGTGGCAACCGCTGGGGTGGGAGCCGATCATGTTCGCCGAGATCGATCCCTTCTGCTGCTGGCTGCTGCGCTCGCGCTATGGCGCGTCGCGCCCCATCTTCATGCCGAGCCCGCATGATGCGGCCTCGCGCAAAGAGGCGAAGCAGCGCGCGGCAGCCATTCGCAACATCGTTGCTCTGCCCGCCGATGGTGCTGTCATCAATGCCGGCGACTTCACCAGGATTGGAAAACAGGATGTGGGAACAATCGACCTTCTGGCCGGAGGAACACCTTGCCAGTCTTTCTCCGTCGCCGGAAAACGAGCGGGACTGGATGACCCGCGTGGCAACCTCACCATCGAGTTTGCTCGACTTGCTGATCGACTCCGGCCCTTATGGGTGGTGTGGGAGAACGTCCCCGGCGTCCTGTCGATTGACGACGGACGGACGTTTGGAGCCTTCCTCCGGATGCTGGTCGAATGCGGGTATGGGATCGCCTACAGAGTTTTGGACGCTCAATTTTTCGGAGTACCCCAACGACGGCGTCGCGTCTTCGTTGTCGGACATCTTGGAGACTGGAGAGCTGCCGCGGCGGTACTGGTTGAGCGGGCGAGCCTGTCGGGGTATCCTCCGCCGCGCCGAGAAGCGCGGAAAGACGTTGCCCCCACCCTTAGCGTACGCGCTCATGGCGGTGGCGGGCTCGGAACCGACTTCGACCTCGATGGTGGCCTGATCAGCCAGTTGGCATTCGGCGGGAATAACACTGCTGGTCCCATCGACGTAGCGACGGCTGCCAATGCCTGCGCCAGCGCTTCGGGTCGCATCGATTTTGAGACAGAAACCTTCATCACACATTCACTCTCTGCGGATGGCTTCGATGCAAGCGAGGACGGCACCGGGCGTGGTGTGCCGCTCATCGCGGGAACGCTGAGCACGCACTTCGGAGATTCCTCCGGACGCGATCTTTCTGCCAGTTCCGCGCCGCGGTCCGTAGCCTTCAACCTCCGTGGCCGGGAAGGCGGAGCCATGCCGGAACCGACAGACTCCGCCAGCGTGCGCGCCGCATCCGGGGGCAGCAGCAACAGCTATGTCGCGTTTTCCGCGAAGGACTATGGAGCAGACGTGGATGAGATCGCGCCCACGCTGCGTGGAATGGGACATGAGAGCAGTCATGCCAATGGTGGCGGACAAGTGGCTGTCGCCTTCACTTTGCATGGTAGCGACGGCACTACGAGTACAGCTACGCCGACCGACGTGGCAGGAAGCGTCCGCACGAAAGCTCCAGGCAGCATCGAGAACAGCTCGACGACGGTCGCGCAGCGGGGAATGGCCGTCCGTCGCCTAACCCCGCGCGAGTGCGAGCGGCTGCAAGGATTCCCTGACGAGTACACCCTAGTCGGGTATCGCGGCAAGCTCGCGGCCGATGGCCCGCGCTACCGTGCTCTTGGCAATTCGATGGCAGTTCCGGTCATGCACTGGATCGGCCAACGCATCGCGGCGGTCGATGCCATCCTCCGTGAGACCGGCATGCGGAGGTCCTCGTGAGCAGACAAGCGCGGACACGAGCAATGCTGGCACGGACCTCCCAACGAGTGCGCGGCGGAGGGTCTTTTCCTGCCCTTGCTGATCCGTCGCGGAGACCGTGCAACTGGCCTTCGATTCCGTCTCCCCAGTACTGGCCCCTTGCATGGCTGGATGCGAGAGACGAAGCGAAGCACTGGAACGTGCGGTCCACCCGCTCTCTGCTTTCGCAGCCGGAAGAATGGCATGCGACAGGTTATGGTTCCACTGCCGTGTGGTCGCATCGGCATCCTTATATAGGCGCCCGTCAGACAAGTGTTTACCTAGAGCACCAATTCTCCCGTATTTTCCCTGCTCACCCTCGGTCACTCGCTCGGCGCTTTTCCCGCGCCACATCACCCCGTCACGCACAGACTGCGCGCCGGGGACCCCGATTCTGCGGACTGCGAGCTTCTGCTTTTCCCGGACTCCTCCCCCAACCAAGTGCGTTGGGTCCCCACTCCAGGAAATGCAGCTCTCGCCTTGGGAGCGGGGCGCACTCGCGTCGCTTCGCGCAAGAGTGTCCCGAGGATAATCCGGGCAAATACAACCAAGGAGAAAACATCATGGCACTCTACGAAAACAACCTGAAATTGCGGGGCTACCTGGGTAAGGACGCCGAGAACATCGCCACCAAACAGCAACGGACCTTCACGGTTCTGTCGCTGGCCACCAAGTCCGGCTACAAGGACAAGCAGACAAACGAGTGGGTGAACCACACCGAGTGGCATCGCATCGTGGCCTTCGGCAAGCCCGCCGACTACGCGAAAGGCCTGAAGAAGGGCGACTACGTGGAAGTCGAAGGCGAGTTGCGCTCGACCGAGTACGACGCTCAGGTCGGCGAGGGTAAGAAAAAGACCACGGTGAAGCACCGTTGCTGGGAGATTCGCGCCAACATCGTTCGCAAGCTGGCGCAGCCCGAGAGCTCACGTGGAGAGAACCTCGACGCTGAGCCGATCACCGAGGAGGATGCCGCGTAAGCGGCATCCTCCTCCCTGGAGGTGCAATCATGACTACTCTCTTTGAGTGCGCCATCAAGCTACGTGGCTTCCTTGGCAAAGATGCCGAGGTGCCTTCCTCGAATGGCATTACAGACGATGCCTATGCCGTTCTCACACTGTGCGTGGAATCCGGCGTGTGGTGGCGACCCGCTAACGAGTGGATCTCGCGCACCGCATGGTATCGCGTGATCTGCCCAGGACCGTTCTTCTGCGGCTTCACGCGCGGTATGAAGCAGGGTGAATACATAGAGGTTGATGGCCAGCTCGCGATTCACCACTATGCATCGCTGAACTTTACCAGCCCAGTCTACGAGATTCACGCAGCGCAGATTCGCAGGCTGGAGATTCCGGTCGTGGGTGTCATCGAGAAGTATGACGGCTGACGCCGTTCACACGTTTTTTGCGGAGAGGCTGACGCCTCTCCGCTTTTCTTCGGAGCATGCCGCTCGTTTCTCGCGGCAGAAAGGACACTCATGATTGCCAATGCTGCATTCGTCGCCACGCTAATATTCCTCGCGCTCGGCTTCTGGTCCATGCACGAGCTGCACTTCCTTGTGCCGTGGCGCGATCTCATCCTGCACAGCTACCTCAAGAACATTGCGATTTACTGCGCTCTGCTTTTCGCCAACATCCTCGGTCTCACCATCTGGATCGAGCGCAAGTTCTTCCTGCGCGACACGGGCCGCAAACTCAGGCACCTCGATCAGGAGATACACACGGGGCAGAGCGAACTCTCTGACGAAATCCTCGCACAGTTCGGGGATGAGGAGGAACGATAACCATGTTGAACGAAGATCAATATATAGAACGCACGCCGGACCTTGTGGCCAAGGTCCGTGCGATGCGCGCGGCCGCCGAGAAAGAGATGAACCGCTTCACCCGTGTGGCCGACTACGACGTGCGTCGTGTCGTCGGCCAGAAACCGAAGGCATCGCCGGTTTCTGTCGAAACCGCCCCGCCTTCCGCTGGCGCGCGCCCCACAAAGTCCATCGCAAAATCCGTATCGGCCCAGACCTCGATTGAGTTTGCGCCTGCTCCTGCGGAGCGCGGTGATGATGGGGAGGGTGCATGAGGCTGGACATTCCGCAGGAACAGCCCCGGCGCCGCGATGGAAATGACGCGAGCCCAGGTTCATCGAACGACCGTAGCGTCGTGCGTAAGCCGCCCGACAATCCTATCCTCCATCGCCTGAAGTCTCTTGAGGTGCCTGCCGCTGACTATCGCAGGAGCGATCAGCCAGTCGAGCGCAAGCGGAATAAACCCACGGTGGACGTGTCCAGCGAGCGCCGCCGCCCTGTTGCTTCGCCGGACCCGCGC
>JBAWCO010000102.1:0-9514 GCA_049590315.1 Occallatibacter sp. | reverse complement strand
CCATGGAAGTGGAAGCATTTTTCACAAACCTGCAAAGCCCAACAACTTTCGGCGGTGAATACCTCACCTATGTTCTATGGGCCATTTCGCCCGAGGGCAAAGCAGCAAACCTTGGGGAAGTACTCTTAGGCTCCGACGGTCGAAGCAAACTGACAGCGACTACGGATCTTCAGGCCTTCGCTCTGATCGTCACTGCGGAACCTTACTTTGCGGTTCGGCAGCCGAGCAATGTAGTCATCCTCGAGAATGTGGTTGGCGCGCGGACCAAGGGGACAAGTGAGGCAGTGGAAGCCAAGTATGAGCTGCTGGAACGCGGCGGCTACCTTCCAACCGGCTACAAGTTCGATCCAGTGGTTCTGAATGCTGCCTTGCCATTGGAATTCTACGAGGCGCGGAATGCGCTGCGCATTGCTCAATCCGAGGGAGCGGCGACGTATGCTGAAAAGAGCTACGAGAATGCTGTCCAATTGATGAACAGCGCCGACGCGCTTGCCACTGGCGGTCACGGGGATAGAAAGCCGCTGATTGCCGCTTCGAGGCAGACGGTGCAGACGTCTGAAGATGCACGAGAGATTGCCGTCAAGAGAATCGACGAGGATCGTCTTGCTGCGGAACGCCAAGCATCGAGTGACGCGCAAGCAAAGTCGCAAATGCAAGCCGACGACGCGACCCGCATGAAGGAAAAGGCCGAACGTGATGCAGCAAAGGCGCAAGCCGATGCGGCAAAGGCACAGGCCGATATGGCGACGAACCAGGCATCATCGGCCGCTGCAGTCACCGCGGCGCAGGCGGATGCCGACCAAGCTCGCTTGATTGCGCAGCAAGCTCAGCAGAGCGCTCACCAGGCAGATATCGATAAGGTGGCAATGCGCGCGCAATTGTCAGAGCAGCTCAACAAGATTCTTGCGACACGCGATAGTGCTCGTGGGCTTATCGTCAGCATGTCCGATGTGCTGTTCGACACTGGGAAATTCTCATTGAAGCCCGGGGCGCGAGAGAAGCTGGCAAAGGTTGCTGGAATTCTGATTGCCTATCCAACCCTCAACATTGAGGTCGGCGGATATACCGATAATGTCGGCGGCGACGATATGAATCAGACGCTATCAGAAAACCGCGCGGGATCAGTGCGCGACTACCTGGTTGAACAGGGTGTATCGAATAACTCGGTAAGCGCAAAGGGCTTCGGTAATTCCTCACCGGTTGCGTCCAATGAGAACTCCGGTGGCCGTCAGGAAAATCGTCGGGTTGAGCTTGTTGTATCCGGCGACGCGATTGGAAGCCCTGTCAATGTAACGACAGGAAGCTTGCGCTAACTAATCTGGGTGATCCTGATCTCTGCGGTCTCGAAAGGGGCCGCAGCGTACATTCAGCGCATTTACGCGAAATGAAAAAGGAGCAGTGACACATGCTTGGAACCATTTTGATTGTGATTCTACTGTTGGCGCTCTTTGGCGCTTTGCCGCGTTGGTCTCATAGCAGAAGCTGGGGCTATTATCCGAGCGGAGGGTTAGGGCTGGTTCTAGTGATCGTCTTGGTGCTTCTGCTTCTTGGTCGAATTTGAGCGCCGCGTTTTACGGGGCACACATACGCGCGAATGAATTTAGGTGTAACGTTAAGAAAGCAGTTAGTTATTTCTCTTCTCGCCTTCAGCCCTCCAGGCGTCGCTCCAGACGAGCACCGTTGAAGCATTCAACCGAACGATAGGAGAGGCCATGATCCTTATCAAGAAAATTGACGTCGAGAAGCATTTCGCTGCCAAGCGAGCGATACGACGGACTGGGGCCTTGCGCCCGACTCGCCCCGATGTCATGGTCATCTCGGCCACGAAGACGGTCGACCCAAAGACGAATGCTCAGGACTTTGCTGAAGACTTCTCCACTGAGCACTCCTCAAGTGGACCAGTCCCTCTGTCAAAATGAGCCTTCACGCTCTCCAGATATAAGGTCAGACATCGCCGGGCCTAGCTGAGGGAACGCAGCTTCCTGAGCCACCTTCGCTCGAGGTGCGCGTTGTTCGCAGGAAGCCGAACCAGTTACGAGGCGGACAACTCTCTTTTGAAAATGGATCTGCATAGAGACGGCATGCACCGCGTCGACAAAGGCGAAAGTAGGACCCACTTGTCTCTCATTGAAACGAAAAATCACGAAGCTTTGCCCGGTTCCGTTCCACCGGCATTCTCTTTGTCTGTTGCACAGAAGAGTTGCAGCCTGCCTTTGCCCACACGCATTGCGTTTGTTGGAAACTATCTGCCCCGCCAGTGCGGTATTGCCACATTCACGACGGACCTATGCACAGCGCTCGCGACCGAATACGGCGGCGGGCGGCTGTTTGCCATTCCTGTCAATGACCCGGATTCAAGCTACGAGTATCCAGAACAAGTGCGTTTGGAATTAGAGCAAGAGGATCTTGCCTCCTATGAACGGGCCGCGGAATTCCTCAATTTCAATGGCAACGATCTGGTGTGTTTACAGCATGAGTACGGCATCTATGGCGGGATCGCGGGCAGCCATATTCTTGCGTTGCTGCGCAAATTGAAAATGCCAGTCGTGACAACGCTCCACACGGTTCTAAGGGAACCAGATGTGAATCAGCGCCTGGTGCTGGAGGAGATCACGCGGCTTTCCGATCGCGTGGTTGTCATGAGCGAGCAGGCGGCGCAATTCTTGCGCGAGGTATATGCGGTTGCGAACGAGAAGATCGACATCATCCCACATGGGGTGCCCGATTTTCAGTTCATGGATCCCAATTACTTTAAAGATCGCTTCGGTGCCGAAGGGAAATCGGTTCTGCTAACGTTTGGCTTGCTGTCGCCGAACAAGGGAATTGAGAACGTGATCCGGGCTTTGCCCGCGATTCTCGCAAAACATCCAAATGTGGTGTATATCGTCTCGGGAGCGACTCATCCGCACATTCGGCGGCGCGATGGCGAGCGTTATCGCGAGGAATTGCAGACCCTGGCGCTAGAGCTTGGCGTTTCTTCCAACCTGATCCTCTTCAATCGCTTTGTCAGCGCAGAGGAATTGGTGGAGCATGTAGGCGCAGCGGATATTTACGTTACACCCTACCGGCAGGAGGCGCAGATCGTTTCCGGTACGCTGGCCATTGCGCTTGGCGCAGGGAAGGCGATCATCTCCACGCCGTATTGGCACGCGAAGGAATTGCTGGCCGATCAAAGAGGCGTGATTGTTCCGTTCGAGAATCCGGATGCCATTGCAGAGGCGGTACTTCGGCTTCTGGACAACGACGGGGAGCGGCACGCCATGCGGAAACGGGCCTATCTCCATTCACGCGAAACAATATGGCCTAAGACGGCGCGGAAGTATATGGCGAGTTTTCAGCGTGCTCGGTTCGAGCGTTCTTTGCAGCCCAGGGCAGCTAGGAAGGACGATGGGGCAACAACCGCCCTCGATAGCCTGCCAGCATTGAACACCACTCATATGTTAAACATGACCGACGACACGGGCATTCTGCAGCATGCCATCTTCTCCATTCCTAATTCAAGCGAAGGTTATACGACCGACGACAATGCGCGTGCGCTCATCGTGTCGTCTGTCTTGGATGAGAATCCGACGCTTGCGGCAAGGCATGAATATTCGAACCTCTCGCATCGTTACTTAGCCTTCTTATGGCTGGCTTTCAACACAGATAATGGGAGATTCAGAAACTTCCTTGGTTATGATCGCAGATGGTTGGAAGATGTTGGATCGGACGACAGCCATGGCCGTGCCTTGTGGTCCCTCGGAAAGGTACTTGGACAATCGCGGGAAGCCGGCTTGCGAGGTGCGGCTGGAAGGCTTTTCGAAGCGGCAGTGCCGGCAACGCTTGCGTTTACCAGTCCGCGTGCATGGGCGTTCTCCATTCTGGGAATGCAGGCCTATCTGGACTGGTTCCCTGGAGACAGGGCCGTCCAGGCAATTCGCAATACGCTTGCGAATCGGCTACTCGATATCTATGAGCGCAGTCACTCCACAACGTGGAAGTGGTTTGAGAAGAGCCTCTCTTACTCGAATGCAAGACTCTCGCAGGCGCTGATCCTGGCCGGATGGCGAAGCGGCAATCAGCGTATGATCGAAGCGGGAATGGATTCCCTCAAGTGGCTTGTTGCAGAGCAGCACCGGGACGATGCAGAAACGTTCGTTCCTATCGGATCCAACGGCTTCTTTATCGAAGGATGCGAAAAGGCACGCTTCGATCAACAGCCTGTGGAAGCTTGCGCAACAGTCTCCGCTTGCCTTGAGGTTTATCGGCTGACGGAAGAAGGACTGTGGTTTGAGGAGGCGGAGCGTGTCTTCCGCTGGTTTCTCGGCAAGAACGACTTGCAGGTGCCTCTTTATGACGCGGCCACGGGAGGTTGCAAAGATGGCCTTCATCCCGACCGTATCAACGAAAATCAGGGAGCGGAATCAACGCTTTCGTTCCTGATGGCGCTGCTCGAAATGCAGGCAGCTAAGGTAGCAAGCGCAGATGAACTGCATCAGGAAATGAGTGTCACTGTTTGAATCCAATTGTTCCTTCCGTTGAATCGCCCGATTCG
This sequence comes from Occallatibacter sp., assembly GCA_049590315.1. Classification (GTDB taxonomy): domain Bacteria; phylum Acidobacteriota; class Terriglobia; order Terriglobales; family Acidobacteriaceae; genus Telmatobacter. The sequence goes on along the minus strand of JBAWCO010000102.1, from coordinate 4,980 downwards.
GTGGACCTTGACCAGCGCAAAGCGGGAGCTTGTATTGATCAGCCCTTGTTCAAGCGTCATTCCGGTAATCCGATTCTCAGCCGCGAAAACTGGCCCTATCCGATTAACAGCGTCATGAACGCAGGGGCTGTACGGCTGCCCGACGGTGACACATTACTCCTTTGTCGCGTGGAAGACCGGCGAGGCCTTTCCCATCTCTGTGCCGCGCGTTCGGCCAACGGAATCGACGACTGGCGTATCGATCCTCAACCGACTTTGCAGGCGAGCCCGCTCGAATACCCAGAAGAGATTTGGGGAATCGAAGATCCGCGCATCACCTATGTTCCGGAACTTGAACAATATGCGGTGGTGTATACATCTTTTTCACGAGGGGGACCTGGTGTCTCCTTGGCAATGACGAAAGACTTCAGAAGCTTCGATAGATATGGGGTCGTCATGCAACCGGAGGACAAGGACGCAGCTCTACTGCCCAGAAGAATCGGCGGCAATTGGGCAATGATTCACCGACCAGTGACAACGCTGGGCGCGCACATGTGGATCTGCTACTCGCCAGACCTTCGTCATTGGGGAAGCCACAAGATCATCCTCGAAGCCCGCCGCGGTGGATGGTGGGATGCGAACAAGATCGGCCTATGCTCTCCGCCAATTGAAACGGAAAAAGGGTGGTTGACGATTTACCACGGCGTCCGGCAAACAGCATCTGGAAGCATCTATCGTCTGGGCCTGGCACTCTTTGACTTGGCGAAGCCGGAGATTTGTCTACAACGCGGAGACTCCTGGGTGTTCGGTCCTGAAGCGGCATATGAGCGCAGCGGAGACGTCAAGGATGTGGTGTTTCCGTGCGGACAGACAATCGGCGAGGATGGGGATACTATCTACTTGTATTACGGGGCTTCAGATTCTTGCATGGCGCTGGCCACGGGCAGCATCCGCTCGCTACTTTCATGGTTGGAAGCGAATTCCAGCTTGCCGGAGGGCACGACCCGGGAGCACGACCTGGGGCGGGGCGCAAGGAGAAATTGAAATGAACTTTTCAAGCCGGCAGTGGCCCAACTGGGTGCCGCGTATGCTCTGGATCAGGCACGAGTGCCCTTCCTGCAATTCGCTCCAATTCAAGCAGGCGGAGCTGCGTTCGTTCGACAGTCTGCTCAGCATGTTTGCGCTGCGGCCGGTTCGCTGCATGTTTTGCTGGCGAAGGTATTACTGGTTTGCATTCCGAGATGCCAACGCGTAAGTGATCCGCGACCGATTGCTTTGTGCGTCATTAGCGCAATGCGAGAAGAGGAATAGTGTTGTAGTGCTGTGTGCAACAGATCCGATCATTTGATCGGATGAGGTGCAGGCTATGGAAATCCTATCTCTTGGGCACAGATGCCCGAAATGCCAGGCCAATGCAACCGAACCGTGCAAGAACGGGTCAGGAATGGTGATTGAAGAGGTTCATAGCGAACGTTGGCCCGCCAGAGGGAAGGGTGCCCGCGAGGACTTGCACCGAGTCACCGCGCAGACCACCAAAGAAGCAAGAAAGCGCAGGTAAGCATCTCTCATTCCGATTGGGCCGGCGATTGTTGCTGCGCAGCATGATACCGCGACGGCTCCTGAGTCTCTTGTCGACGAATCCAGTTCAACATCTTTGCCCAGGTCGCCCCGACCCTTTGGCGGTACCGCAGCCGAAACCCGCGTTTCGAGTCAACTGAGTCACCGCAGGGGACACGCCGGTATCACTTTCGTATCAAAGCAGCCTTTTACGGTCTCAAAGACGTTTCGCTTAAGGTATTTATTTTGAATGGTGAGCTCGCTGGGGATCGAACCCAGGACCCACGCCTTAAAAGGGCGTTGCTCTACCTACTGAGCTACGAGCTCTCACCAACTGCAGCCTGCTGAATCGTCAGGTTGCAGCATACAAATCTTCCCGGCCTTTGAACGACAATTTCGGCGTTGGCAGCCACTTCGTGAAGAAACTGACCTCGGGCTTGCCGAGCTTTGCCGCGTCTCAGAACGGTGAGTCGTGGCGAATTAGGAAAACGCTGCGGGCATTGCGACCGACGAGTTTCCCATCAATTTCTGCACTGACTTCAAGTCTACCGCACACGTCACCGGAGGGCCAGTGAATCGGCCGCTCGCGGGGCATCTTTTTGATCTGCTGCCGGTCTAAACGCGGGCACCCTCGAAAGTGTTTACGAATTCGCGATAGCGATTGGCGATCTGGTCTACAGCGGCTTCGCGCGTGGTCTTCTTGTCGCGCCAGGCAACGAGAGGATCCCAGAAGTCGGTGCGGCCGACGGCGAAGCCGATGAATCCGGGAACGCTGGCCGCCGTGGCCAGCCATTCGCTCACCTTCTCATCGTTCTCGCCGCGGCCGAGGATGATGCAGCCGACTGTGTCGCGTCCGCCGGCCTTCGCCACCTTGACGATCTGTTCGCAGTCTTCGCGGCGATCCAGGCCTTCAATCTTCCACACGTCGGGCTCGACGCCCGCATTTTGCAACTCCTGAATGGTCCCGACCATCATTTGCGGACGAATTTCCAGGTCATACGCTTTCTTGTCACCGTTCACTTTGGCGAGCTGCGCTTTCTCAGCGGGCACCAGAAGCTCAAACAGGAAGAGGCTGCGATTTGCGGCATGCAGGTAATCGGAAAGCCGCTTGAGCCGCGCTGCCTGTTCTTTGTTCAGCGCCTGATCGCCCTCCGGGTTATAGCGAACCAGCACCTTTGAGAAGGTGGGATGAAAGGCTTCGATGTGCGCGGCAAAGTCTTCTCCATACTCGAGGTCAAATTCCTCCTGGCCGCTCTTTTCCGCGGAGCAGGCGAAGGTGTAGCCCTTCGACGCGGCATCGCGCAGAATGGCAGCGCCGAACTGCTCATCCACAAGGATGGCTGCTTTCTCTTTGGGCACTCCGTCCGCAATAGCCTGCAGGAAGCCGTCGTAAATCACCTGCTTGGCTGCGGCGATCTGCGCGGTTTGGTCAGCGGTGAGCGCACCCTTCCAGCCGAACATTCCTGTTTCAAACGAGCCGCGATGGTCAAAGGGCAGGAAGTACAACGGCTTCTGATAGCCACGAATGGTCATGCTTACTCCTTGAGTTTGCGGTAACGACGAATCAAGTTGTTCGTTGAGCTATCGTGCTTGAGAGCTGGGTCGGTGGGGCTTTCGAGTTCAGGAATGATGCGCTGTGCCAGCACTTTGCCGAGTTCCACGCCCCACTGGTCGAAGGAATTGATCTGCCAGATGATGCCTTGGGTGAAGACACTGTGCTCGTAAAGCGCAATGAGTTTGCCGAGGATTTCCGGCGTGAGACTTTCGGCGAGGATGGTGTTCGATGGGCGGTTGCCTTCGAAGACGCGATGGGGCACAAGCCAATCCGCAGTTCCTTCAGCTTTCACCTGCTCTGGCGTCTTGCCGAATGCCAGAGCTTCGCTCTGCGCAAAGACATTGGCGAGCAGCATGTCGTGATGACGGCCGAGGGGATTGAGCGATTTGCCGAAACCGATAAAGTCGCACGGGATGAGCCTGGTGCCTTGATGGATGAGTTGATAGAAGGAGTGCTGACCATTGGTGCCTGGCTCACCCCAGTAGATGGGACCCGTCGCGTAATCGACTTCGGCGCCGGTAATGGTGACGTGCTTGCCGTTGCTCTCCATGGTCAACTGCTGCAGGTAGGCAGGGAAGCGCTTCAAATACTGCTCATAGGGCAGCACGGCCACCGTTTGCGCGCCGAAGAAATCGGTATACCAGAGGCCCAGCAGGCCGAGAAGCACAGGCAGATTGCGCTCGAAGGATGTGGTGCGGAAATGCTCGTCCATCTGGTGAAAGCCGTCGAGCATGGCATGGAAATTTTCGGGTCCGATGGCCAGCATCGTTGCCAGGCCGATGGCCGAATCCATGGAGTAGCGCCCGCCGACCCAATCCCAGAAGCCGAACATGTTTGCGGTGTCGATACCGAACTTCGAAACGCCTGCTGCATTGGTGGAAACGGCGACGAAGTGCTTGGCGACTGACGATTCGTCACCGCCGAGGCCCTTCACTGACCAGTCGCGAGCCGATTGCGCGTTGGTGATGGTTTCGAGGGTGGTGAAGGTCTTTGAAGAAACGATGAAGAGCGTCTCTGCTGGGTCGAGGTCGATGACCGCTTCCGCAAAGTCTGTGCCGTCGACGTTGGAGACGAATCGGAAAGTCATGTCGCGTTGGCTGTAATGCTTGAGCGCCTCGTAGGCCATGACCGGCCCCAGGTCCGAGCCGCCGATGCCGATATTGATCACGTTGCGAATTCGCTTGCCGGTGTGCCCCTTCCATTCTCCGCTGCGGACGCGATTGGAGAACGCTGCCATCCGGTCCAGGACCTCATGAACATCGGGAACTGCATCTTTGCCATCGACAAGGATGACTTCGCCTTTGGGTGCGCGCAGGGCGACGTGCAGCACGGCTCGGCCTTCGGTGAAGTTGATCTTATCGCCGCGAAACATGGCGTCGATGTGCGACTGGAGGCCGGACTCGCGCGCCAACTCCATCAGAAGCTTGACGGTTTCATCGTTGATGCGATTCTTCGAGTAGTCGAAGAACAGGCCCAGCGCTTCGACCGTCAGGCGAGTGCCGCGTTCCGGGTCATTCGCGAAGAGATCGCGCAGGTGCAAACTTTGAATCTGGCCGTGGTGTGTTTTCAGGGCCTTCCAGGTTTTGAGTTTAGTTAGAGGTTTGCCCCCGAGGTCTTTAGCAGCTTTTGTCGCCTTTGCCGGCATTTTTGATATTCCTTTCGGCTGTTGCCTTTTCGACATGGAATCGTTGGATCGGCGTTCTCTTGGGAACCGCCGAATTCTTCACAAGCTCGACCTATCCAGCTTAGATTCACGGGGTCCTGAGACGGGATCATTCTGTGGTGGAAAAAGTCATTCCATGCGAGGAACGGTGAAGTTGAGTGTTTTATTCAACGAATTGAAATGGGAATTGGTCTGAGCCGCACTTTCACGGGCATCGGAAGAGCGG
>JBAWCO010000101.1:0-2340 GCA_049590315.1 Occallatibacter sp. | reverse complement strand
GTGAAGGCGGACGGATACACGGAGGTTGAAGCGGCGGGGTACTTCGACAAGCCCGCGGCGGAGTTCAGGAAAGCGATGGATGTGGCGGGGCTGCGCTGTGTCAGCACGCATCATCCAATGCATTTGTTGAAACCCCAGTTGGACCAACTGATCGAGTACGGGCACGCGTTGGGGCTCGACTACATTGTCTGCCCATCGGCGATGCATCGTGATCCGACGGCGAAAGGGCCGCTGACGCTGGATGACTGGCGCTGGACCGCGGGCGAGCTGAACAAGATAGGCGAGAAGGTGAACGCCGCGGGGATGAGCTTCGGTTACCACAACCACACGCCGGAGTTCGGAACTGAAGGCGGAGTTGTGTTTTACGATGAGCTGCTGAAGCTGACTGACCCAAAACTGGTGTTCTTCGAGATGGATTGCGGATGGGTTGTCGCCGCGGGGCGCAACCCAGTGGACTACCTGGGCAAGACGCCGGAACGGTTCCCGCTGCTGCATGTAAAAGACATGGCGCGTGAGGCGAATGGAAAATTCCACTCAACGGTGATGGGCCGGGGGGTGGTGGATTACAAGCCGATTCTGCGGGCGGCGACGGGGCTGAAACACTACTTTGTGGAACAGGAGGAGTTCGACATGGATGTGATTGAAGCGCTGCGACTCGATGCCGAGTATATGCGCAAGTTCGACGTGTAGCGGCGTCCATCGAGATGGGGCGAGAGTCTCAAGGGATTGCGAGCTAGCCTTTGTTTGCGAGCCGGCTCGCACGCTCAGCAAATCTCAAGGAAGTTTGCAGAGAATTCAGCCGCATTCTGTCCCAACGCCGCGTGCCCGATGCCCAGGTCGAATCGCAGGGTGCCTAACGTCCGGCTGAGGCGCTCTGGTCCTTGAAGGTCGCCCCAATCGCGCCTGCAATGTGGTTGACTTGTTCGACCACTTTACTGATCTTAGCAATGGCTGAGACTGCATCCCTGGTGTCTTCCTGGGCAACTTCAATCTTGTGTCCGATTTCCCCGGTCGCGGCTGCCGTTTGCTTGGCCAACTCCTTGACCTCGGTTGCGACGACTGCGAAACCCTTGCCGGCCTCACCGGCGCGAGCAGCCTCAATGGTCGCATTCAAGGCGAGCATATTGGTTTGGCTGGCGATAGCGGAAATCGCTTTAACGACTTCGCTGATCTCGGCGCTGGATGCGCTAAGTCTGCTCACGATCTGTGAGGTGTTCTGGCTGGTGGTGGTAAGTTCTCGGGCAACATTCGCCAGGGCTTCCGCAATTCGCGCTGCTTCCTGGCTCGCCTTCACTCTGCGGGTGATCTCCGCGAAGTAATTCACCACCTTGTACGGCTTGTTGTTGAGATCGAGAATTGGATTGTAAGAGTATTGGATCCATATCTCCTTGCCTTGCTTTGTAGATCGCCTGGCCTCACCTTGACAGAATTCGCCTCGGTTGAGCTTCTGCCAGAGCGCCTCAAGCGCCGCCTGATATTCGGGACTTCTCCTGGTCACCTCGTCTACGAACATGCTGACGTGTTTGCCGATTAATTCAGCACGACTGTAACCCAAGAGCATTTCAAAATTCTCGTTTACGTCGAGGATCGTGCCTTTCATGTCGTATTCGCTTACGGGCTGGGCTCTCCTGATGGCCGCTATCTGGCCGGCGAAATCGCTCTCGTGCATCTTGCGGCCAGTAATGTCGGTGGCGAAGAGGAGCACGCGATCTACTTTGCCGTGAACGCCCTCAATGGGGTAAAAGTTCAATGCCAACCATCTCGGTTTGCCATCGCCTGCGACCCACCTATATTCACCGGCGCGTGCCACTCCTTTGGCAAGTTCCGCCCATAGTTGTGTTTCTTCCGGGCTGTTGCGATCGGAGTCGTAGAGGAAAATGCTTTGGTTTCTCCCCTTGATCTCGTCGAGCTTGCAGAGCATCAGTTCGAGAAAAAGCGGATTGGCGCTTACGATGGTGCCGTCAACCTGGAATTCAATGTTGGGCCGCAAGCGGGTGAGGCTGTCGAGTCTTTTGGCTTTCTCAGAGGTGTCGTCCACTAGGAGCGCTTCCTTTCCAGTCTAGTATCGGCAAATAGTGTATTTATGTTGCGCTTATTCGGCACCTAGAGACGGTTTTTCTTTCCGTGGCGCTCAGCGGACCGAAGCTGGATCCTTCACCCTAAGGGCAGAGGGCTTCTTTTGGCGCGTGGTGGTGATGACCACTACGCTGATGAGAACCAGCAAAGTTCCTAGAATTGTTCGAGTTCCGAGCGGTTCGCCCACGAGTAGATACCCCAAAATCACGGCGACAACCGGGTTCACATACGCGTAGGTGGAAACCTTCGTGGGCGATTCATGGT
>JBAWCO010000100.1:0-5246 GCA_049590315.1 Occallatibacter sp. | reverse complement strand
GGCGTTCAGGACCGTCCTACATTCGTTCGAGTTGCATCTTCCACTGTCCGAGCCACCCGACTTGGTGAGCGAGTGGGAGTATCTGTATGAGCGGAGCATTGGGTGCGTGGGGGTGCTCAAAGAGTGGCTGCTGCGGGCTCTCACTGCCGCGCTCAGAAGAGACGCCAGCGTTCTGAAGCTTAGAGATTTGGAATCACATGCACTGAGTGTTGCCCAATGCGACAAAATGCTTTCAGAAGCGCTGGAAGGTGAGCTAAGGCTGCTCGAAACTTCTGGGGAACGCGCACGCCTGCGAACTCGTCTTGGCCTGAGCGTCTCAGGAGCGAGGCATAATGATGTTACCGCGGACCACGGAGCGAGCGAAGGTGAAATCCCGCTGCCGCGCGGGCAACGCAGAACTCCAGGGTTGCGTAGACCAATGCGCGACGCGATTGCTTGCCCATGAGGGACATATGGGACTAGCCCCGCAGTTTGAGTGTTGGGACTGCGAACCAGTAGCCCTGCCGCCACGCAGTCACCTCTATTCATTGACGCCGATTGGAATAGGTTCGATGTTTGTGGAAAGTCTTACGGGCTATGTAAGCCGCTTGGCTGATGCCCACGCAGTTTCAGTGGGCAACTTGGTAGGTCGCGAACTCTTACTCGTCAGTTCGAAACCTCGGCGCCCGTTCGGACCTTTCGTGCCGCGAGATGGAACAACGAAGTCTCACGGTTTTCGCGGACGAGCATGTTCGGCCAACGGCTGGGGAGAGAGTGCCAGCAGGTGGGTTGGCGCTTTGGAAAGAGCAACTCATCAGACCAAACTTCGGTTTCTAACGCTATTGCCGTTTGAAGATGTCCTTTCTCGCGGTGGTCTATTTCGGCCCACACGCTCGTGGTGCCCCGCCTGTTATGAGGACTGGAGATGCGCCGGAACCATAGTCTATGAACCACTTTTATGGACTATCAGATCGGCTACGGTCTGCCTGCGTCATGGCTGTCCATTGGAAGAAGTCTGCCCATACTGCCATGAGACGATGTCTCCGCTGGGCACCTATACACGCCCTGGATACTGTTCGAAATGTCTGCAATGGCTCGGCCATAGTGAGAAACATAAGCCCGTGGATCAGTTCGATAAGCAGGCACGATCGCACGCAGAGGTGTGGCGCACTAAAGCCGTTGCCGAATTACTGGCTGCATCGCCGCAGTTGAACGTCTCGGGCGTGGCTCTCAAGGCAAACCTTCGAGCCTGCATAGAATGCGTTGCTGAAGGCAATGTGCTCGCGTTCGCCGAAGTGGTTCAACTATCGAGACCTGGGCTTGACTATTTGACCAATGGAAAGGGATTACCTGAGCTTGGCACGCTGCTCCAGATTTGCCATCAAGCTGATACTGCTTTAGCCACCTTCCTCACAAGCCTTCCTGTTGTTGACGCCGGTACGTGGGATCGGTTGAAACAGACTCTTCAGACCAGCCGTAAGGGCTGTCGGGTTCCTCTTGCCCGATCTCGCGATCAAGTACGGGCTGCCATGCGAGAGGCATTACATGAACAGCCACCACCGTCCCTGTCCGAGATAGCCCGGAGACTGGACTACAAGGGAGTGGAAGGGCTTCGCGACGTAGATAAGACGCTATCGAAGCAGCTTGCCGCTAACTATCGCAAGTCGGGTCGAACACACTGGTGGCGCAACCCTGGCGCCGCGAGAATTTGCAAACAGGCCGACATCCGGGTCATGTTGGAGCAATCACTCTTCGAGAACAACCCACGTCCTTTGTACCAGCTTGCGGTCGATCTCGGGTACGTCAATGAAGGCTACATCCAGAACAAATTTCCGGAGCTATGCAGTGCCGTCAGGCGAAAGATCAAGAAGAACAATGAAGCGCGGATCTCCACAATGGAACGCGCTCTACGTAACGCGTTGAATGATGAGCCTCCTCCTTCTCTTGACGAATTGCGGAAACGATTGGGCTATTCATGTTCAACCGTTCTCAATAACCACTTTCCGCTTCTCTGTGAGGAAGTCATGACGCGGCGGCTCATGCATCGTCGCCAAAAGATACTGGAGCTGACAAATGCCCTACGGTCGGCTCTCTCGGATGTACCGGCTGCCTCGCTGGCCAGCTTGTGCAAGACGTTGAACACGCCGGAACATATTATCGAGAAGCTGTGTCCCCGAGAGTGTGCTTCGATCCGAGCAAGATACCGTGACGCTCGCGCAGACACTTCAGTGCGCCGTAAGGAACAGCTTCAAAGAGAAGTGCGCCAAATCATCCAGAACATGCAAGGCGAAGGCAGATTCCCGACGATCAAGCAGGTGAGAAGTCTGCTCAGTCAAAGAAGCAATTGGGCGGAGGCTTCTACTGCTGTGGCAACCGCACGACGAGAATTCCGGTTGGTCACGTAGATCTTCTCGTCAGTTGAACCTTAATCCGGCCACCGGAAGTTCCTTGCTTTCAGTCTCACCCTCAACTGCGGGCTTGGTCTTGAAGCATAATGTGACCAGAACGACAAGATTGAAGCATACGATACGAATTCATCTGGGTAGGCAAAGTCCTCGTGTTGGAGCTGCCTCGTTCAAGCCTGAAAGCCAACTGTCCGCGAAGGTGACTACAGGGCCATGTGGTCGTTGACCTCTGCCGTTAGAGCAAAACGGAAGATAGTATCGGTAATTTGGCGCGGGACCGAGACGGAGATTGAGAGATCTAGACGGTACCTATATTTGTTTCCTTTCTCATTTCGGTCAGCAAGGCCGTCCTCATGGTCTGATTCTTCATCAAGAGTATGCAGATGAGTTCCTGAAGGCGGTCGACCTTTGCTTGCCAATCTTCGACGGAAGACTCTTGCCCGCTGGGCGGTGGATCTCGATGATTCGTTTCGGAATCCATAAGGTTCTCCCGACCGTTTTGGACATCAGACCTCATGCTCGCGGCGCGACTATTCAAGCGTGGCAGAAAAGAACCAGGAGCGCCGCTTAGTTTCATCGATCCAGTTCTCAAGAAAACTTGCAGTGGCCATATCAGTGACATGCTCGCACATGACGAGCGCATCTCTAATGAAGGATGAGAGTTGGTCATTGTCGTTCCTGAGAATTCTCAGCATCTCCGTCGGAACAATTCTTTCGCGGTCACTGTCGGGCAAGCGTTGCAGCCGTGCGATCTCTCCGTCGGAATGAATCGTCGGTTCCCCAAGCTTACGAGTTCGCTCGGCGATGACGTCACTCATCGCAAATAGTTGATCTGCTTGCTCGTCTAGAAGTAGATGGTAGTCGCGAAAATGGAGGCCGGTCATGTGCCAACGAAAGTTCTTCGTCTTCAAATGAAGAGTGACAACATCTGCGAGCAACGTTCGGAGACCCTCCCCCACTTTGCGACGCGCAACTGGTGGGAGTGATATCGCGTTGTTCAGGGTTCTGATTTTGCCTGGCTTTGATCGACTATCGGCTATGGAATCTCCTCGATCCTCTGCGCAGCGGTGTGTCATCCGACAAACGGAGAGTTCTGGAGCGATGGTTTCTCCGCCCATATAGTCATTTCGGTAGGCTAAGACCAATCGACCGGTGAAGTGAGAGCGGCAGGTTCACCGGAATCCCAAACTGCCGCCGAACTCACCCTAACTACGACCTGATGAAGGCAAGCAAGTCAGCGTTGATCTGGTCTGCATGCGTAGTCGGCATCCCGTGCGGGAGACCTGGATAGGATTTCAGGGTGCCGTGCTTGAGGAGTTTGACCGATCTCGCGCCTGTCGTGGGAAATGGGCATATTTGATCATCCTCTCCGTGCATCACCAGCACAGGAATGTCGATCATTTTGAGATCGTCGTAGAATTCGGTTTCGGAGAGGACCTTGACACACTGATAGTGCGCCGTTGCGGCGCCCATCATACCCTGACGCCACCAGTTCTCGCGAATTCCTTCCGACACGACCGCGCCAGGGCGATTGAACCCGTAGAACGGAATGGTGATGTCTTTGTAAAACTGTGCGCGATTGTATGCAGTTCCGTTGCGGATGCCATCGACAACCTCCTTGGGAACTCCATCGGGGTTCGTGGCTGATTGCATGAACGTGGGAGGTATTGAGCTGATCAGAACGGCCTTGACGACTCGACCTTTTCCATGGCGCGCGACATATCGCGTTACCTCGCCGCCGCCAGTAGAGTGCCCGATATGGACAGAATTTTTGAGGTCAAGATGCTCCACGAGCTCTGCCACGTCGGCGGCATAGGTGTCCATATCGTGACCGAGAAATCTTTGTGTTGAGCGCCCATGGCCTCGACGGTCGTGGGCGACCACCCGAAAACCACGCTCGAGAAAGAACATCATCTGAGTGTCCCAGTCATCCGCGCTCAGTGGCCAGCCATGATGAAAGAAGAGAGGCTGGCCAGTCCCCCAATCCTTGTAGAAAATCTGCGTGCCGTCTTTCACTGTAATGGTGTTCATATCGCAATCTCCTTTGATCTTGGGCAAAATGTCCAGGCGAAATCATCTCCATAGAGCAGCTGGCAAAGAGCGCAACTCTGTGCCAGCCATCACGCCGGGCTCTTTCGCGCTCAGCTAATTTGTGCCGACCGAAGCCGTTGTGTTAAACGATGCGGCGGCCTTACTAATAAACTCCGAAACTTCCTTCGGCTTTGCCAACATTGCGACGTGGCTCGTAGGAAGCGTGAGCGTCTTCGCATTCATTCGCTTCGCGGTAGCCTTCTCCTGCTCGGGCGAGATTGTCCGATCGTTCGATGCAATGACAAACCAACTCGGCTTGGTGTGCCATGCTGCAGTTGTAATTGGCGTTCCCAGAATCGCCCCTTGCGTGGCACCCTGAGTTGCGAGCAGTACTTTCTTTTCGTCGGGCGAAAGATCTTGAGCAAAGTCTTCCGAGATACCCGTCGAAGTCAAAAGCAGGAAGCCGCCATCGATCGGCTTGATCTCGGCGAAGGCGGGAGTCGGCCCGTATGGCTTTGCCAAGCCAGCCAGAGTTTCTCCTTCATCCGGGGCAAAGGCCGCGACATATACTAGCCCCGCGACCTTAGGGTTGTTTCCGGCTTCGGTGATAATGGCGCCCCCATAAGAGTGCCCGACCAGAAGTACGGGCCCGTCCTGGGCATCAATGATGCGATTCGTGGCCGCTACATCTTCCGCGATCGAAGTCAGGGGATGTTGAACGGCAACAACGTGGAATCCCTTGGCTTCAAGCAGCGGAATGAGTTTTGACCAGCTCGACCCGTCAGCCCATGCTCCATGAACAAGAACAATGTTCTTGACCGAAGTCACGAC
>JBAWCO010000099.1:0-11947 GCA_049590315.1 Occallatibacter sp. | reverse complement strand
CTGCGGGATCGCCCCATAGTTCGTCGTGAAGCTGGCCTGCAAGGCCGGAATTTGCGCCGATAGCCGGCTGTGTAGAATGCTCTCGAATTGTTGGGGCCCTGGCGTGACCGCGCTCGTAAATTGCGTGTTGAATATCTGATTCATCTGCCCGCGAAAATTGCTGGCAGAGTTCGCGACAAATCCCCGGGCCTGGTTGAGTGCCGCGAGGGGGGCAACTGTTGTCTGGTAGAGCTTCTGCACTTGCTGGACGACCTGGTTGATTTGGCTCAGCGAACTACCGATGTCGTTCTGAATCGTGCCGAAAATCTCTTTGAATACATCGAAAATCCCAGCGTGCGCGCGCACGGGTAGAATCATTGCGATGCCGAGGACGAACGCGGCAGCCAGCCATTTCGAGCGACGGCGCCGATCCTCGGTTGCGCCCGGAGCGGCCGCCTCTTCTGCGTATGGAACACCGTTCAGCAACGATGCTTCATCCGGTTTGCGAACATTCTGTTTCATTGCACAATTACCTCCTGAACCTCGCCTGAGAGTTCAACCGGCAGCGGCGCCAATTCCGCCAGCCCGCGCGGATATTGTGCGGCAAGCTCCTCGTAAGCCTGGATCAGCGGCAGCTGCCCGTGCCGGCGCAGCCACCACTTTCGGAAACTTCGCTCCCGCGGATAGGTGGTCGTGATCCAGTAGTCCACGGCGCTCGGAACGATCCGAATTGCGTGCGTCGATTCCGCTTTTTCCCCGATCGCTATAAGAAACTCAGCGCTGTGTCCCTTCTTCGGGTGAGCGAAGGTCTTGATCTGATTGAGCGCAGTTTCGTTCAGGTGAACGTGCTCCCGCAGCGCTGTCATATCGCCGGGCTGCTTGCCGATGATCTTCGTGGTTGCATTCTTAACGATGCCGGCGCCATGCTCATTGGGCCGATCCGGAGTCCCCACGAAATCCTCCGGTGTCTGGCTGATTCCCCAGACGCTGGCGTTGCGTTTGCGCGCGGTCCGGAAGAGTTGTACAACGACACTCGCGAGAATCGGCGACTCGAGAAGAGCCCAGCACTCGTCGAGCAGAACAATGCTCGGTTGCCCCGTGAACCCCGATGCCCGATAGGTGGCCGTATGCGCGATCAGCAGGCTCATGGCCCGCTCCAGCCTGGGATCGTCCTTCAGCTTCTCGACGTTGAAGTAGAGCCAGGGGTTGCTCAACTGAACCGTCGTGGGCCGATCGAACAAGCGAGCATACGGACCTTCATCAACCCAGGCGCGCAGCTTGGTCGAGGCCATCTGCGCCATACCATTGATCTTCTGGTTGCGGTCCCGGTCCTGCCAGTGAGCCAGTTCAGCAGCCAAATCCCCGAAGAGCGGGATAGGGTTCGAGGTCTTCGCGCTGCAGCGCTTGTAAGTGGAAGCGATCGCTTCAAGCAAAACGCTGTCGAGGAGATCGATGTCGAGATCGGGCGGCGTATTTTCGCCCAGCATGTGCCGGGTCAGGTTCTTCAGAAACGAAATCTGATCGTTCGAGGGCTTGGTCTCCCCGCGGGGCAGGTCCCAGGGGTTGATAGTTTGCTCCGAGTCGAGCGACATTTCGATCATCTCGCCGCCCATCAACTCGACCAGCGGCTGATAGGAGTCGCCGCGTTCGAGGATCGAAATGAGGGGATTCGCGCGAGCCGCCATCAGCAGCATCTGCTGCGCAGCGAGCGTTTTACCGCCGCCGCTCTTGGCCATCAAGAGGCCATTAGCGTCGGAAAGGTCGGGGTCGAACATGGAGAACGGAATGAGCTGGCGGAAGGGCGTCTCGAACAGAATGAGCGGACTCCTCCGCGTCCCTGTCCACGGCATTTCTACCGGCACAAGATCGGCAACATTCGACGTGAGCATGTCCTGGTCTCGCTTATCGGCCTCGGCCATCCCCGGGAAAGTGCCGAGAAAGATTCGCCGCTTGGCGATCGTCTCCGCCACGGCTTTCGCGCCGTTCATATGCGTGAAAGCGTTCAGAACCTCTTGCGTGCGATTTGCGAGTTCCCGCTCAGACCGTTCGAGATCGCGAAGCGTGACAGCCGGTTGCGAGGTGCGCACCACGACCGAAAGGCTCAGTTTGGCCGTTTTGAGAGACGAGGAGATAATGTCGCGCTGCACTTGAATCAGCTGCGCCTGCGCCACTTCTGCTTCGGGATTGGATTTGAAGTTGCCGTTCGCATCCTTCTGCGCGGCCGTCATCTTCTGGAGGCGCTTCTTGTAGCTCTTGAGCACCTTCACCTGGTCGGGAATCACGACCTGCCCGCTGATCACAACTGGGAACCCAAGCGTCGAGAAATTCTGCAGCATACCCGGAAAGGTTGCATCTGGAAGTTCTTTGAGGCTCACAACGGCGTAGAGATACCCATCGATATTCAGATAGGTCTCGGTTTCATTGAGGATGCTCGCCTCGGTTGCCTGCTCCCGTGCGCTGCGGTACTCGATCATTTCCTCTCCAGGCACATACTGCCGGCGATCGCGCCGCGTTGGGTGCTGCGCGTGCTTTAGTTCCTCGAAGAGCTCTTGGGTGACAAGTCTCCGGGGCCCGAGGCTGGCCGCCTCCATCGACCCCTCGATGCCCCGGAGGATGGATTCAAACTCCGCCAGATAGGTTTCATGCTCCTTGCGTGAACGCTGGATGGCCTTATTCTGGCTCAGAGTGAATCCACCAATGCTGCGGTTCTGTTGCGCTGAGTGGTAGAGCTTTGCGTGAACACGAGGATCCCAGTTGAGGTACACATGAAGCCGGTTCTCGAAGAAGACACCGCTGTTCTCCTTCTGCCGCCACATTCTAAGTCGGTGGGTATCGAGCGCCATCACCTCCGATTGCTCAGTGCGCTGTTCGTGGATGTAGCTGTCGAGCAAGTCGCCCAGGTGTTCGGAGATTTCATAGCGAAACTGAATGCGCATGCTGACGTCGGGAACGCTGCGAAACAGTGCTTCGAGCATCGCCTTGGTCTGGTTGCGGTCGCCGTCGGTGGCAAAATACGCGAGCACGCCTCTGAGTTCATAGCCCGCTACAAATGCGCCGCTGGTGCGAACCATGACGTTGTCGCCAATCGGAAGGTCCCGGAGAGGCAGCAGCTCGCACACGGCGGGTGCCTTCAACTTCCGGTCGTGCTCCGCATTCGTTATCGGCATGGCTGAAGCCTCCGCACTGACTTTCGACTGTCGAGTTGCAAACCCTCTCTCGCGACCCTGACCAGGGGAGCGATCCGCTCATTGAATCGGGCTGCAAAGACGACACTCGCAAATATCGCTCGCGCCGCTTCCATATCGAGATCGAGAGCAACGGACCCGTCTGGCTTCTTTTTCATCGAGGCGTGCATTTGACTACTCCTCCTCGTCGACCACGTAAGCATGCGTCAGTTTTGAATCTCGCTCAAGTGCGCACCAGGCCTTCGGAGCGAAGAACGAGCGGACCAGGTCAGTAAGATAACCGCGCGGTCTGCCGTACTTGAACAGGATGAGAAACGGCACGGCCAGCGCCGGCACGACGAACTCCATAAAGACGTTGAGCGGTATCCCGAACACATGCGCGTTGCCGCTAACGAAGTGAGCCAGGAGATTCATCAAAGCAGCTAGCGCAAGCACCAGAATCAGGTCCTCAAACTCCAGGCCAAGGAACGTCACTTTGGTATGGAGATTGCGATGAACCGGCGTTAGATCGAGACTCATGGTTCTACCCTCCAACTCCGTGGGCTTGCGTCACCATCGACTCGGCCAGGCGCATGATGCCCGAAACCGACAGCGCAGCAATCGCCGCGATGAACTTCCTGATCCAGGTCGAACCTGGATAAATCTCAGAAACTACTCCGCCCATGTGCAGCGCCATCGCCACGAGTTGAGTTAAGGCGAACATGGGCAGGATGACGTTGGCCGTCCAGTTCGCCAGACTTATCGTTGCCATCCAGAAGACATCGGCGTTCGTTGCTCCGGTGTGCTGAACGAAGCCTTCCAGGGCGCGCAACATCCCCGAACACATCAACGAGGCAAAGCCTCCATATAGCAACTGCTCGAATGGAGCGCCTTTGCTGTAGCGATACACAGCTCCCGCAAAGAACAGGCCAGCCATCGTGGGCATCATGGTGTTGCCGGCCCAGGAAGCAAGGTTCGTGATGGCGCCGTCGAGACTCATACCTTCTCCTTATGCAGCCATTGCCCGGAAGAGCGCGAGAAGACCGCTCAAGCTCAGAAAAGAGATCGCGGCGAAGACCAGCCTGGTCCAGGGTCTGTGCCTGACAAAGTTGATGACTGCTCCGACACAGGCCAGTCCCGCCGCGGCCGGCATAATCTGCCCGGCAATATAGTTCCAAAGGGAGGTCAGCATGTCGGTCATTGCGTACTCTCCTCCGGAATTCCAGCCCTGCATCAATTGCATGGTGGCCGACAGAGACATCAGGAAGAGCGCCGCAACGATGGAGCCGAGCGGATTCTCGCCTGCGGCGCCATCGAGCGTTGCCTTCAGGACGAAATAAGCTGCGATCACCGGAACGAGTTTTGCGACAACGATCTGGTTAACGAAATTCTTGAAGACCGTCTCCATCGCGGCGAGCCAGCTTGTGCCCACCGACCCGCTCGCGGACGGAATGTTGATGCCTTGCGCCGCGATCCATGACAACAGTTGCGGAAGCGTCAGCAGGACGATTGTCCACAGAACCCACTTGCCCGTGCGGCCATTCACGTGGAAGTTGACCCCTCCTTCATGCCGCAGGCTCACTCCCGCGGCGGCCAGCGTGCAGAATGCCGCTGGCACCGCGAGATCGAGCAGCAGTTGCAGCAGGTCGAGAAGGAACTGTGGCGGTTGCATCGCTCGGCGCTCCCTTTACTGAATGCCTTGTGCTTGCGTGATGAAGCCCTCGGCCATGCGTCCGAGACCGGAGATCACCATCAGGGATACGCCTGTAACGCCCCAGCCCATATAGCCGCGGCCACTCTTGAAATGCCATCCTGCGATTCCCAGGCAGGCGACCGCGATCACGGGAGCTATGACGTTGCAACTCCAGTTCACAATGTTGAGGACGGTGCCCTCGACCGTGGTCGCCTGCTGGCCTTGAACGGCCTGGCCGAACTGTGGGGACGTTCCGAGGTTCTGGGCTCTCGCCGCAAACGGCGCAAGGAGATTGCTCATCAGGATGAGACCCAACGCGAACTGGAGAGCGACACGAACCCAGTTGATTTGGTCGGGACGGTGGATGACGAGCGTGGAGGTTGGAGCGGACGCTTGCGAGCGCCCCCAGTAGGTCAGTGCGGTTCTCATAGGTTTGCTCTCCTGGACTCGGCTGCTCGGGGCATCCGTGTCGAGTGAGAGAATGGGTCGGAACCCGGACTCGGTCAAATGACCTGGCGGAGACCGGAATAGGAAACCGCTCTATCTCTAATCGTCTGTATGGGTTTCGTGGTTAGGGGGGTGCGCGCCGCGACTCGATCCTTCTGGCGTTGTAGCTTAATTTGGGAAAATCGGGCTAAAATCTCAATCGGAGGGACCGGTGTCGCAAGCTGTCGCCAGGTCAGAGGCAACGGAATGGCATCTGTATCGCAGCTGAATCCGTATCAATGTGACCAGTGCGGGACCACGAACATCGTGGCTGCGCCCGTCCTCTATCAACAGGGAACTCGGGCTTATTCTGGCACGTTCAGTTCAGGGACGAGTCAATCCTTTTCTGCTCAAGCCGCTGCACCGCCAGATCCTCACGGATACGGACGACCTCTGCTGCTATGGGGAATACCCATATGCTTTACCTCCTTTTGGGGCTTCGTCGGTCTCGTCGGCATTCTCAATCATTCTAAGTCCGCTCTGGCATTGGGCAACACGGTCACAATTCTGTTGCTTCTCGGTGTTGCGTGCGTTGGCGGGATGCTTCTGAGTTTTCGTCGGATAGCCCGTTATAACCGCGAGGTCTATCCTCGCCTCCAATGGAACTGGGAGCACACCTATATCTGTAAGCGTTGCGGGAAACCTCGCTTGATCCCTTCATAGGCGCTGTTAGGCTCAGGTTGCTAATGGCCGAACGAACCCCTGCGGAAGTCGCCGGCTGGAGAGCTGGGTTTATTACCCACATCCCATGATTTTGCCCCAACTCCACACTGAGGCATCGGGATCGATCTTTGCTCATTTCCAAATTGAGCAATCGGGATCGATGATGCCTCAACCGCACAGTGGGTCATCCGGACCGATCTTTCCTCAAATGCGAATTGGGTCAACGGGAGCCAACTTTGCTCAACCGCATAGTGGGTCATCCGGACCGATTTTGCCTCAACTTCAAGATTGAGCAATCGGGAACGATTTTGCCTCAAACGCACAGTGGGTCATTTGGGCCGATCATTACCCAAGCGCGGCCTGCCTGAATAGACACGACACTGATCGGGCAGCGGGAGAGTCTCGAAAGCATGGGAAGCTCAGCAGGCGCGGGAAGAAGAGACACAACGGTTTTGTGGTGGATGGTACAGGGCTTGCTGCCGCCAATCTCTCATCAGCTGAACGCAAACGGAATTCATTCACAGCACACAGAAAGCCCTGGCACGCGGGCCAGGGCGAAGAGAGGAAGTGTTTGAGTTGCGGGCAATCTACTGGGCTGTGGCGACTACCTTGTGAAGTTCGGCAGGCCTTTGTTCATGCTTGGTGAACACGACGTAGATCTTGGTGTCGGCGGGCACGGAAACGACTACGCGACTGTTGGCATTGAGGCTCATGACTTCGGAATCGCCAGCCGTGCCGATGTTCTCGGCCAGCCGCTCCCGCAGCATATCGCTCTCGGAAAAGGCAGCGCTCGAATTGTTGCCCGCCACCTCGGCGAGAACCGAGCCGATCCCTGACGCGGCGCGAACCAGAAAGTTCTTGCCTGTGTTCTTCCCGTAGACGTTCCCTTTGATCGGCCCGAGATCGAGCCCGGTTCCAATTGCATCGATCTTCTCCCGCGCGCCATCGAGCAGTTCGATCTCGTCGAACTTCACGCCTACGAGTCCGCTTCGATCAGCCTGCTGAAGTTGACCATACACGCGTGCGCCGGCCGGAACGATAATTCTGTCGCCGATGGCATAGGTGTATTCGACTACCGCTACCACGGGGGCCTGCACAGCACTCGATATCTGGGTCTCAAGCTTGGCTTGAATGCGGGTACCCGGCTTCAGTTCCAATATTGCTACACCATCGTCATCGGAATTGACCTTCGCCGCCACCCCGGCCTGGCTCTGTGTCACACTTCGCACGAAAATGATGGACGGCTCCTTCAGGCCATTTTGCTGTACCTGCGAGGGCTGCTCCGCAGGAGACCCGCCGTATGGCGCTGGATCTTCCCATTTCTGCTGCGTATCCGCAAAGGACGGTACGCTGCCCAGCGAAGTCGCCGCGGAAGGCTTAGCCGCCACTGGCTTGAAATGAGCCTGGTCGTTCAGAGAGCGTGTCCGCCGAATATCACCTGGCCCAAGCTGACCGTTGCTGTTGTCGGGTGCCGGCGTACGCACGGTGTCCATCACCGGCGTCACGCTGCCCTTGGGCGGTTTCATCAACTCCTGATTGGCATGCTGAGACGGCTGCCTTGCCTGCGTTGGCTTCTTCGGGGATTTGCCGACTAAAGCCGTGAACACAAAGAACAGAACCGCAACGGCCAGCCCGCCGCCGAGAAGGACGAGTTTGCTCTTGCTGATACCTTCCACTCCCTTTGTGTCAGCTCGTGTCGCGAAGGCTGTTGCAGGTTCATGTCTTCCATTAAGGACGGTTGATTCACGAGCTTGAGTCGGCTCATTCGAGGGCACCGGCTCGGTGGATTCCTCGATTGTGTTGGGCATGCTTCCGTTTCTGCTGGTGTCATTGACGCTCATAGCCTCTGTACTCCTTTCTATTTGCCGTCGCCGGATATGGGTGGGGTGAACGGCAGACGAATCAAGATGGGTCGATCCACCTGGTCCGCCTGCGCGATCTGCAGAAACAACTTCTCCGTCGACTCCTTGAAGTTGGGTCGGTCGAAGACAACCACGCCATCAGCTCGGCTTCCAGGCTCAAGCCGTGTTGCGCTCAAGCGGTAGTCCCGGATTTCCAGCTGATCCGAGATGATGCCTTTGCCTTCCTTCTTTTTCTTCTTTGTTGCGCTGCGTCCCGTGATCTGGATTTGAGGTGGAACGATCTCTACAGGCTGGCCCGAACTGTTCAGGATGGAGTAAGAGATCACGGTCTCGTTGCTCCATTGCCGCATATCGCAGATCGATGTCTCGATCTGCTTGTCTTCCCATTTCGTCCATCTGGGGGCATTCACTTTCTGCTGCTGTATGAACTCCTCTTCGAGATTGGAAAGCGGCGATAACTCTGGGCCGGTGTCCCTGCCACTGGACTCATGCGCTGGAACCTTGCCAGCTACGGCTGGCATTGCTGGGGCTCCGGAGTCTGACGAGATCAGAAAGCTCCGAGCGGATCGGTACTCGATCAGGAAGTCCACCGGCTGCGATCGATTCGGAATGCCAGCGCCATCGCTGACCAACTCCAGCGTCACGTGCTGGCCCGATCTCGTCGCGATCAGGAGGTTCGACTGAGCAGCCTGTTTGGTGATCGGCTTGACATAGACGTACTCCGGCTCTCCCTCGTTGTGCTCGGCCTTGAATTCACCCGGACTGCCAAGAATGACGGATGTCACCTCCTCCGGCATACGGATTGTCGACTCAAACTCCGGCCGCAAATGGAGAACCGTGATCTCTTTCGGGTTGATTGTGACGGTGGCGACACGGGCTCCAACCGCCGCGTCCGTCGCACTGAGACGTAGCGGAATCAGGAGTGCGATGGGGATGAACCAGCGAACCTTCATGGCGTTGACCTCCTCGGCGGCCTCACGGCCGCATATTTGCGAATCATGAACTGCCGCCGGACCGCTAGCACGTAGGCCACAACGTCCGGGTTGTGATAGTTCAATTGCTCCCGCGCAATCCCGTGGTCGCCCGCGTAATAGGCCGCGACAACCAGGCGCAGATCCCCGTGGAACTCCCACATCAATGCCGTCACGTAGCGCGTGCCCGCGGCAATGTTCTGTTCTACGTCGAAGGGTTTGACGGCGCCGTAACGACGCGCTGTCGCCGGCATGAGCTGCATCAATCCCATCGCTCCCTTGCTCGACAGTGCTCGCGGATTCCACCGCGATTCCACATCGATCAGCGCGGCTACCAACTCGGGTGAGACGCGGTAGTGCCCCGCATACTGCCGCACAAACTGCGCCGCCGGCGCGGGATCGACTTGGGCAGGTGCGACTCGGGGGAGCAGCAGCAACAGCAGGAGAAGGCACCGTTTCATGAAGGTGGCCCTCCAGGGAGCGCCAGGCTCCGCGCAAATCTCGCGCCGTCGTCCAGCAGGCTCTTGAATCCTTCGCGGAGCAACAAATGACGCCGGTCCTTCTCCGTTTTTGCCAGGAACGGCAGCAGCACGTCGCGGTGCTCCTCGGTTACGTGGTCGGTTCCGAGCAGTTGAAGTGCGTTGGCAAAGTCGATCATCTCCGAGACCGAGGGCGGCTTTTCGAGAGAATAGTTGCGGAACGAGAGCGCAATCCCCGCCATCTCCCGGTGAAACGTCTCATCGGCCTTTGGAGTGCGGCTGGCGATGATCTCCGCCTCGCGCTCCGGCGTCGGGTGCTCGACACGCACGTAGAGACTGCGCCTCCGGATGGGGTCGCCCAGTCTTCGCTCCTCATTACTGGTGAGCACGACGAAGGGAATGCTCTTTGCTGCGACTGTACCGAACTCGGGAATCGAGAGCGTCCATGCTGAGAGTATCTCTAGCAGCATTGCTTCGAACCCTTCGTCAACCTTGTCCAATTCGTCAATGAGCAACACGCATGGCCGGTCGCATTCGAGCGCGCGCATCAGGGGACCTGGACGAAAGAAGTCCCGCCCCTTGAGATTCGCCTGCACGGTCATCCAGTTCTCGTGCTGGCCTTTCGAGAACTCCATGTAGAGCCGCTGCAGTCCCTCATCGAAGCGCCCAATGGCCTTGTCCTCGGTCACGCCGCGGTAGCACTGGAGCCGCTCGACATGAGTGCCAGCCGCGGAAGCGACCGAGATCGCAAGTTGCGTCTTCCCAGAGCCAGCAGGCCCCTCAAGCAAGAGGGGCTTCTGGAGCTTCGACGCCAAATAGACAACCTGGACCATGACTGGATCAATGAAATACCCGGTTGCCGTCAGTTTGTCGGATAGATCTCGGATAGAATCGAACATCGTTGTGCCTCTTGAAGGCGCCGGTCAGCCGGAAACTGGTGAGGCCTTGCAGGACTGGTTTCCTTGTGAGCCGCACCCCTGGGAATTCGAGCGGTCACGCCCATTGAAAGGCGAGCATCGCCCGCCTTCCCGATTGGGTCAAATTGCATAGCTTCGAGCAGGCCGCAAATCTCGCCCCATTCAGGCGCTCACCGCAAGCTTGGTACGAACGACACTCCGCGGACCAAACCGCCTGCCGTTTCCCGCAGTGGGCAGTTTTTCCACCCAGTTCGAGACATCTACCTCCCGATACCTGACCATGTTGTTGACCTTTACGTATTGCGGACCTTCGCCATGAAGCCTCCAGCGGCGAAGGCAGGCGAGACTCACCTTGAGGCAAGTCGACACTTCGTTTTCCGTGAGCAGGGATTCCATAACCACCTCGCATTCATGAAAAAGCGCCTGGCCGTCTCGATTGCTTGCGCAATGAAGACTGCCAGGCGCTGAACGTACCTCGGTTTTATACCTCGGTCAAATCCTGAGGCACAGTCTGAGTTCCATGGCCCGTTTGTCCATCAATCACGGGCCGCAGCGGCACAATGCTTTCGAGCGCGTCCCGCTTGGCCTTCATCCGAACGTGCAGGTAGTCCCGGAGGACTTCCTTGGAGACGTGCCCGACAATCTGACGAATGGTTTCCTCCCCGGCACCGCCTTCTGCGAGTTGTGTGATCAGCGTGTGGCGATGGTCGTGCCACCTGCCGGTAACTTTTGCACTCGCCCGAATGTTCTTCCACGCTGTCTTGAGCGTCGTCACATGCCGAGTCGGATCCCACGGCCGCGGTCTACCGAAAGGGAAGACATACCAATCGTCCCGAACCTCCTTGAATTTCTCGAGGTAGGTCGTGCGGTACTCAAGAATTGTCTGTTGGAGCACCGAGTTAATGGGGATCGTCCGCCCCTCTCCCGCCGCAGTCTTGCTCTCTCCGACCTCAATATAGCCCTTGTCCGAGTGAATCTGGCTCCAGGTAAGTGACTTAATCTCGGCGTCGCGCATACCGGCGTTGAGGGCCATAGTAAGCGCCAGATGGATGTGGGGAGAGCGCGACTTGCGCGAGAGAAGCCCCATTCTCTCGGTCTCATCCGGCTCATATGCCTTCCCGATCTTGCGACGAGCGGGCAGTTTGAGCTTCTTCTTCTTGCGAAGCCGCACTCGAATCACATCGCCTGCTTCCCCCATCATTGTCAGGAGGAACCGGACTTCTTCATTGATGGACTTCGGCGCGGCCGATTCTTTGAGACGCGCGCTTTGGTAGGCAAGTATTTCACTCTCATCGACGTCGACCAGCAGTTTGTCTCCAAAGAGCCTCACCACGTGGCCGACCGCATACTCGGCGAAGGTTATTCCCCGAAAGCGCAATCGGTAATCCGCAAGATATTCCTCAGCCACATCCCGCAACTGCCGAATCCGATTCTCCCGCCTCGGCTTCAGATTGTGGAAGCCCTGTTCGAGTTCTCGCCGCCTTTGGTTCTCGGCGTCCTTGGCCACGGTCTTCGAGGTCGACTTGGCCGACTCTCGAATGATCTGGCCGGCAAAGTAGAACTTGTACCACCACACCGAACCCCTCTTGAAAACTGCCATGATGTGCTCCTCTCTCTCGGTGAAGCGCGAACGCCGAAGCGGTCCGCGCGAGTGGAGATTGGAGCAGGACGAGAACTCGCGCAAATCGGCTGTCAACCGAACTTCAGAAGGGGAACGAGTCTTTGAACTGAGG
>JBAWCO010000098.1:0-8520 GCA_049590315.1 Occallatibacter sp. | reverse complement strand
GGTCCACACTTGCCGCGCGGCTTGCCGGCACCGTGCCCGCCGCCAATGCCACCAATGCAACTCCAGCGACTGCGAGCAAATAGCTCACCGCGTCGAGTGGCTTCACTCCGGTCAGAGAGGAAGTCAGCGCCCGGCCCACCAGCATCGCGAGCGGAATGCCGATCACTACTCCTGCGACTGTCAACAGCAGACTGTCCCGCAAAACCATCCAGACCACCTGCCCGCGCCGCGCGCCCATCGCCATGCGAACGCCAATCTCCGCCGTCCTCATGCTTACTCGATATGCCAGCGTTCCATACAACCCCGTCGCGACCAGCACCACTGCCAGGAATCCAAAGAAACCAGCCAGACGTGCAAACAGAATGTGCTCCGAGATGGTGGTGTCAAACTGCGCTCGTTGCGTCATGGGTCGAATCAGCGGCAGGTTCGGATCCATCTGCTGCACCACTCTGCGGGCTGCGGGCAGAATCGCCATCGGATCGCCGTGGACGCGCATTTCAACATTCATGGGTCCAACCATGGGGATCTGTGCCCACATGTACCAGGCCATGGGAATCGGCGTTTCATCAACGCTGCGATACTTATGATCTTTTACAACGCCGACAATGGTCATCGTGTATCGCCCATCTTCACTTCCGATGGTATGACCCAGCGGGTTCACGTTAGGCAAGAAGCGTTCTGCAAACTGCTCATTGATAATGCCCACATGCTGTGACGAAGCAGTATCGGAATCGGCGAAGTCGCGGCCTGCCAACACGGGTACACCGAGCGTAGTGAAAAAGTCGGGTCCCGCCACATTGCTGCGAACTGTTCGCGAACCGCCATTTGCGACCTCAGGCAACCTGCCGTCTACCTGCATGTCGCTATTGTCCGACCACCACGAACCAAGGCGCTCCTCCGAGACAGTCACCGATTCCACGCCGGGCAAGACGCGCAGTTTGCTGACCAGGTTCTGGTAAAAAGCGCGGCCCACAGGAATCGACGGTATGTCCGGCTTCACTCCGAAGACAACCAGCCCATCGACCTTGATTCCCAAAGGAGTGTTTTCAAGATTACGCAGCGTGCGAATCAGCAGTCCTCCACCCACCAGCAAAACTACGCACATCGCAATTTGCAGAGAAACAATGATTCTGCCGGTACGGGATTTGCCCGCGTCGCTATTGGATGTGGCCGCCGAAGTCCTCAGCACCATCTCCGCTCCGCCGGCAAGCGCCACGCGCAACGGCGCCAGGCCAAAGAGCAATCCGGCGAATGCCAGCACGCCAAGCGTAAACAGCAGCACTGTTTTGTCCGGCGCGAGGTTGGTCTCTATCTGCGCCCATTGCGCCAGCATCCGCGTGGCCATTTCCGCAAATGCCCATGCCAGCGCGCCGCCCGCCGCCACCAGGATCACGCTCTCCGTAAGCAGTTGTCTCAGCAATTCGCCGCGCCCCGCGCCCAGCGCCTGGCGCACTGAAAACTCACGCTGCCGTGCCGCATTTCGCGCCATCAGCATCACCACTACATTGGCCAGCGCAATCATCAGTACCAGGCCGACCATGGCCATCAAGATGCGCAGAGGACTACCGTACTGCTGGTCAGATCCGGGAAAGTTCTTGGCATCTTCAAAGCTCAGGACCGGTGGCTTCTCGCCCGCCATGGGCGAGCCTCCCAATCCAACAAAAGCAGCCGTCTGAAAGACAGGTTGCAACTGCGCTATCGCCTGCACCCTGGTCACGCCCGGAGCAAGCCGCGCAATCAGCCGCAGGCACCACCAGGTGGAATTCGCAGTGTAGAGTTTGCCATCATCGGGTGGATTGCCCCACGCGTTCAATTCCCGGCGGTTCTGCAATGGAAGCCAGAAGTCGGTGGAACCGCCTCCCTCAACGCCTTCAAATCCCTCGGCGGCCACGCCCACAATAGTCATGGGCACGCCGCTCACGTAGAGTGTCTTTCCCAAAATCTCCGGGTCACGAGCAAATCGCCGTGTCCAGTATGCGTAGCTGATCACAGCAACAGGCGCGTGTTGCCTCTCGTCCTCTTCGCTGAAACCTCGGCCGAGCGGCAGATTCACGCCCAGGCCGGAGAAGAACGTCCCGCTCACCATGTCGCCTTCCGCCTCTTCCGGCTGCGCTCCATAGCGTACCGCGATCTTGCTGCCTGAAAGCGGCACGTATGCCATCACAGGCGAGAGCCCGCGGCTCTGCTTTCGCAGTGCATCGTAGACGGGATAGGAAAAAGTCAGATTGGAATCGATGGTGCCGGTGCCTTGGGGGGCGTTGGAGGTACGCAAATAGACCAGGCGATCCGGATCAGCCACCGGCAGCGAACGCAGCAGCACGGCATTCATCACGCTGAACACCGCAGTGTTCGCGCCGATTCCCAGCGCCAGCGTCAGAATTGCCGTCGCGGTAAATCCTGGGCTCTGCAGCAACGACCGCAATCCAAACCGCACATCGCGCAACAGCTTGTCGAGCATCACCCACCGGTCTTTCAGATAGAAGCGTTCCTGTGCCGCGCGCACGTTGCCGAATTCGCGATGCGCCTTCCAGCGCGCTTCGTCGCGGTTCAGGCCTTCGCGTTCCAAATCGTCGGCTTCCAGTTCAAGATGCGCCTTGATCTCGGCCGCAAAATCCTCAGCACTGCGCTTGCGTTTGAACATCCCTATGCCTCCTCGCCTTGGAGCCCGGTGGAATCGAGAATCAAACCCATCGCCCGCGTCAGCCGTCGCCACTCGCCGGTCTTCTCCACGAGTTGCTCGCGCCCCTTTGGCGTTAACGAGTAAAAGCGTGCCTTGCGATTGTTCTCGCTCACGCCCCACTTGGCGCGAATCCATTGCCTGTCCTCTAACCTCTGTAGCGCGACATAGAGCGAGCCGTGATCGACAAGGAATACATCTTCAGACTGGAGCTGGATCATTCGCGCCACGCCCTGTCCGTGACAAGGGCCGAGGACCAGCGTTTTCAGAATCAGCAGGTCCAGCGTGCCCTGCAGCAGCGCGATACGGTCGTCGTTACTCTCTTGGGTAGCCATTCGACCCAAGTATTCACTTGTTTGGGTCGAGTGTCAACCCAAACGATTTACCCCATCGAATTGATGGGGTCAAGAACCAGGCCCCGCGCAGTCCGAAAAGCAGTCTCATCGGAAAATCAACTCAGTTTCAGCGGGAGTATAACTGTGCTAATTTGAAGTCGCCGGATTTCAGCGCCTTCGCCCTTCCGCAAAGGCCGGATCCGGTGATTTCACGGGATTCTTCGGGGCCAACGGGCGAGGGACTCCGCCGCGGCACGAGGATTGAGTTGGCATGTGGACGCTGATACTACTCGGGCTATTCACGGTCATGTCTGCCAGCGCAGGCGCGGCCGAGCGAGTGACGGTCGACCAACTCGAACAGAGGCTGTTCGCGCTGATGGCAGCACCTCGCGCTGCTGCTTTTTCGCCCGGTGAAGTGATCGGAGAGACTAACCTACTTGACGAAATGAATCAGGATCTCGGCAAATTCGGCCTGGATTCAGATCAGGCTGCCCAGCTTCGCGCACTCGAACTGACGGAGCGGCTTACGGGCAACACGCTAGCGCTGTGGACGGCGAAATACAAGCCCGGTCCGCAGATACGGCATGCGCTTGAGCTGGTCGCAGATCGTTCTGCGCTGCTCGATCCTCCCGCCGGCGAGTTGCCCAGCCCGTCTCCTCCAGATGCAGACAGCCAGCGCAAGATGATAGAAGCCGGGCGTATCTACGTAACGCGGGTCCTCTCGCATCTTCCGAATTTTTTTGCCACCCGCACTACCGAGCGCTTTGACGACGGACCCATCACCGCAAACGGCGTGATTCTGGCATCGGTACCTGGACTGCGCCTGGTGGGAAGGATAAGCCGCGAGATCACATTTCGTGATGGTTCTGAGGTTATCGACCCCATGGAGCACGAGCGCGCGATGCCGGGAGTGCCGGATGCAGGACTCACAACCTCGGGGGAATTCGGTCCGGAAGCGGCAATGGCTCTTGTCGATTTGGCCGAGGGAAGTTACACATTCCACCATTGGGAGCAGACGCTGGCTGGGCTGGCCGCGGTCTATCGTTATTCCGTCCCCAGGCAGAGTTCGCACTACCAGGTCAATTACAGTTGCCAGGTCTCGGTGACTTTCCATGACACGCCGGGGTACCACGGATCGCTGGCCATCGATCCGGCTTCCGGCGCAATTCTTCGTTTCACGCTTGAAGTCGATTCGAAAAAAGGCGACCCAATCAGTCACATAGCGTCGGCGATCGAGTATGGGAAAGTGGTGATCGGCGATCGCCGGTATATCTGCCCACTGCGGAGCCTAGCATTCATGGTGCAAGAGGCCAATGCTTGCGTGCACAACGCACCGAAAGAAAGACTGCTTCAGCCCGTGACGATGCTGAACCGAACAACCTTTACCGACTTTCACCGGCTTGGTTCGTCGACGCGGATCATCAGCGAACCAACCGCGACGCCGGATCCCGCTCCGACAATCCCCAATCCTTGATTTGCCTAACCGAGAACAGGCCTAACCGGGAACAGGAAGGATCTGTCTAATTGACAGGTAATCACGGCAAGGACCAGATAAGTACCACCGGCTGCCAAGCCGGCCAATTTGAGTTGAATCGCGAGTGCAAATGGGCTGTGTTAGTCTTGCGTCGTTCCAGAGAGGCATTGAAGTGAATCGCTCTATTTCGTTCATGGTTCTAGGCGGACTTTTGGTTGCGTCTCCGATGGTGGCTCAGAGTAATGGATCTGAGCCGGGCAGTTCAGAGACAACGCTGCACATCACCAGCCGGGCCGTACTGGTGGATGTGATTGTGACCGACAAGAGCGGGAAGCCTGTCACAGGGCTTAAGCAGGATGCCTTCACAGTGACGGAGCAAGGCAAACCGCAGGCAATCGGCTTTTTTGATGAGCATACCGGAGCGCCCACGGCTGTGCCCCAGGAGTTGCCTAAGTTTCCGCCGAACGTTTTCAGCAACTTCTCGCCCTTTCCGCAGCCAGCCGCGGTGAACGTGTTGCTGCTGGACTCACTGAATACGCGCATGGAGAGCCAGAGCTTTGTTCACCAGCAGGCGATGAAGTTTCTGAAAAATTTGAAGCCGGGGTCGCGCATGGCGATTTTCACCATGGGCCTGGGGCTGCATTTTGTGCAGGGGTTCACCGACGATCCCGCGTTGTTGTTCGCGGCGCTGGGGAACAAGAAGAACAATGAAGTGCAATCCTCAGAGATGCTCAAAGGGCAGGAAGAGACCAATGCCCAGCAGAATCTGATTGGGATGATGAGCGCTGCTGAACCGAACGGGACCTCAGCGGCTCCTCCCGAGATGATCGCTGCACTGCAGAATTTCATTCAGGAAAACGACACTTCGCAGGAAGCGGATCGCGTGCTTCTTACTATGACGAATCTGCAGCGGCTGGCGACGTTTCTCAGCGGATTCCCTGGGCGCAAAAATGTGATCTGGTTTTCGGAATCGCCCATGGTTGCGGCGCGCGTGGATCCACAGACGGATCAGGAGTGGCAGAAGACGCGGAACATGCTGGCAGCCGCCCGCATCGCCCTCTATCCAGTGTACGCGGGAGGAGTCGCGACCTGGGGCCTTTACCAGGCGGATAGCAGGCTGAATTCATCGATTAGCTCGCCGTCACAGGTAATTGGGAACAACGGCGCGCAATCCACGGCGGTGATGGGGGAATCCGAGCAAAGAGACTCGGAGGGGTCGCAGATGAAGAGGATTGCCGCCGATACCGGTGGCAAGGCTTTTTTGAGTACGAATGGGCTCTCGGACGTGATGGCAAAGATCACCACCGAGAGCGACGATTTCTACACCCTTTCGTACGCGCCCTCGAATCCGAAAATGGACGGCACGTTTCGAAACATCGACGTTAAGGTCGCAGGGGGCAAGTTTGATGTCTCGTATCGGCGGGGTTATTTCGCTCGCGAAATTGACTTGCCAGGGGCCTCCATGGTGACACGCAACCAGGCGATTCACAAACTCGCGGCCGAGAACCCGGGAGCGGTGGACCCGTTGCTGCCGTTCATGGAGCTGGGGATGCCGCAGAGCGAGCAAATTCTGTACAAGGTGAAGATTCAACCACAGGCTCCGAATGCGGATAGTGCGGCCGGGGAGCAGAATGGAAAACCGAGTGCCGGGCAAAACTACTTGGTGGAGTTCTTCGTCGATCTCAAGGACCTGGACCTCAAACTGGATTCTGACGGGCTCCACAAAGGCATGCTGAACATTTCGCTGATCGCCTATGACCGCTACGGGAAGATTGCCAGCCGCAAGGATCAACTGGTGGGGTTGAACATCAAGCCGGATGTGTATCCGATCTTCGAGCAGAAGGGCGTGCAGCTTCATGCACAGATTGAAGTGCCCAAGGGGCAGTATTGGCTGCGCACTGGGATTTTCGATCAGTCGTCGCACAAAGTGGGGACCATGGAGGTTCCGCTCAGTTCGGTAAAGCCGCTGGAGACCGCCGCCCGGTAAACGGAAAAGAATGGCCGCCTACTTGGCCAGCTTCTCCGCCATTCGACCGAGGACCGGAATCATGAATCGCTTCCCGTTCAATGCAGTGAGAGAAGTAGCGATCCACAAGCCGAACCAGATGGCCCAGGCCACGCGCGTAACGCTTAGCATGACATAGGCTCCGTGGCGTAGTGCTGGCTCAGCAAGGAGACTGAGCACAACGCTGGCTGAAAACGCTGTGAGGTTGAGCAGAATGGATTGCCAGGCGTGGAAGCGCACATACGACCGGGTCTTGTAGCGCGGAAGAACCAGGAAGAACATCGCCGGCACAAAAGTGATGTAAGCGAGGGCGGCGACGCTGTTGTCGGAAAAGCCGGTTCGAGTAGTTTCAGACACGATAGCTCCTTTGAGGTCTGCACCGCGGGAAATGATATTTCTGGTTCAAGCCAGAGGATGAAAACAGGAATTTCCCTAGAGTGTCCGCCTTATATCGGCAGGTAGAGAGGATTTGTTTAATTCGCGGGGACAGGGAGTCTCCGCGGGTCTATACAGCGCCGTTCCCGCGGTCTGAGTGACGGCGCACTGTAGCCCAGTCGCGCGCTGGTTAGGCCATTGCTGCCAACACGGCGTCTGCGAACTGGCTTGTACCTGCCGTTCCGCCCACATCGCGGGTGAGGGTTTTGCGTTCCTCATAGACGGCTTCGAGAGCCTTATGGACTCTGTCTGCAGCAGCAGATTCGTCGAGATGGCGGAGCATCAGAACAGCCGACTGCAGCAGGGCAGTGGGGTTGGCGATGTCCTTGCCGGCGATGTCCGGCGCGGAGCCATGGACAGCTTCAAAAATCGCGCACTCGTGGCCCAGGTTGGCGCCGGGGACAAGACCGAGACCGCCGACAAGGCCTGCGCAGAGATCACTGACGATGTCGCCGTAGAGATTTTCAAGCAGCAGCGTGTCGTATTGGAAGGGATTCATCACGAGCTGCATGCAGGTGTTGTCAATGATGTGTTCGCCGTAGAGAATCTCGGGGAATCCTTCCGACACCTTGCGAGCGCAACGGAGAAACAAGCCGTCTGACAACTTCATGATGTTGGCTTTGTGGATGGAGTGAATCTTTTTCCGCCCATGCTTGCGCGCGTATTCGAAAGCGAATTTTGCGATGCGCGTGGAGCCCTTTTCCGTGATGACCTTGATGGATTCAACTACGCCTGGGACGACCTCGTGCTCCAGGCCCACGTACTCGCCCTCAGTGTTTTCGCGGACGATGATCAGGTCAAGCCCAGGCCAATGGGTTGCCATTCCGGGCAGATTCTTGATCGGGCGGAAGTTGGCGAAGAGCTCGAACTTCTTGCGCAACGTGACGTTGATGCTCTTGAAGCCGCCGCCCACGGGCGTGGTCACCGGGCCCTTGAGGGCTACGCGGTTGCGCTCAATGGATTCATAGAGCGCGGCGGGAATGTATTCGCCATAAATCTCGAAAGCCTCAGCACCGGCAGCGAACCGTTCCCACTCAAACTTGACGCCGGTCGTTTCAAGGATGCGAAGGACGGCCTGCGTGACTTCAGGGCCAATGCCGTCGCCGGGAATCAGGGTAACTTTGTGCGTCTTCATTTCACTCACAGTTTCTCATCCTCTCAACGCCTGGGACGTTTTGCCAACTTCTCGACACTTATCCGACGCTTTATCATCTCTTCAGCACGCAGTATCCCGAAACGCATTGCCTGTTGGCCGCAAACCATCTGTACCCAATCCAAATGAGTGAGTTGAAGCCGGGAAGGCCAAACAGAACTCCAAAGGGCCAAAGCCACCAAATCCTTCGCGCCAGGTACAGATATACATCGGCGCCCGCATAGTTCGCGCCTGAAGCTGTCAGCACCCTCAAATCGCGCACGATTTCCTCTCGTGTCATGCCCAGGGCTTTCGCTGCCCAATCAGCTTGGAGAGTATCTATCTCAAAGCCTCGGCGCCGCAAAAATGGAGACCAAAAACGCAGCCACCGCACGCAGAATGCGCAATCGCCATCATAAAGTACCCATCCATTTAACGCCGCTGTCCGCATCAATTGAGTCT
>JBAWCO010000097.1:0-5283 GCA_049590315.1 Occallatibacter sp. | reverse complement strand
CCTCAGTTTGTTTCTCAAGAACTTTTCGGGTGCCCCATTCAAGTTTTGCTTGAGTGGGAGGGCATTCACACCTTCACATCGTCCCATCGTGATATATTGATGTGTATCAGAACCAAGCCATGTCGTCAATGCCTTCCATTGTGAAAATCCTCCGCGTGGTGGCCGACCCCAACCGGCTCCGCATCCTGCTGCTTCTCCGCGGCGAGGAGCTTTCTGTCGCCGAGTTGCAGGAGATTCTCACCATGGGCCAGAGCACCATCTCCACCCATCTCTCTCAATTGAAACAGGCTGGCCTTGTCGAAGACCGTCGCACCGGCAAGAGCAATCTCTACCGCCTTCTCCCGCCCGACGAAGAACTCGCAGCTTTGAAAGGGCACGACTTCAGTCGTGCCCATAGTGGATTAAGATCAGCCGGGCCTTTAGGCCCTGAGGGACCGTCAGCTTTCGCATCTCCGGCAACAGGCAGCTTCTTGCACGACCTGCTAGTCCGCGCGAGGAAAGAAATCCCCGAAGCCGCCGCCGATCAAGCCGCCATGCGCGCCGTCCTCAAAAAACGTCAGGACAAGATGCGCAGTTTCTTCGATTCCGTCGCCGGCCGTCTCGGCAAAGATTATGTTCCCGGTAAATCCTGGAAGAGCCTCGCCGAAGCTCTGCTGCGCCTCATGCCGCCCATGGTCATCGCCGACCTCGGCGCCGGCGAGGGAGCCTTCTCGCTGCTCCTCGCGCAGCGCGCCAAGCGAGTCATCGCCGTCGACACCTCTGCCAAAATGATTGAAGTCGCTCGCGAGCAGGCCCTCCGCCACGACGTCAAAAATGTCGACTACCGCCTCGGCGACATGGAAGACCTCCCCATCGAATCATCCTCCATCGACATCGTCTTCTTCTCGCAATCGCTCCATCACGCCCTGCACCCCGAGCGCGCCGTAGCGGAAGCGGGCAGAATTCTCAACCCCGGCGGCCGCATCGTCATCCTCGACCTGGTCAAGCACCGTTTCGAAGAAGCCCGCGAACTCTACGCCGACGAGTGGCTAGGCTTCAGCGAGTCCGAACTAGAATCCATGCTGCAGGTCTCAGGCTTCACCAACATCCAAACCTCGGTCGTCCACAAAGAGCAGGAATCCCCAAACTTCCAAACCCTCCTCGCTGTCGCCGACAAGGCGAGCTAACGCAGATTCCAGATGACAGATAAGAACCGTGCAATTCATCGCGGCTGAATGTCAAGTTCCATGACATGGTTTACACCCAGCGATGAACTGCGCTACGGCTTCTGCGTGAATTGGTCTGGAATTGACGGTGGGAGAGGCCTTCCATCGTTCGCCTTGCACCTGGCGAGGCAATTGCATTTGCTGTCTCATTCGCAACGCAGCGCAACCATGGGATCCACCTTCATAGCCTTGCGAGCCGGCATATAACAAGCCCATAGCGCAACGATCATCAACAAGAAAGATACTGCGACAAAGGTGACCGGATCGGTGGGTTGAACCTGATAGAGGAAGCCTGTCATGAGCCGGGTGACGCCGAATGC
Source organism: Occallatibacter sp. (assembly GCA_049590315.1). Lineage (GTDB taxonomy): Bacteria > Acidobacteriota > Terriglobia > Terriglobales > Acidobacteriaceae > Telmatobacter. The sequence goes on along the minus strand of JBAWCO010000097.1, from coordinate 3,758 downwards.
AGCGATCAGGCCGATGGCAATGCCGATGCTTACGAGACGACCGCCCTGGACGAGAACCATGGCGAAGATCCGCCGCCGCGATGAACCGAGTGCGATGCGAATACCGATCTCCGAGGTGCGCTGCATGACGGAGTAAGAGATGACGCCGTACATGCCGATTGCGGCCAGCGTCAAAGCCAACACGCCAAAGGCGGCCAGCAGAAACATGGAGAAGCGGTCGGCGCTCATGGAGGTATCGACGATCGTGGTGAGGGTTTCAAAATTCGCAATGGGCAGGTCGGGATCGACCTGATGCACTGCTTGGCGCACACTGCCGGCGATGGAGGCTGGGTCGACCTGAGTTCGAATCGCGAATTGCATGGACTGCATGTTCGGCCAGACTTTGATTTCATTTTGCGTGTAAGGGACAAACATGGTGGGGCCGGGCACTTCGCGGAGGGAAACCTGCTTGATGTCCGCTACGACAGCAATGATGGTTCTGAGCGGATACTTGGTGGACCCGACGCCTACCTGTTTTCCGATGGGATTCTCACCGGGCCAATACTTGCGGGCCATGGCGTTGTTGATGATGACGACGGGCACGGAGGGGAGAGTGTCCGAGTCCGCGATGTCGCGGCCACGTTGGAACGGTGCACCGATTGAAGCGAAGTAGCCTGGCGAGACGAACAGGTAATCGGCAAAGGGAATCGGAGCTCCAGGCTGAGTGACGCGCCCGGGGATCCGGATCACGGTGCTGTCTGTTGGGCCGCCCATGGCGACGATGGAAGCGCAACCTGCAGACTGGATGCCGGAGATGGACTTGAGGCGCAACAGAACCTGGCTGTAGAGCTGAGCCATGCGGTCAGTGTCAGAGTATTTCGAACTCGGCAGGGGCAGTTCGAAGGTGACCACATGCGTGGCATCGAAGCCGGAGTTGGAACGCAGCATTTGATAGAACGTGCGCACCAGCAGTCCGGCCGCAGTGACGAGCACCAGCGCGAGAGCCACCTGCGACACCAGGAGCGCGTTGCGAATCCTGGGCGCGGAGACGCTGCCGCCGGAGCGTTGCCCGCCTTCCTTGAGAGTCTCGACCATGTTCATGCGCGTGGCTCCGAAGGCAGGGGCGAGTCCAAAGAGGAGTCCGGCGATCAATGTAATGCCAAGGGCAAAGGCGAGCACACGCAAATCGAGACCTGCTCTTTGAAGTTGAGGAAGGCTCGCGGGGCCGAAGAGCTTGACCAGATAAACGGTGGCCTGGGCGACGGCAACTCCGAGAACGCCGCCCGTGAGCGCGAGCATCATGCTCTCCGTCATCAGTTGCCGTACTAATCGACCACGTTGTGCACCCAAGGCTCCGCGCAAGGTGAATTCCTTGCGGCGTCCAAGGGAACGGTTGAGCATGAGCCCGGCAACGTTAGAGCAGGCGATCAACAAGACCACGCAGACCGCGCCAAGCAGCAGCAACAGAGGCCGGCGCGTGTCCGTCACCGTTTGCTGCTCCAGCGGAACGACTGAGGAGAACCAACCCTTGACGTTTGGATACTTCTCTACGAGGCGCTGATCGAAGGCATGCAAATCATCGAGTGCCTGAGCGAGATTTACACCCGGCTTCAATTCGCCAATGATCTCAAGATCACTGGCTCCCTGGACAGAAGTGATGGGGAGGGCCAAGGGCACCCAAATCTGAGTCTGTTTGGGTACGTCGATGCTGGCCGGCATACCTTCGGGAGTGGGGAAGGTAAAGCCTGCGGGCATGACGCCAATCACTGAATAGGGGAAGCCATTGAGATGGATGACTCTGCCGAGGACCCCGGCGTCGGCGGAAAATCGGGACTTCCACAATGTGTAACTCAGGACAACAACATGCTCGTGGCCGGGCTGGTCGTCGTCAGAGATGAATGTGCGACCAAGGGTGGGCGATACGCCCAGAGCGGGGAAAAAGTCTTGAGAGGCCCGGACACCTTCGAGCAATTCAGGATTGAGCGTTTCAGAGTTGGACGAGCTGGTGAGGTTGAATTCGTCTTTCTTGAAGGCAGCGAGTTGTTGAAACACTTGCTGCGTCTGCCGGATCAATGAGAAATCCGCGGGGCCCCAAGGGAAATCGTCGGAGCCAAAGATGGAACCGATTGGGCCGTGACGCCAAGGCATGACCACACGACTTGCGTTTGGATAGGGCAGCGGTTTGAGGAGAATTGCGTTGACCAGGCTAAAGACCGCGGTGCTGGCTCCTATGCCGAGAGCAAGCGTGAGCGCGGCGATGAGGAAGAAGACAGGAGTCTTACGGTAGGCGCGGAGGGCGAATCGAATATCCTGCAGCGAAGTTTCAAGCAGGCTTGTGCCGCGGGCTTCGCGACAGCCTTCCTTGATCTGTTCGTGACCGCCGAAGGAGAGACGCGCACGCCGCGTGGCTTCCTGGCGGGTCATGCCGGTGCGCAGGTGCTTTTCGACTTCGTGATCGAAGTGAAAACGAAGTTCCTGATCAAGTTCTGTCTCCATTTTCTGGCGGAGAATGAGAGCACGAAGACGAAAAAGCAAATCATGCATCATGGCGCGACCTCAAGCACTCTCTAAGATCTGGGTAACGGCCGCGGTCATTTTTTGCCAACTATCGGTTTCGACCGCGAGTTGCTTTTTACCCGCCGCTGTCAGGTCGTAGTATTTGGCGCGGCGGTTGTTGTCAGACGTGCCCCATTTGGCCTTGATCCAGCCGCGCCGCTCGAGCCGGTGCAAGGCGGGGTACAGGGAGCCCTGCTGGATCTGCAGCACATCGCTGGAAACCTGCTGGACGCGTTCAGAAATGGCCCAGCCGTGTTGCGGGCCCAGGGATAGGGTGCGAAGAATGAGCAGGTCCAAAGTACCTTGTGGAAGATCGATGCGTTCGTTAATCATCTTTGACCCCTTGCACTTCTACAAGAGAGACTATAGGATCTCCTGTAGAAGTGCAAGGGTTGGCGCGGAAGAGCACACACCCGTCACAATATAAGAATTTTAATATCGATTTCCCTTTCTGTTCGTTACAGATTCTCACCGATGTCTCCCCAAACATCGGCGTCTATCCGCTGATTCTCTCCGAGCATACTTAGGTCAAATGGCAATGCCCCATGCGAGCCTCCCGCGAGCGCCTGCCGCACCGCAGGTGCCGCCTGTCCACCGCAAGGGGTGCAAAGAATTAGCTCCCTCCGGCGCACACTATTTGCAGGAGAATCTTCAATGCCCAAGAAGTCACTGATCGAGCGAGCTGTCACCATGGCCGTCGAATATTTACGCCCTCCACAACGCTCGCCCCCGGCGCACGCCGCAAACAAACCACCCCCAATGCTGCCCTTCGCCGCTGCTGTGCCGCCTGGAAGCGTGCCTACGATGCATTCTTTTTGGACGAGGAAACCGACCCGAACAACAATACCGATAAGATCTTTGCTGCCAAAGAGGCGGGCGCAGCCTATCGCAACGCCATGCCCATGCTCGCCGGTCAGAACGGCGCACGCGACTTCATCGCCTGCGCGGCCCACGGCATCCTCATCGGCGCCATCCCTAAGGAGGATAGTGGCCCGGTGCTCTACGCCGCCCAAGTCGCCCTCAGCATCGCCCAATCCGAGCGCCGGCTACCCAACCCACCTGCCGCCACCCTGCCAAAGCCAGCCTCGAAATGTGATCGACCCACCCCTCCCCCCGCCAAAACCGCCCCGAGGGGCAAGCGGAAATAGCGTAACCATATCCAAATCAGCAGTTTGAAAATTAACCCCAGTACTGAAAAGTAAACAATACCCACATATTTTGAG
>JBAWCO010000096.1:0-3024 GCA_049590315.1 Occallatibacter sp. | reverse complement strand
GGTCACACATGACCGATGGAGAAATTATATGCGCCGTATTGTCATTGCCAGCCTTCTTCTCTCCCCCGCGCTCTTTACTGCATCGGCAGTCGCAAGCCAGCCCGCGACCGATGACGCTGCTGCCACCGTCCAGACCCCCCGCGTCAGCACCGGGGTAATTGCTCCCCGCCTCCTCAAGTCCACCAGCTTCAACATTCCCACCGACGCGTTTGACGCCATGCTTCCCCCGAATGCCGAAGTTGGGCTCAAGGTGAACATTGACGAACAGGGCAATGCTCGCGATATTCAGGTGATCAAGCCCCTGAATGCCGATCTGGATGCCCGTGTGGTTACGGCAGTCAGCAAGCTTCGCTTCAACCCCGCAAAGCTGGATAACCAGGCGATTCCCCTGACCATCGACCTGAACGTGGTGGTCAAGCACTAAGACTCTCCGCAACGCAGAGCTGTACCCCGAATAAATATCGATCCCTCATTTTGGCGGCTGTGCCTCCAGGTGAGGGATCTTTCATTTGCGCGAAGACATGCTTCTGAGATTGAGGCTTGGCCGCACTCTTGATCTCTCTGGCAACCTCGCGGTACTGCGACAGCGTCCAAGTTGCGATATGCGCGACCGAGGAGGAATCACAATGGCTTTAAATCTGAAGGGCAAGAGAATCGCAATATTGGCTACTGACGGATTCGAGCAGGCGGAGTTGCTTGAGCCCCGCAAGGCTCTGGACGAGGCGGGAGCAAAGACAGAGGTGATTGCACCCAAGAGCGGAAAGATCAAAGGGTGGGACATCAAAGACTGGGGAGAGGAAGTGAATGTGGATACAACGCTAGAGAATGCCAATCCTCACGATTACGACGGACTGATTCTTCCGGGCGGTGTGATCAACCCGGACCATTTGCGCATGGATGCGAGCGCGGTGAATTTTGTTCACCAGTTTGTTTCAACGGGAAAGACGGTGGGCGCCATTTGCCATGGACCGTGGACGCTGGTGGAGACCGGGGCATTGCGGGGTAAGACAGTGACCTCCTGGCCGTCGCTGAAGACAGATTTGAAGAATGCGGGAGCCAATTGGGTGGATGACGAAGTTGTGGTCGATGGCCAGTTTGTGACCAGCCGCAAGCCGGATGACATTCCCGCTTTCAATAAGGCAGTGATCGAGTCTGTTGCGCGCGGGCCTCAACGCGCGGCGGCCTAGGGTCGAGTTGCTCAGAGTGGGTAGCGCTCCAGTCGAATGCACTCCCTGGCGACGGTACGGCTGAGGGATACTGCATCGGCCGGAGTGAAACGTGTCAGCCTGCGCAGGATAGCCAGCTGTGTACGCAACAGGTCGCCTTCTGCGCAGGCTGCGAGCACGCGGCGAGCTGCCTGCTCGGCAACGCCCATGGTTTCATCGGCCAGCAAACTCGACATGGCCGCGGCAACTTTTGCTGCATCCGATTGGGTCGTTGTCCCGGACGCGAGCTTGCGTGCCCTCAGCAGCGCGGACTCCAGTGCGTAGACCTGCACGATGATGTCGGCCAAGTCGGCCATTACTTCCTGCTGGTCTTGGAGGGCGTTCATGAAGCGCTGACTGGCAACGCCGGCGGCAAAGAGCGCAATCTTTTTGACTGACGCAAGCAGCTCGGACTCACGGGCCAACAGCTCATCGCCGTCGGAGCCTGAATCGAAAGACGGCGGCTGCATCACTTCATCCATGAGCTTCTTGATTGCGCCTAGGAGCGGAAGCTGACCGCTGAGCGCACGCTTCATGAGCCAGCCGGTGATGATCATCCGGTTGATTTCGTTGGTGCCTTCGAAGATTTCGTTGATGCGGGCATCGCGGTAGAAGCGCTCGGCCGGATACTCCTCAACGTAACCGTAACCGCCCATGGTGGCCACCAGGTTGTCAGCCACCAGGCTCAGCATTTCAGAACCGTAGACCTTGAGGATGGAACACTCGACGGCGTACTCCTCAATGCGGCGCTGGGTCTCGCGGGGGGTGTGCGCAGCTTCCGATGTCAGTTGAGCCAGGGATGCATCGATCATGCCGACGGTACGGTAGGCCATGCTCTCGGCTGCGTAGAGGCGGGTGGCCGAGGCGGAGATTTTGCGCTGAATGAGACCGAACTCGGCGATGGGTTTGCCGAAGGCGACGCGCTCTTTGGCATAGCGAATCATGTGGGCCAATGCGTGGCGAGCCCCGCCAACGCAGGCCACACCCAACTTGAATCGGCCGACGTTGAGGACATTGAACGCGATGTGGTGGCCTTTGCCGGCTTCGCCCAGCAGGTTTGCAACCGGCACTTTGCAGTCCTGCAGGACCAACGGACATGTGGAGGAGCCGCGGATGCCCAGCTTGTGTTCTTCTGCGCTCACGGTGAGGCCGGGCGAGTCGCGCTCGATGAGGAAGGCGGAGAATTTCTCGCCGTCGATTTTGGCGAAGACGGTGTAGAGGCTGGCGATTCCGCAGTTGGTGATCCACATCTTCTCGCCGTTGAGGATGTAGTGGGTGCCATCGGCTGAAAGCGTGGCGCGGGTGCGGACATTCATGGCGTCGGAGCCGGAGCTGGCCTCAGATAGACCGTAGGAGCCGATCCATTCCGCGGTGGCGAGCTTGGGAAGATAGCGCTGCTTCTGCTCTTCAGTGCCGTACCAGACCAGGGGCAGCGTGGCGATTCCGGTGTGAGCGCCAAAGGCGGTGGAGACGCTGGCAAGTACGGAGAGATGATCGGTAACCAGCGTGGAGGTGATCTTGTCCATGCCAACGCCGCCGTACTCGTCGGGAATGTCGACGGAGGTGAACCCCAGATCAGCCGCCTTCTGGAGCAACGACTTCAGAACGCCGGGCTCTTTGGCCTCGACGGCCTCGGTTAGCGGGAGAATCTCGTCGCGGGCAAACTGGGCAGCGGTCGCGGCGATCTGGCGCTGCTCCTCGTTGAGGTCCTCGGGGGTAAAAACTTCGGCGGGGGTGCGGGTCTCGATGAGAAAGCTGCCACCCGCGGCGGAGATTACGGGAGAAACGGTAAAAGTAGACATACGAAGGAGTCCTCCGG
>JBAWCO010000095.1:0-9277 GCA_049590315.1 Occallatibacter sp. | reverse complement strand
TCGCCTGTGCAAGATGGATAATCATCTATTATAATATCAATTATCCGGATAGTACGTCCAACAGCCAGACATCCTTTTGGACGTATAGGCTCCGGAACTCGCATGGTGTCTCGGATGATCGCTCATCTCATCGCCCGGTCCGACATAGAAATCCCCAAGTGGAAGACCGGTGCCGGCACCAACTAGGCCGGGCGGAGTACGGTTATAGTTCTTCATCCACCAGCGCTCGGAATAAAATAGTGAGCAATAGTCCGTTGAGATACACTCATCAATAAATATGAATCCGCTCTCGGAAAGACGCGGCCATATATTCTTAATGCATGTATCTAGGCTAGCTTCCAGATCCACATCCACGTAAGCTAAAGCTATTTCGCGATCAAAGGAAGGTAAGGTCTTGTCAAACCACCCCCGCACCAGCGTGCAGCGACTTATTTCTCCAAATTTCTTGATGTTATTCACGACTTCGTCAAAAGTGCCGGCCCAGTCGCCCTTATTGTAGTGTTGGGATTCGCGGTCCGATGGCGCCCCTTGCGGCAGCCCCTCAAAGGAGTCAAACACGAACAGTTCCCGTCCCACAAGGCTGCAAATGACCGACAGATTGGCAGCAGTACCACCTTTGAACGTTCCACACTCTACAACGACACCCGGCTGGGTCGGCGGCATTTCAAGCAGCTTGAGAGCCATCGCCAAATGAACCTTTGCGTCCGTTGCGGTTGGGATTCTCCGCTTATTCCAAATCAACCTCCAGCCGAGTATCAATTTCTTCCGCCAAGTCATCTTGTAGGCAGGATGAATACGTCTGGAATTGAGTATGACGAGGATAGATACGGGGCTGATGACTGCTTGGACCACAGCGCGGAAACTTAGCATTCTTCTTCTCCTTTTTCCAAGTCGCAAGAGCGGCTGATTTGTACCCAAGATATCTGGAGTCAAGATTATCGCATTGGGCGATGTTCGGAATTCCCCTCAGCATCGAGTATCTGTGGCTGGAACAAGCGGCTCAGCGCTGTTGATGAGAGGGCATGAGGTGCAGTGGAACGGAATCCCGGCCGCGCCTGAAAGACATGGGTGAGGACGCGTAGGTACTGATTGTGCCAGCCCGCGATCTTGCCCAGCAGGGTGAAGTTGCGAACGACGGTGCAAAGCAGACTTCAGCGCAATTCTCCTGCACTGCAGCAAAGATGCGGTCATGGAACCTGGTCGCCACGGCTTTCACACGCCTACTCTAAGTCTCAAGTGTCCGACCAAAACAAGTGGCCAATTAATGGCCATCGACCATCTCCTTACTTTCGTCCATTGCGGCGAGCTTTGACTCTGACATGATGAGGCGAGCCGGAAAGCGACAGGCAGAATCACACCAACTCAAAATGCGGAAGTGGCACGATGAATTTGCCCGTTGTGGACAAGTAATCGTGTTCCCGCGCCTTGAATTCTTCGATGAAGTGCCACGGTAATACCAGGAAATAGTCAGGCTTTGCAGCTCGAGCTTCGGCCTCGGAAACGATGGGAATGCGAGTACCCACGGTCTCCATGCCCCATTTGTCCGGGTTTCGCTCGGATGCGGCGGTAATCATCGAATGGTCCAGGCCGAAGTATTGAAGCATTGTGTTCCCCTTAGTCGACGCACCATACACGAAAATCTTCTTGTGGTGTTCGACCTGCTCCCGAATGAAATCGCAAACCTGCTGCTTGATTCCCTGAACGCGCTCGGCAAACTCTCGATAAGGGGTCGTTTCGTCCAAGCGAAGATCTTTCTCGCTGTCACGCAGGTTCGATACACGGGCTGCCGCCGCCGCCCGATACGCTTCGCCTCCAAAAGTGCTCCGGTCTGCCGCGCTGTTGCACATATAGGCGCGAAGGCTGCCGCCGTTGACATCATTCAACTGCACATCCAAAATCGAGAATCCATAGAGGTGGAGCAGGTATTCAAGCGACTGCAGCGAGTAATACTCCAGATGCTCGTGACAGATGTTTCCGAAATCATTCTGCGTGAGCATGAGCGGGAGGTAGCTCATTTGCAGGATCCACACGCCATTCGGATGCATGATTCGTTGAATGTCCGATACGAATTTCCCCGGATCTTCCAGATCGTAGAACATCGCAATCGACGTGACGATCTTTGGGCGAACGTCCTTCAGCTCGGGGTCAGCCAGAAAATAGTCGGCATCAAAAAGACCGACCAGGACTTTGTCCGCGACTTTGCGCGAATAGACGGCGAGATTCTGAGCTGGATCAAAGCCAACCTTGTGAATTCCAGGGACGGCGTAGGAACTCAGCAATGTGCCGTCGTTGCATCCGATGTCAAGGACAGCATCTCCCGCCTGGAGGTGGACCACCTTCGAAGCGGAGTTGGAGATGTCCGCCAAAGCGTCGCGCATGGTCTGGTTGGTTCCCGACCGATACCAGTAGTTCTGATACATCATTTCGGCTGGAACGGTGTGCCGCAACTGTAACAGTCGGCATTGCTGACAGAGGACCAGCTCCAAAGGTACCTTTGGCCCGTCGGCCTGCTCGGGCTTCAGAAAATCAGAAACGTGTTGATCCCCCAATGAAAGGATCGGTTCCACTGAGCCCTTACAGACTCGGCAATTAGTCCAGGTCTTCATTTATTTCTCTCTCCTTGAGGATCGGGGCATTGTCGTTTTCTTGCTGACGTTGTCCATTCATGTTTAGCACACCATTTCGGGAGACGGCGTGTCCCCCGCTCGCTGCGATTCGAGTAATCGCAAATCCGCATCCACCATCATTCTGACGAGCTCTTCGAAGGTAACGGTCGGGCGCCACCCCAGAATAAGCTTCGCCTTCGCCGGGTTGCCTACGAGAACGGAGGTCTCCGGCGGGCGGAAGTTTTCAAGATTCTGCGTGACATGATCCTCATATCTTAGACCGACATGCGCGAAGGCCACGTTACAGAACTCTCGCACCGAGTGTGTCTCGCCGGTGGCGACGATATAATCGTCGGGCGCGGTGTGCTGGAGCGCCAGCCACATCGCTTGCACATAGTCCCCTGCGAAGCCCCAATCGCGCCGAGCGTCAAGATCTCCAAGGATGAGCCTGTCGGCCATCCCCAGCTTAATCATCGCCACTCCGTGAGATATCTTGCGTGTAACGAAGTCCATACCACGTCGAGGGCTCTCATGGTTGTACAGAATGCAGGAACATGCAAACAGCCCTCGTTCCTTACGGTAAACGGCGCTGATCCAGTGGCCGAAAGCCTTGGCCACACCGTACGGATTGCGAGGCTGAAATGGAGTCGATTCTGTCTGCGGCACTTCTGCGGCCCGGCCAAAGACCTCGCTGCTGGAGGCTTGAACGAAGCGTATTCCGGGGTCAACTCGATGAATGGCGTCGAGCAGTTGTACCACCATTAACGCGTTCAGTTCTCCGGTAGAAACGGGTTCGGCCCACAATTCTTTGCTGGAGGCGCGTGCCGCGAGGTTGTAGACCTCGTTCGGACGAAATTGGCGGAGCAGACTCTCAATGGACGAGTCTCCAAACAGATCGCTTTCGACAATGTCGACGTCTTTGGGAATTCGGTGAACGCGAGCGCCATCGCTCGCAGACAGACGCCTACGCACCGTTCCCGTGACACGATAATCTTGGTGCAACAACAACTCTGCAAGGTAGGAACCATCTTGGCCGTTCACACCTGTAATTAGCGCTCTGCGCATCATATGTCTACAGATTCTTCCTTCCTGTCGACGGTACTCGTACTTGACGCAAGGCGCGCTCCGTTCGATTTCAAGACAGGCTTCTCCTTGAACGGCGAAACAGATCTTATCGGCAACTTCCAAAAATAGAACGGACTGTTCGCCAAATCTAACAGAATGAGGAGACGCGAAGATGGGCGACGGAAGAATGAATAATAAACGAAAGCCAGCAGGTTGGCGATGCGCCCGGGAAAATAAGCGCAGGCTTGGCTAAGCGCTCGAGCCCAGAAAGATGTTAAGCGCGGCTTCAGCCATTCTATGTATTCTCGCTCCGTGTAGGTCTTGTTGGCCCTGTAGTGCAGAAGAGTCTTGAGGCTTCGCCATGGCTCCCTGTTACATACACGTCCTTTGGCTGAATCGGGCAGATGGGGGAACGACCAGATCAGGCCGGGCCACTTGAACATCCAGATCTCAAAGTACTTGGCCAGCCATGACGCGTTTCCATAGCGAATGGTAACTAACGGCTCCGCGATGACCAGAGCATCACCCGGGAGCGGCTGTTGGAAGACTACTCCAACATGAACGAAATAGGTGCCGAAATAACTTGCCTTGTCCCGGCTGTGCCACAACTGCCGCTGGATGATGATACCGCCGATGAAACTGAGATAGGCTCCCGTATCGGCCAGGAGCAAGTGACTCTCGTCTGACTTGTAAATTCTGTTTGCCTGGATCGGAACCCTTCTAGCTTCGAGCAGTTTTGACAAGTCCGCGTTCCGTACTTCGCCGTTTGCAATTATCAGCGAATAATCATTCTTGAGAGCGTCAAGAACTGTCCGCAGGGCTCCCGGCTTGAGAAGATCGTCATCGGTGAAGAGCCAGCAATAGTCGCCGCGGGCCAAGTCGACGGCATTGGCGAAGTCGCGGTCGATACCCATATTGGTTTCCCGGCGAAAATAGCGAAGACCGGGAAGTCGTTCCCGGTATCCTACGACGATCTCCTGGGTATTGTCGGTCGAAGCACCATCCAGGACGACGATCTCAACCTCATCGTTCGCCTGCAAGACGATGCTTTCCAAAGTCTCGCCAATGAAGGTGCCCCGATTCCGGGTTGAAATGCAGATCGAAATCTTGATTGGATTCATCTCTTCGAGACTCACAAAAACCTCATTTGTAGGCCTGCTTGGCTCTGCGATGCCGAATCTTCAACGCTTCAAATACTTGACGACGAAACGATAGCAGCAAACCATACAATTCTGTCGGCATAAACTTGTAAGTCACGCGCGCGACCCAACAACCTAAATTCGAATCACTGTAACACCTTTCCATAAGCCGATCCAACTCCTGTCGATTCTCGGTCTCCGGTGATTGGCTAGTAAAGTGCTTGACGCGGAGCCACAGCCTGAGTCCCAGGTCATTGCGCACCAACCGTCTAATTTGCAAGGCCTCTGGCGAAGTGCGCCCGAAGTAGTGATCTGCTATTCGTTGGTAACCATCGACTGCGATTCGCAGACGATTGACGAATCCACGATCGAGGAAGGAGTCGTTCCCACCCCGTCTGTCGAGCCATACTTCGCCTACGTAGCAGACGCGCAACTGAGTTTGAGCCGCCGTGAGCAGGCGAGCTACATGCCCCCAACAACTACCTATAAACTCTTGCGCATCAGGTACGGAAAACCACATACTGCGGCGCACAATGAGGCCGCTCATGAAGCTAAACACTGCCTCGGAGGTCATAGCTTCCGAGAGATACCTCCGGCGCTGAAGAGGATCGCTCAATTCAGCAATCCGCACAGCATCACTGCGAAACACAGCGTGGTCCCCCATAGCGTTCAAATTCACGTCGCAATTGCCGTGTTTGGATACATAAACGTCGTGGCTTTGCTCCAGCCACTGCATAGCCCGCTCTAAGGCTCCGCTGCGCATTATGTCGTCGCCACTGAACAACCAGCAGTACTCGCCTCGGGCGAGACGAATGCTTTCTGCGAGATCAGCATCAATCCCGCCCTTCTTTGGCAATCGCACGTATCTCAATCGCGGCCATTCGGCAGCGCAACCGCTGACAATCGCGGCTGTGTTGTCGGTTGACGCCCCATCCACAACCAGCACTTCGACGTCGTCAGTCATTGACAGGCGTTGCGCTGAGATCGAATCAAGCGTCTGCTTAATGAAGCCACCGAAGTTGTAGACCGGGATGCAGATCGACAATCGCACCATCTGATCAAAAACCAAGAAGCGCTAGCCTTTCACAGATTCATAGACTTTCGATAGGAAGCCGTAGACCGCTGATGGAAGAATCTCGCGAGAGGCTAATCGGACCCTCGTCCGTAGCCGCATGCAAAGGGGGTGATCCGAATTGATCACAAAGCCATCTACCAGCCCGGGTGGGACCAGAAAGTGCTTCTTCAACTCCGCGCTTTCGTTCCTCAAATAGTATCTGTTGAGTCCATCATACCAAACGAAGAGGTATCCAGCCTCAAGCAAAAGGGGCTCCCATGAGTCCCAAGCGGGCAGCCCGGTATCGGGGTGGACCGCCTCGACCACAACTAGGATCGGGCGATAGGTTCGCCAATCAAGACTCGCAATAACGTCCGCTTCAGAACCTTCAACGTCAATTTTTATGAATGAGAGCGGCTTCGCAGGACAGTACTGGTCACAAATTGACTGCAGCGTAACAACGGGAACTTTATAGCGGCGCGAGGCAAGACTGTGCAGATTGGCACTCGTGGCAGCATCTTGTCGCAATGAAGACAATCCGCTGCCCTCGACCTCGATAAACTCCTGATCGCCAACGTAACTTCCGACCGCAACGTTGAGATTGGTATCCCGCTTTCTTCGCTTCTTCAGCACCTCGAAATACAATTTGGAAGGTTCGATGTTGACGCCAGACCAACCTATCTCGTAAAAGTGCTTGGTAACCGAATGGATTTCGGGGTGCCATGCGCCAATATCAATATAGAAACCGTCAATGGCCGAGCCGAACACGCGATTAAGCATCACGTCTTCGAAGTTTTGCGCATAACTCACAAACATGTCTTCGTTGCTCCAATTCGTTTGGCATGCAGGGCTACTCTCAGTAGCTGGCTAATCAGCCATGACCTGATCGAGGATGAAACCAATACTGCGGCGCCCGCCGCACAGACGAATAATCCGAATATTACGCCAATCTGCACTGGCTGCGACATCGAGGCGACTGCCAGTCGCCTGCCAATAAGCGCTACAAACAAGGCGGCAACGAAAGGCAAGCCAACGTCACCTAACCATCGCAACGCCTGCCCCTTCAGCAGGCGGCGATGGGTCAGAGGGACGCCGATTGCCATGTACACGCAGTTAAAAGCCGGCCACATCGACGCAGCGCCCAAGACGCCGTAGTTTCTCGCCATAATCCAGATCGCGGGAACAAAGATGATAGTTAAACCAATTGTGATTCTTAGGCCTATACTTGTCCAGCCGTATGCCAGTTGAAGCGCGTAGGGCAAAAACATTAATCCGTTGAGCGCGGAACCGACCACCAAGAGAGTAGCGATTGGACCGGCACCCTGCGCAACCTCCGAGTTCCTGGTCCACAGCTGCAGAATGTCGGTGGAAAAAAGCGCCAACACGGCCGCTAATGGCAAAATGAGGACGGCCATCATTTGGGTTGACCTATGATAGAGCTTAATGAGCGCCTGTTCATCCCCTTGGGCCACGAGTGCTGAAAATCGCGGATAGGCAGTGTTAAAGACTGACGTAATAATCATTGAGAGCCCGGTGCCGAACATGCCGCCTAGCGTATAAAAGCCAAACACCTTGAGGCTCAGCACGCTGCTAAGAATTACCTTGTCGGATTGCGTGAGAATCAAGGCTGCTGCAGTCATGCCGCTCATGCCTGCAGCAAAACGAAAGATGCTTCGTAGCAAGGCAAGCCTGAATTCAGGTGGTCGAGATGCAGCGGGCAGGCTCTTCCACAGAAACAACGTCCAACAAACTACGATGACGGCATTCGTGACAACCAGCCACACGAAAAATGCCTGAATGGTTGGCGATACCAACCATAATATCAGAACAGCACCTCCATTGCTCACAGTCGTTGCAATGGATCTGAAGACATTAAAGAGGACTAGTTTGCGCAGTCCCAGTAACCCGCCCTGATAAAAACTGACGGGCCATTGGAGAGCGGCCAAAATGGCCATCAACATCAATGCATGTCTGACACTGGAAAGCGGGATCGCGCTGGCTTTGATCCAATGAGCCGCAAGCCATGGAGACACAGTCACGAGGACCAATCCGATCATCAATCCGATGAGCCAGTAACCAAGCTCCAGGGTGCGCACAAGGTCGCGCGCCTCATTTGCCTTTTCCGGTTGAACCGAGTAGCGGGCCATCTCCCTGTTCATCGTTGGGCTCAAGCCCATGTCAAGCACCTGGAGCATGGCCTGGAGCATGAGATAGAAGCCAATGAGTCCGTAAGCTTCAACGCCGAGAAACCGGATGTAGAGTGGAACGCAGGCCAGCTGTACCAGCATCGACCAGGCCGATCCGGTTAAACTCGCTGCCAGATCGAGCTTGAATCCCGAATGTGAGTTCCAAGGAAATTTCATAGACTGGAGCAGATTGCCTTGATCCGTCCCCTATACAGCGAGACGAGAATCGGGAAACGCCACCTCATTCCGCGGATGACGTCTAGCGGACTAAGCGTCCCTCCAACTGGTCAGCTAGGAGACTTGTGTCGGCATCGACCATCAATTTGACTAAACCTTCCAGTTTGACCTTGGGTCGCCAGCCGAATGCCCGCTCCGCCTTGCTGGCATCGCCTAGGAGAAGGTCAACTTCGTTGGGACGAAAATATTTCTGGTCGATTTCGACATACTTTTCCCAATCAAGACCCGCATGGTCAAACGCCAACTGAACAAACTCGCGCACCGAGTGAGTCTCACCAGTCGCAACAACAAAATCGTCCGGTTCGTCGAGTTGCAGCATGCTCCACATGGCTTCCACGTATTCGGGGGCATAGCCCCAGTCGCGCCTGGCATCGAGATTTCCAAGATAGAGACGCTGCTGCAGGCCCGCCTTAATTCTCGCCACCGCGCGGGTGATCTTGCGGCTGACAAAGGTCTCGCCTCGCCGTGGGGATTCATGATTGAAGAGAATGCCGTTACACGCGAACATACCGTAACCGTCCCGGTAATTCGCAGTCGTCCAATACGCATAGAGCTTGGCACAGCCGTAGGGACTGCAAGGCCGAAACGGCGTCGTTTCGCGCTGGGGAGTTTCTGCCACCTTGCCAAACATCTCACTGCTGGAGGCTTGATAGAACTTGGCCTTGATTCCTGATTCTCGAATAGCATCGAGCAAGCGGACGGTGCCGAGCGCCGTAACATCGCCTGTATACTCGGGGATCTCGAAGCTCACCAAAACATGGCTCTGAGCCCCGAGATGATAGATTTCATCCGGCTGAAGGCGATACAGCAACCTGACCAGACTTGTTGCGTCGGAGAGATCCGCAAAGTGCAGGAGCAGCCGCGCTTCGCGCTCATGCCAATCGGGAAGGACGCTGTCGATCCGAGAAGTATTGAAACTGCTCGACCTCCGCTTGATCCCATGCACCACGTAACCTTTGTTCAGCAGAAACTCCGCCAAGTAGGAGCCAT
>JBAWCO010000094.1:0-13898 GCA_049590315.1 Occallatibacter sp. | reverse complement strand
GCGGGCGCAGGGTTCCTGGGCGTGAAACTGAAGACGCACCTGGCCGAGCTGCGGGCGGTGCCGATCGATCAACTGGTTGCCGCGAGGCAGGAAAAATTCCGCAACATCGCTCAGTTCTATACGGAAGTCTAACTGCCTCGTCACCTCGGCTGAAGAAACGGTCTGGTACGTTGATCCTCTGCATGAAATACCGCGAACCATCTACGCTACCTTTCGCCGCTCCGGCCCGGCCTGGAGAATCCGCATGAATTCTGTGCGTCCCGCGGGCGGGCGATTTCGCGCCTACATCCAGTTTGTTGCTGCGATCCTCTACTATTTCGTGGCCCGGTCCCTGGCGCGCCATGGAGCGCAGGGGTACGCGAGCGAGCAATGGGCTCCTCTGGTCGAGCAGGCGATGCTCGTTTTTCTCCTCCTTTTTGGTTATGCGGGCATGGGGTTCTGGCTTGATCGCCAAGTGAATCCAGTCGGCGCGCAGGGGCTGCCGCGACGCAAGGGATGGCCGCACGAGGCCGGTGTCGGGATGGCTACCGGTTGGACTCTCGCGTTGGCATGTGTTCTTCCTCTCACGATCATTGGCGGTATCGCTGTAGCGCTCGATCTTCGCTCAACCGCCTGGGCCTGGCTCCTGGCAGACGCGGCATTCTTTGCGCTCGCGGCGCTGGCCGAGGAGATTGCCTTTCGCGGATACGGCTTTCAGCGCTTTTCTCGTGCAGTTGGGCCAATCGGCGCGGTTGCGGGGTTTGCCGCAATATACTCAATCGTCCAATCGATTCCTCGCGGGACCCCTCACGCCGCCATCGCTGTCTCCGTGGCATTCACCTGTTTGCTTTCGGCCGCTTACCTGCGTACCAGGGCTCTCTGGCTCGGTTGGGGCATCAACTTCGCGTGGAAAGCCAGCCGGGCCTTGCTGTTCGGGCTGACAGTGGGCGGTGTGAGCAGTCATTCTTCCGTTGTGCAGGGCGATCCTATGGGACCATTCTGGCTTACAGGCGGCGGTTATGGACTGGATGGCAGCTGGTTCGCCTTCATCATTCTGCTTCTGGCGCTCCCGCTTGTCTTCCGGCTCACACGCGATCTGGACTTTATTCACAACACACCGGTGATCGTCTCTGGCGGCATCCCTGTCGATCTGGACGCGGCAGCCCGTCGTCAGCACGAAGCAGCCATGGGCCCAACGGAACCGGCCCCTCCTGCACTGATCCAGATTCTTCCCGTTGCCGCGCCTCCGTCCCTTCCTCGATCCGGGGACGACTCCGTCGTAGCTCCTCCGATTCAGACGAATCTCCATGAATGATTCTCAGACGCCTGCCCATCTAGCTGAATAAGTGGACTGCTAGTGGGATTTGCCATTTCGGCGTCATCCGGGCTATCGTTTCCTCAATGCGGTAAGCATGCATGGGAGGCTCCCCATGAACTGGTTTTCCCTTTTACAGGGCTCGTGGTTAACCCCAGCACCCGCCGCAAAGCTCTCGCGCAAAAACGGACTCGGGCTGATCGCGATAAGTTGCGCTTTCGCTGCCGCTCTTCTCGCCGTTTCTGCCTCGGCCCAGGTTATTACCGTCGATACTAAGACTGGCCGGGTAACCAACGGGACTACCAGCACGGCGGCCACCGTCGATCGCCGTTATCAGCAAATCACCCCGACAAATGTTCCTCTGACGAAGTCCGAACTCGATGCCAAGACCCGGCTGGAGCTGATCCGCGTTCTTGATTCGGAGCAGGGGTTCGCGATGCGTCCGTTTCCGCGCGGGCATAAGGGCCTGACGCTGGTTGCCAATGGCAAGCTGGAGCCGGCGGGCGAAAGCTATCTGAACATGGTTACCAGCGAAGGGATGTCAGCCAAGCCCGGAGACCGTGTGGTGCTGACCGACGTCAAGATTGAGCACTCCAGAATCATCTTCGACATAAACGGCGGCCCTGACCCGAAGCACCGCTTTCTTCGGCATGTAGAGATTGGCGCGGGACCCAATCTGAGCCCGGTGGTGCAGCAGGGGGATGGCCAGGATCCAACCGGCGCGCGGTTATCGTTGGCCTTCGAAGGTCACATCCCCGAGTTGACGGGTGCCGAAGTGAAGTCGTTGCTGGCTCCTATGATCTCCTTCGATGTCAAGACTCCTATCCAGGCATTTACTGACACGCTGCCGACCAAGCTCAAAGACGCCATTCTCAATCACCATGTCCTGGTGGGGATGAGCACGGATATGGTGCTGTTTGCCAAGGGTGCTCCAGACAACAAATCACGCGAGATGGACGGCCAGATGCCCTTCGAGGAGTGGATCTACGGCAAGCCGCCCAAGGAAGTGGACTTTGTCCGCATCAACGGCAACCGGGTGATTCGCGTGGAAGTCGCCAAGATGGGAGAGGCGCCGTTGATCTTCACCAAGGACGAGGTGGAAGGGCTGATGCGCACCGATGGCACTCCGCTTGAAGCCAGTGTGCCGAATACGCGCACCATTAAGCTGGGCGATGCGGAACGCGATCCGACTAAGGAAGCGCCTGCTGCGCCGCCGAGCATTCGCAAGCCGGGCGAGACACTGCCCGACATCTCGAATCAAGGCGGAGTGATGAGGCCGGTACAGTTCCCGAAGCCGAAGCCGGACGAACAGACGTCGGCGCAACCGGACACGCCGGCGGCCCCGGCTGGCACACAATCTCCGGCAGGCGACGCGTCGCAGGCAGGCACGCCTAAGCCGCAGACGCCCGTACCTGATGCAAGCCAGCCCAACGAAAAGCTACGCGTGTTGCCTTGATGTAAACTGGAAGAAGCGAGTCAGGCTCCCTCCAGGCAAATCTGTTGCCCCAATCACAAGGCAATTTTGCGATTCGAGGTTGGCCCATGGCCGCGATGTTGAAGCCGTCCGCCGCGGTGGATGTGTGCAGAGACAATCCCAGAAGGAGAAACACCCGACCGATGGCTAAAGTAGCGAAAACAGGTGACCGCAAGAAGGAAATGGACACGACGAAGTCGACGGACTGTCCCAAGTGCAGCAAACCGACGCGCATCGTCAAGCGCGTGAAGGACCGCGAGCGCGGGATTCCCGGCGGAGTCTACATCTCGTGTTCCGCGTGCGACTTCTACGAAAAACTCTAAGTTCAGAATGAGATTCGGTAAAGAAAAGCCCGGCGCGTGCCGGGCTTTTCTTATGCTCACGAGTGAGACAGAAAGGGTCCCCTGGGAGGTGCGGATTCTACATAGAAACGGTCGCTTACGAGGGTGCGAAAATGCGCAAATGTTCGTGCGTGCGGTTGGATTTCTTTGAGGACTTAACTTTGTGGGCCTGCTGCATTCGCGAATTGGCACCTGGAAAAGTGCCGAATTCAGCGAAAGGGTTGTAAACAATTAAACCGCACTTTGCAAAATGCGCTGATTTTATGGCAATTATGGATGTAAGCCGCTGATATTGCATGAATTATTTCGATGTTCTTTTCTGTATACCCCGGCCCCCTCAGCCAGAATAATCTGGCCCTGAAATCGGGGTGTACTTCAATCTGGAATGGGTTGGGAAACAAGTGAATTCCTTCCCTGGTCGAGGTTCGAGAAGGTTGAGGGACCGATGCCACCCGCCAGCCGACGGAGTCCTCACTTTACGGCAAAACCATAGAAGATGTGTCCCGGTCAGTTTGTTCTGTGTCGCCGTTTCCTGATGATCGCGTTGACCTGAATGCAATGGATTCGAGATACGGCATCTCTGGTTTTGCTATAGGCCAAGCTTTGCTCGCATGATCCTCGGCGCTGATAGTTTCGAGCCCGGCTTCAGGTTGCCGCGTTCGTCGAGAGAGTCCCATCCGGAGTTGGCGATGTAGTAGAAGGCGCCACCGATAACAACGCCGTGCGTGGGATCGCCCAGCGTGGTGGTTGATTGCTCAAGGATCGTTTCAGATTTAATTCTGGAGAGATTTTGGTCGAGAGTGAACACTACAACTCGCTCCGGAGATGTACCGTTCTGGACCGCGATCAATTTGCCATGATCGAAATACAGACCGTCAATGCTATTCAAGGCGAAACGGCCATCCATCGTGAGCCAGCGGACTTGCCTGTTTGCAAGGTCCAAAACGCCGATCCCGCGCAAATAATCCGGAACAAAGACATGCTTTCCGTCCGGATGCATGACGGGGGTCTGGGGCGAAATGAAATCGCCATTATCGACGCGGATGAGTGCGGTGCCTTGCGCCGGCAAATGGTAAACGCCGCCACCATCTCCGTCGCTAACCAGAACATCGCCGTTGGGCATGAGCGCCATGTCGCCAAGGGCGCTGCCAAGCGGCCCTTCGATTCGATGGATCAATTTGCCGGCGGTAAGGTCGTAGCAGAGGAGCGCCGACTTGCCCCAGTCCAGCTTGGAAACGGAATCAAAACCCTGCAACGCGACCTCAGTTGCCCACAGAAGCCGGCGTTGGGCATCGACCTTGATGGCCATCATGGGCCACTTGTCGGGGGCAGCCGCGAAATCAGAGCTTGATCCGCCCATTTCGAATGCGACGATTTTCCTTTTGAGAACGCTGGTAACGAAGAACCGATGGCTAGCGGGATCGAAGTCCACATCCTCGGGCAGCAGGCCTGAGTCCTCGATTTCGAAGGCGGTTGACGCGTGTGAGATGGGTTTCCGGTTTGCTTCCATTCCGGCTAACAGGGATGCGGCCTGGGGATTCGCAAGGATTGGCTTGAAGTCCGGTAAAGTTGCGAGGAGGTTGGTTGCCTGGCCCATGGCGGCGAATTGTTTGAGGCTGTGCAGGGCGCTATCGAGATCGCCGAGATGAACTTGTGCGCGTGCTACTTCAATGAGTGAGTTCGGTGCATCATTCAGCAAGTCTTTTTGTTGATTTGCGGCGATGAGGTTCGCGTTCCAATCTCCGGCTTGGTGGGAGGCTCGCAACTTTGTCTGCAGGTTTTGGAGTTGCTCTATGGCGGAAGGGGATTGAGACGCGGCCCATGCGAACGATGCGGACAGGAGAATCGGGATGAACGGGCGAGTCGGCCTCGAATGATTCATGTGCGCACTCCGGGGAAGTCAAAGGCGGGACACCAGCCAACCGAAGTGTCGCGAACTGCTTCGCTGTGGCTCCGGGTTCAATTCTACGGTTCGCGGATCGGTACCTGCCGGTCGATGGAAAACTCGACCTTCAACGATGCGTGAGCGCTGCCAATGCACACGAGGAGTTTCTTGCCTGGTCCGCGGAATCCGTACACCACATGGGCTACGCCGTCCGGATCAATCCTGGTGACGACGGGCGGGTCGGGATTCACGTCGTGGAGGTCTTTGGCATCGATGAACGAAGCGGTGGCCGCAACGACTTTTTCGCGCATTGAGCTATCAAGGGCGATGGGGACTTGCAGGTCTAGATTGGTGTTGGATCGATCACAACCTGCCTCCAGGCCCGCAATTACATTGTCCCGTGTGACTACCTGCTCATCGAGGATTGGGTTGTTGCGATACACGCGGTAGAAGAAATCATACGCACTCGACTTCCGGTCAGGAGGCCGGATCATGTCCACGTGATTAGCGTGGATCTCCTGCGGAGGTGTGGTCACATCGCATCCATAGGTCGCACTGAAGTAGCTGACCACGCGGGCATGGGCCCGGAGATAGTGGCCAACTCCATCTTCCGGCGCGGTGTCCTCGGTTTCATAAGCGCAGAACCGGTGAATGCTGTTGACGGAATCGTTCCCTCGCCAATTCATTTCCAGTTGGGTCAGGAAGGCGTTGTTACCTGCATCGCTTAGATCGTTAAGCAGTGGATCTTTGTCGTAGAGAGAAGCGATACGGGCAACGGTTGAGCCCTCATGCGGGGTTCCGTACGACACGATGAACTTGATTTTCGATGCGTCTGCGGGATGCCTTAACAGCATCTCCTCGACGAGGATGCCGCCGAGGCTGTGCGCAATGAAAACGACCTCATGGTGCTCCCAGACGTGGTCCTGCTTGAGGCGAGCCCAAAGCAGATCGGCCAACTGGACACTGGACATCTTGCCATTCGACGATGGCGTGGGATATTCCGCAACTTCAACGTCGGAATAGGCGAAGCGCGGGTCCGTTCGAATCAAATCTGGCCAATAAGCGCCGTTGGACGCGCGCCAGGAGTCGCGGCTGCCGTGAATGCCATGCACAAAAACGATGATTCTAGGCCGCAGGACCGGCTGGGTAAGGTTCTCTTGTATTGGAGGTTGGGAGAGGGCCGCGAAATTGTCGAACAGGAAGAAAATGGCGACCAGAAAGAATATGGTCTTCATTTTCATCCAACTTTTTCTGCTCATCTTGAACCTGGTATCTAGCATAGCGCTAGCGGGTACCAGATTGGTAGTCGAGAGACGGAGGACGGTCAGGGTTGCAAACCGAAGCGGACGCCCGTGGCGACTTAGGCGTTGGGGATTAAGTCCCGCGATAAAAGAGCTTCTTCCATTTCTTTGAGGATGGCTTCGGCGGCCTGGGCGGGAACAGGGGCCTGGGTGATGGGACGGCCTACGACGAGGTGACTGGCGCCTTGGCGAAGGGCTGCTGCAGGGGTGGCAATGCGGCTCTGGTCGTCATTTCGGAGGGGGGTGGCAGAACCTGCGGGGCGGATGCCCGGGATGACCAGCGTGCCTTCAGGGCCGGTGAGGGCTCGCAATGTTGCTACTTCCTGCGGAGAGCAGACGAAGCCGCGAACTCCAGCGGCGAGGCTCATGTGGGCGAGGAGTTCTACCTGCTCGGCGGGCGTGCGATTGAGGCCGATGGCGCTGGTCTGGGCCTGATCCATGCTGGTGAGCATGGTGACGGCCAGCAGTTCAGGCGGGTTTGAGATCCCATCGAGGGCTGCGTGGGCGGCGGCGAGCATGGCGGGGCCTCCGGAAGCGTGGACGTTGAGCATGTGGACACCGAGGGCTGCGGCGGAACGCACCGCTCCGGCAACCGTGTTGGGAATGTCGTGGAACTTCAGATCGAGAAAAATGGAGTGTCCCCGCTTGAGCAGCGGTTCCAGGACGGCGGGTCCGGCGGCCGTGAAGAGCTCCATACCCACCTTGAACCAATGGCAGGTGCCTTCAAGCTGGGCGACTAGAGCTGTGGCAGAAGCTGCGTCCGGGACATCAAGGGCCACGATGAGGCGCTTGCGCGCCTCTTCGAGTGGCTCAGGCCGGTGGAGAGTGACCGGCTGGACTGAGGTGAAAGTGGGACTCAGATGCTCAGGGATGGGCATGGTCCAATCCTAAAGCATGTCCGGATTGGATAAAACTGCGATTCAGGCCTGGGCCGCAATCTGGGCTGTGACCGGGAGTTCGCGCACCATTGCCTGGTCGTGCGCGGGCAGAAAGCGGCAGAGGTAGTCGATGGGGTCGTCCGCGATTGCCATCTGGCGCAGGTGGTACTTCCACACGTCGGGCTTGATGGTCCGGCGGGTGAATGGCTTGCGGGTCACCTGCACCACTTCGCCATGTGAAGTGACTCTGGGGTAGGTGACGGAGGGTACCATGAAGCTCATGTGGGCGCCGGTTCGCCAGTAGCAACAGGCAAACTCATGGGAGAAGAGAAGAGTGTAGTGCCGGCCTTCGACGGCCAAAAGGGTCAGAGCCTGTTCGGCTCCTGGCCAGATCGGCTGTACGTGGGACTGGAACCAACGGCGGAACTCGAATCCGTTAAACTGAGCCTGATTAAGCAACAATCGCAGCATCTCTTTACGGTTCATTTCACCAATCCTTTAAACGAGAGAACCAAGGTTCATGGGAAAAATTTCCATCAAGCTGCGGCCAGGGAACGCCGCAAGCAAAGCTTTCGAGCGTCTTCTAATTGTGAGTAACGTCAAACGGGTTGGATTTTCCTTTTCGAAATTCATAATTTTGCTAAAACGTTTGATCTGGCCCTGGGAATTGGACTTAGCGGGAGATCGAATGAAAGCAAAACGCGCAACCGCTGAAGCGGAGGAAGCTGGCTGGACGGCTCCGGGAGGGGCCGGGCAAGGGGGCCGGGGGCTGAGAAACGAGAGGGAGGCTTGAGGTTGAGGACAGCAACACGTGGGATGTGCGCTTGGGGGCTGGGACTTACCTTGCTGGGAGGAACCTGCCAAGGTTGGGCCGACTCGGAGGTGCATACCAATCCGCTGAACCGCGATCCTATGGTGCGCGAGGCTTTCGATCACTTCTACAACCTGGACTATGCGGGGGCCGTCGACCGATTCGAGCGTTTTCACGCCGCGCATCCGGGCGATCCGCAAGGAACGGCCATGCTTCTAGACGTTGTGCTCTTCCAGGAACTCTACCGGCTGGACTTGCTGGACACCACTTTCTATGCCAACGACGGCTTCCTGACCGGGCGGCATGCGGTCCAGGAAGATCAGAAGATGCGGGAGCGTATTCTCGGGCTGGCCGATGAGGCCATCCACGAGGCGGATTGGCGGCTCAGCAAGAACCAGAATGACATCGACGCGCTTTATGCCCGAGGTTGGGCCAGAGCCCTCAAGTGTACCTATATCGCCATGGTTGAAAGAGGATTTATGGCTGGATTCAAGCTGGCGCTCGGAGCCAAGGACGATGACATGCGCGTCCTGCAGCTCGATCCGGACTACGTAGATGCCAAGCTGGTAGTGGGGGTCTACGAATATGTGGTGGGTGCGTTGCCGTTTCCGTTCAAGATATTGATCGGGTTTGCAGGAATGACGGGATCGAAGTCAAAGGGACTTGAAATGCTGACAGATGCCGGCAATCGCGGCGTAATTACCAGCGTGGAAGCACGAACTACGATGGCGCTTTTCCTGCGGCGCGAGGCTCGCTACAAGGAGGCGATCCTGGATGTGCAAACGCTGAAGAAGGAGTATCCGCACGACTATCTGTTCGGGCTGGAGGAAGCTAATCTGCGCAAGGACGCGGGTGAAGGCATGGCCGCGGTAGCCGCGTATCGCGACATTCTGGCCGAGAGCGCAAGGCCTGGCTACTATTACAACGCGCGCATGGAGCTTACCTACTTCGGTCTCGGAGACGCGCTGCGGGGACAACGTCACTATGGCGAGGCAGCGCAATCGTATGAGCAGGCCGCCTCGGCTAAAGGCGTTGGCCCCGAATTGAAGATTCGCTCGCTGCTGGCTGCGGGGGAGTGCCGCGACCTCAATGGCGAACGTGAAGCGGCGGTCCGCGACTACCAATCGGCGATTGACACGGGGCCAAACACTTCGCGGGCCGATACCGCAAGAAAGTATTTGCGCACGGCGTACAAAGGAAGCTAAGAAGGCACCTCGGCCGTGCCTCGTTTTGATGTGCGGGGAACCCTCGCCGCTTTAGATTCGTATGATCTGATTGAATGGGGCTTTCGAAGGAGGGTTGGGTTATGGGAATGTTTTGTAATCGATGCGGGACTGGTTTACCCAGGAGTGCGCGGTTCTGCTCGAATTGTGGCGCGACTATTCCCATGGCACAGCCCACGCAGGGCAGGCAACTGGTTCGGCCTATTATCGGACGCCGAATTGCGGGGGTCTGCATTGGGATGTCGCAGGCGTATGGATGGGATGTCGCTTTGGTTCGCCTTTTCAGTGTTCTTGGATTCTTCTTCAGCGGTGGGGTGGTGGCCGTTGCGTATGTAGCGGGGTGGATTGGCATCCCTGAAGAACCGATCGCGGCGCCAGGGGCGTATCCTCCTGGAATATGAAAGGGACCTACGAATCGGACGGGGCGAGACTGGGATTTCGGGACTCGGGAGCGGGACTGGCGATAGTTTTCCTGCACCCCACGCCACTGGATCGCGAGTTTTGGCGCCCGATGGTAGAAGATCTCCGCGGTGTGCGGGCCATCGTGCCCGACTTTCGCGGGCATGGCGAGTCGCAGTTAGGCGAGCTACCAGTGGGCGGCTTCCTGCGAGTTCCAGACGCGCCGGTATTGTCGATGAGGCGACTCGCGGCGGATCTTCTTGCCCTGCTGGATCACCTTGAAGTGCCCCAGGCTGTCTTTGTCGGCTGCTCGGTGGGCGGCTACGTGCTGCTGGAACTTTGGCGCATGGCTCCCGAGCGTATGACGGCGTTGGCGTTTGTCTGCTCCAAGCCGCAGGCGGATGCTGAGGCCAACCTGCTGAAACGTGTGGAGAGTATCGCCCAACTCAAGGCAAATGGGACGCAGGCATTTTTTGACGGCGCGGCGCAGAGCTTGATTGGGAAGTCTGCGCGCAAGCGGAGGCCGGAGATTGTGGCGGAGTTGCGCGCGCGCATGACGCTGCCGGCGGAAGCGGTTATCGCGATGCAGACGGGGCTGGCTGTGAGGCCGGATTCATTGCCCACGGTAAGAACAATTGGCGTGCCGGTGCTGGCGATTGCAGGAGGCGAGGATACGAGTACTTTGCCTGCAGAAATGGAAGCTTATAACGCTGCGCCGGGTGGGTGCGAATTCCATTTGTTGCCAGACGCGGGACACTTTGCGGCATATGAACAGCCGGAGAAAGTGGCTGCTTTGATCGCAGAGTGGTTGAAACAGGTCGAAGCGTGAGGGACCGAGCGCGGTTGACGGCGGAGCATTGCTTTGAGTCTGATTTCGGATTGACATCAACCGCGCTTGGCGGCGTGGTCCTTCCGGGGGTCGAGAAACCAAACGCAGATCAGCCTAGCTGTGCGAACTGGAGTGATCCTGTTTGCGCCGATCCGCTTTACGCCTCTCTCCAATCACACCGGCATGGCCGGGAGCAGAAGCATGAACGCTCCCACCACCGCGTTTATCTGCAGCGGAAGGAGTAGTCCCGCTGGTCAGCAGTTTATTCAGGACCGGGATCGACGCACGTTGCGATTCAACGAAGTCCACACCCTCTGCTGTGAGCGTGAAAGCTGAGTTATCCGCTCGAGTAATGTAGCCCTTCTTCAGGAGATACCAGGTTGTGAATTCCAGATAGTCTCGGGGAAAGCCCATGCGCATTTCAACTTCCATCAGGGAAACTTCAGGAAGAGCGGGGTTGGTGCGCCGACGCTGATAGAGGAGCGCCAGCAATCCCAGCCGCCGGTTCAACTCGCCATCCAAGCTGTCCATGAAATCGACCGAATTGGAAAGGGGATCGGTCTCGTCTTCATCTTTCTTATAATTGGCGTCATATTCGGCGCGGAGTGCCGGAGAGGAAAGCACGTCGTAAGCTTGCTTTAGTTGGGAGAACCGATCGGCGTCACCGGTTTCAGGGTTGTCCGGGTGCAGCCGGGCCGCCAAGAACTTAAAGACACGGTGAATTGTCTCGGGTTCCGCATTGGGACTGATTTGAAGGAACTCGTAGTAGCTCGAAGTCGTCATTTTGCCGGGCTTTCGCGGAATACATCGTTCTTTAGAACTGACTATTCAGTCTAACTACCAGAATAGAATGATGCTCTCCCTCGAATGGTGGCACGTATTCCCCGGAAGTAACTATGGAATTATTACTGCACGGCAAAGAACTGTGAACGAATTTTGAGTGCAACTGATTGAAGAATTCCGCTCTGGTCCATCAACAATGGGGATTAGATCGTAGTAGCGAACAAACCTGAAACTAACTCACCGGCTGGTTACTAACTTACGTGGAGGCGGGATGCGGGGCAAACCTCGGGTCAATGTCTCGGAGAAATGAGAACAACTCAGTCGAGACCGGGCAGTTCGCAGGCGCTCTCGTATCGTGAGCAAGTGGCGATCAGCTCTTCAATGGACTTGACAGAGAGAATGCCGCCGCGGGCGCCGGTTGCCGTGCAGTTTATGGCGGCAGCGGCACAGGCGAAGTCGAGCTGCTGTTCGAGAGACCAGCCCTGCAGCAGCCCGTAGATGAAGCCAGCGTGGAAGATGTCGCCTGCGCCGGTGGTATCGACGACGGGAACGCAGAAGGCGGGATTGTGCAGGAAGCGAGTTCCGTCCCACGCGAGTACGCCGTCGCGGCCGAGGGTCGCAGCGGCGAGGCGCGATCCGTAGCGGTCTTTCATGCGGCGCAAGGCGCGTTCAAGGTTGGGTTCGCGCATGAGACGCGTAGGGAAATCGCGGCTGACGATGAGGTAGTCAATATTATCGAGAAGGGATTCGACGCCGGGATAGGGTTCGTCGAGATCGGCGATTACGGGGATGCCCGCCTCATGGGCCCATCGGGCAGCTACGGTGGCCGCGGCTGTTTCGAAGCCATCCACGTGCAGGGCGCGGGCATTGACGATCCATTCGCGATGGAGATCTTCGGGCTGAAGCAGCAGGCGTTCGTCGCGGCGGCAAAGGATGGTGCGCTCGCCGCTGGCGTCGACGAGGATAAGAGACTGCGGACTTATGCCGTCGAGAACGGTCGTGATCTGAGTCTCGACGCCCGCACGGGCGAAGGCTTCTTGATGGAGGCGGGCGGCATCGTCATCGCCGAGTTTACCGACATAGCGAGTGCGGAGTCCCCATGTCTGGCAGGCAACGACTGTGGTGGCGACCTGTCCGCCGGGCATGATGGTTGAGCGGCTGAACTCGGTTTTGGAACCGCAGGCGGGGTAGGTCTGGAGGGGAATCAGTGTGTCTGTCGCGTTGAGGCCAACGCCTACAAGATCAACTTTTTCAGGTGCGATCACTTGACTATTGTAGGACGTGGGACGGGCGGAGAGCCTCATATCTCAGACATTAAACCTCCGCCCGCTGACAGAGACTTGCGTTTTGGAAGTGCGGCTTTGAGGACTTGGCATTATGTCTTCGCGTCCCGATTCGTTTCCTGTGCGCGAAGGTATATCGCTGTCTCGGTGCGGCCTTCATGCTCGGCCCACTCGACGGGAGTGGCGCGCCAGAGGACGTCTTTCTGATTCAAGCTGGCACCGTGCTCGATGAGAAGACGAACGACATCGAGATGGCCATAGCCCGCGGCGTGGTGCAACGGAGTGCCGTGCGAGTGTCCGCCGACGGGAGTGTAGCGGTCGGGGTCTTCGCCTGCATCGAGAAGCAAGCGAACGATCTCAGTGCGACCGTACTGTGCGGCGAGATTGAGCGCGAGGTGACGATGGTGATCGGTGGCGGAGGCGAGCAGTTGGTGGGCTTCATTGGGGAGATTGAGAGCCGCCGCGATGGGCAACGTTATTTGTCCGCCGCGATTTATTAGCGCTGCTAGCGCTTCGAATTCGCCGCAGAGAGCTACTACTTCCAAGGCTGTGTTTGGATCGGCGTTATGGTCGCATAGGAGGTTGATCAGTGGAATCTGCTTTTGGCACTGGCGGGGAATGCTGCCGGTGCCTACGAGACATAACGTCTGGTTGGTGGAGGATTGATCGGGACCGCAGTCGAGAATGGCCTTGGCGATTTGAACGATGTTCTGCGGCATGGTCTGGTGGCGCACCGGATTGCCGGCTACAAACTCGAGCAAGGTTGGATTGCGAAAGTAGTTCCAGCCTTCGAAGGTGATGTGTTGATGTACCAGATGGGGATGCTGCTGGAGCCAGGCGCGCAAACCCTGCTCGTCCCCGGCATCGATGAGATTCACGGCGCGGCGGAAGATGGGGTCCTCGATGCGTTCGTGGTGCGGCAGATCGAGGCGGTCGGTTAGCGTGGGTTTTTCAATGTGGCGCTTGAGGCGGGTCCAACTGGGGAAGCCACTTTCTCGGGCGATTGCGAGTTGCGCGTCGCTGAGCGCTAGACGAGCGGCGAAGATTTCGGCGTCTGTGGAGTGCAGGAAGCGGGGATGAAACTCGCGGAGGAGTTGCGCGGAGTGGGGCATGCGCGCGGCATGGTCCCGCATCAGGTCTTTAGCTTGGTGCTTGAGGTGATCGAGGTTCGGATTGGCAGGGAGCTTCTTAACTGGCATGACGCCACCTGCGGTGGGGCAGACGCTCGCGGGAGGCTCGCTCCGACTTCGTTGCCACACACTCTTGCAAGGGGGAAAACTGGAGGGATCGGACACCTGGTTTGAGGTGGTCGAGATTGGGATTGGCAGGGAGTTTCTTAACTGGCATGGCGCCACCTGCGGTGGGGCAGACGCTCGCGGGAGGCTCGCTCCGACTTC
>JBAWCO010000093.1:0-1989 GCA_049590315.1 Occallatibacter sp. | reverse complement strand
CAAGCGCAATGATTATCGGCGTTCCGAGAGAGATCAAGGACAATGAAGCTCGTGTGGGCGTGACCCCCGCGGGTGTGAAAGCGCTCACTGAGGCAGGACACACCGTGCTGGTCGAGACGCAGGCGGGTGCACAATCCGGCTTCCCTGACGAAGAGTACCAGAATGCCGGCGCAGAGATGGTGGGCGAGGCAGGTTACGTCTGGGGAAAGGCCGAGACCGTGGTCAAGGTCAAGGAGCCAATCGAGAAGGAGTATGCGTATTTTCGCGAGGGGTTGGTTCTCTTCACATATCTGCACCTTGATCCTGTGCCGGCGCTGACTGAAAAGCTGCTTGAATCGAAGGTGATCGGCATTGCCTATGAGACGGTTCGCGACCGGCAGGGAACACTGCCGCTGCTTACGCCGATGAGCGAGGTCGCTGGACGGATGAGCGTGCAGGTAGGGGCTGCGTATCTTGAAAAGGAACGCGGCGGGCGCGGAATCCTGCTGGGCGGAGTGCCGGGCGTGCCTCCGGCACATGTGACCATCGTCGGCGGCGGAGTCGTGGGCGCCAATGCAGCTAAGATCGCTGTGGGCTTTGGCGCAAAAGTCACACTGGTGGACGTGAATCTCAACCGGCTGCGCGAACTCGACGACCTCTTCGGCGGGCGGCTCTCGACGCTGGCCTCGAATAGCTACAACCTGGCCCAGGCCACTCGCGAGGCCGACCTGGTGATTGGGGCCGTTCTGATTCCCGGCGCAACCGCGCCAAGACTGGTGACCCGCGCCATGGTGGCCCAGATGAAGAAAGGTGCGGTGATTGTGGACGTGGCCATCGACCAGGGCGGCTGCGTAGAGACGGCGCGGCCCACGTCGCACTCCAACCCGAGCTATCTGGTCGATGGCGTGGTGCATTATTGCGTGACCAACATGCCCGGCGCGGTGCCGCATACTTCGACGCTAGCACTGACCAACTCGACATTTCAGTATCTTTTGCGCATGGCGAATTTCGGGGTCCGCGAGGCTCTGCGCCAGGACGCAGGCCTGGCCGAGGGGCTGAATACATGGCTGGGCAAACTCACCTGCCGCGGCGTGGGCGAGAGCCAGCAGAGGCCGTGGACGGCGGCCTCCGGCGTGATTGGGTAGCGGCTGTTGGCGTAAGATCATCCATTATCCGGAGGAATGCATGGATCGCCGCCAGTTTCTCGCCGCCTCGCTTGCCACCTCAACTTTGCCCCTTGCAGGCAGCCTTGCGGCGCAATCGCCCGCAACGCCTCTCCCGGAGGGGTCTCGACGCGAGTTCTACCAGTTGCGCCGCTATACGCTGCAACGAGGGCCGCAGACCACTCTGACCGAAAACTATTTTGGCAACGCGTTCATCCCGGCGCTGACCCGCATGGGGATGGGGCCGGTCGGCGCCTTTCAACTCGACATCGGGCCAGAGACGCCGGCGTATTATCTGCTGATTCCAGGTTCTTCCGTTGGGGCCCTTGCTGAAATTGATTTGCATCTCGCAGAGGACGCCGCATTTCTCAAGGCCGCGGACGCGTTCTGGAATGCAACCGCCGCCGCGCCCTCGTTTCAACGTGTTGAGATCTCACTGCACGAAGCCTTTGCGGGCTGGCCCAAGCTGACACCGCCAGCCACTTCAGCAACCAAAGGAAAACGCATCTTTCAACTGCGCACCTATGAAAGCCCCAGCAACGGTGACCATGTGCGCAAGGTAGAGATGTTCCACTCCGGCGAATTCGACATCTTCCTCAAGAATGGCTTCCATCCCGTTTTCTTTGGCGATACGCTCATCGGTTCGCGCATGCCCAACCTGACCTACATGCTGAGCTTTGCTGGCACGGCCGAACTGGAAGCCAAGTGGGATCTCTTCCGCGGCGATCCGGATTGGAAGAAACTCTCCACCAGCCCCCGCTACAGCTCCGATCAGCTTGTGACCAACATAACGAACTTGCTGCTTAGTCCACTGGCCTGCTCTCAGATCTGAGGCTTGATACAAGGG
>JBAWCO010000092.1:0-14594 GCA_049590315.1 Occallatibacter sp. | reverse complement strand
GTATCAGGGAGCGGGATTCGCGGTCATTTGGCTGCATTCGAATCAAAAGCTGGCTGGAATTGGCGCTCCCTGCAACGTGACGAACACCTGCGGTTCGCAACATGCCTTGGCGAGTCTTGTGCGATCTAATTGCATCTCGCGGTCTTGCTTGAATGACTCCAGTGTGGCGTCGAGGATCGCGACTGCTCCGGGATCGGTGGGACGCACGATGCGGTAGTGCATCCATTTTCCTTCACGGCGTGCGCTGATTAATCCCGCGTTGCGCAGATAGGCCAGATGCCTGGAGATCTTCGGCTGGCTCTGCTTGAGAATCTCAACGAAATAACAGACGCAGACTTCCCGGCCATCCATCAGGTTGAGCAGGCGCAGGCGCGTGGGATCGGACAGGGCGGCGAAGAGGCGAGCCAGGCTGGCGGATTTGGCGGAACGGGCCATGCCGTAATTATATACGGCTTGACAGATGTGTCCAGAAGAGAATACATTCGCTTTGACGTATACGAGGAGATGCCCGATGGACAGTACGACCGACGTAAGAGAGCAAGTGAAGCAGAAGTACGGAAGCGCCGCGCGTGCGGTTGCAGAAACGGGAAGCGTGGCTGCATGTTGCGACCCAGCGCTTCGCTGCTGCGATCCGATCACAACGAATCTCTATAGCGCGAATGAAAAGGGGTTAATCCCGGAAGGAGCGGTGCTGGCTTCGCTGGGTTGCGGC
This sequence comes from Occallatibacter sp., assembly GCA_049590315.1. Taxonomy (GTDB): domain Bacteria; phylum Acidobacteriota; class Terriglobia; order Terriglobales; family Acidobacteriaceae; genus Telmatobacter. The sequence goes on along the minus strand of JBAWCO010000092.1, from coordinate 13,882 downwards.
AATCCGACGGCGCTGATCGAGTTGAAGGCAGGGGAGACAGTACTCGATCTCGGATCGGGCGGCGGCATCGATGTGCTGCTGTCGGCGCGCCGCGTGGGGCCGACGGGCAAAGCATACGGCCTGGACATGACGGACGACATGCTGGCGCTGGCACGGGAGAATCAGCGGCAGGCGGGTGTCGAAAATGTAGAGTTTCTGAAAGGCGAGATCGAAAACATTCCGCTGCCTGACAATTCCGTCGATGTGGTGATTTCGAATTGCGTCATCAATCTATCGGCGGACAAGGATCGCGTGCTGCGGGAGGCGTTTCGTGTGCTGCGGCCCGGCGGGCGTTTTGCGGTTTCCGATGTTGTGGTTCGCGGCGAAGTGCCCGAGGCTGTGCGACAGAGCATGCTGCTTTGGGTGGGATGCATTGCGGGGGCATTGGAAGAGCAGGACTATCGTGCGAAGCTGGTCAGCGCGGGATTTGCCGATGTCGACTTTGAGACAACGCGAACCTACAACGTGGAAGACGCGCGGCAGTTTCTTTCCGAGGCGGGAGTGGACGTGGACGCGATTGCGCCGCTGGTGAATGACAAATTCCATAGCGCATTCATTCGCGCCACCAAGGCGAAGACGGCCTGCTGCGGGACGGATTGCTGCGATGGCGCGGCAAACGGCGGAAGGAGCTAGCCGACATGCCAACTCATTACAACGTACTGTTTCTTTGCACCGGCAATTCGGCACGGTCGATTCTTGCGGAAGCCATCCTGAACCATAAAGGAAAAGGCGCTTTCACTGCATACAGCGCGGGTAGCCATCCCTCGGGAAAGGTGCGACCGGAGGCGCTGCGGCAGATTGAGCTTTCCGGGATTTCGACGGCCGGGTTGCGGAGCAAGTCGTGGGATGAGTTTGCCGTGCCCGGCGCTCCGCAGATGGATTTTGTTTTTACGGTTTGCGATAACGCGGCCAACGAAGTGTGTCCTTATTGGCCGGGGCAACCGATGACGGCTCATTGGGGAATCCCCGACCCGGCGGCGGTGAAAGGTTCGCCGGAAGAAATTGAACGCGCGTTTCGGGATGCGTATTCGATTCTCGATCGGCGGATTGGGCTGTTTCTCTCGCTGCCGTTTGTGACGCTGGAGCAACTCTCGATTCAGCGAGAGATCGATGAGATCGGACGGCAATGAAAACTCAATATACGCAGGGCCAGGTTTGCGCTCCTCTGCAGCGAAAGAAGTTGTCATTCCTCGATCGCTTTCTCACGCTGTGGATCTTTCTTGCGATGGCGATTGGTGTGGCGCTCGGCCACTTTGTTCCTGGCTCCGCGGGATTCGTGAATCGCTTTCAGAGTGGAACGACGAACATCCCGATCGCCATCGGGCTGATCATCATGATGTTTCCGCCGCTGGCAAAGGTGCGCTATGAGAAATTGGGCGAGGTGTTTCGCAACAAGCGAGTGCTCGGACTATCTCTGGTGCAGAACTGGGTGATCGGGCCGGCGCTCATGTTCCTGCTGGCCATTGTGTTTCTTCGCAGCGAACCGGCGTACATGCGCGGACTTATTTTGATCGGCATTGCGCGATGTATTGCGATGGTCCTGGTGTGGAATGAGCTTGCTGAGGGCGACACGGATTACGTCGCCGGCCTGGTGGCCATCAACAGCGTGTTTCAGGTGCTCTTCTATAGCTTTTACGCGTGGGCTTTCATCACCGTGCTTCCAAAATGGTTTGGGCTTGAGGGAAGCATTGTTCAGGTCAGCATTGGCCAGATTGCGAAGAGTGTTGCTGTTTACCTTGGCATTCCGTTCGTCTCAGGGTTCGCGACACGATTCATACTCATTCGCGTCAAAGGCGAGGAGTGGTATCGCACGCGCTTCATTCCCAGGATCAGTCCGCTGACGTTGGCCGCGCTGCTGTTTACGATCCTGGTGATGTTCTCGCTCAAAGGCGACTTGATTGTGCGCCTGCCGCTGGATGTGATTCGCATCGCAGTTCCGCTGGTGATTTACTTCCTCATCATGTTTCTGGTGAGCTTCTGGATGGGCAAGCGGCTCGGAGCAGATTACGCGCAATCGGCTACGCTTTCGTTCACGGCGGCGGGGAATAACTTTGAACTGGCGATTGCGGTTGCCGTTGCTGTCTTCGGCCTGAACTCTGGAGAAGCTTTTGTGGGCGTGGTTGGTCCGCTCATCGAGGTGCCGGCGCTGATCGGGCTGGTCAACGTGGCCTTCTGGATACGAGGGCGGTATTTCGCGGCGAATGAGGGTAAGCTTGAAGCTGTGAATGGATGATTGGACGACGGAGAAGAGGACATGCTCACGAATTGAGTGAATCAGTAGACATTCAGGTCTGTCAGCGATAGTCTCACTCCGTGCCCTTCGATCTACAACTCATTGAAGCAAAGCTCGCGCTCGGTATGATCGGTCCGGATGAGATGCCAGCTCTCGCCTGGGACGCACTGGAAGCGGGCCTCGATGGCCGATCCATCCGTAGACTTGCCGCGTTGATTCAGCCGTCAGGCTGGGAGACCGACCAAATTCTAGCTGCATTCATGGCGGAAGCAGGCATGAAGAGCATTTCGCCTTCCGAGGCGTCGATACGTGTCGCTCGTCAACTCGCACGCCGAATCCTGTCTGAGAAACTTGATCCTCTCGCCTATTCGAGAGACTTTGAACTCCTCTGGATAAAGGCTGACTACCCGACAGCAATCCAAGAGGTCGGATCGCTCGACGATCAGAAAGCTGTCGCCGAATACATAGGCCAGTCGGAGGCCGAACTCCGGGATTACGCTCGAAGTGTGCTCAGCGCTTTAGTCGCGACGGGCGAGACGGAAGCTCAAAGCTGATTCGGGTGCGGCGGGTTGCGCAGGCTGCTTGAGTTCAAGTGACAGGGTTAACTGAAAAGGCCACCAGACCGAGTTCATTGTCTCCCACCTTGTGCGCACAGCCTTGCGGCGCCGCGCTGCACTTATTGACTCGATTTCGATTGTGCCTTCGACGCCCGTCGCATAGTGTCGAAAACGCCATGCGGAGAGATCGCTCGTCTTCCTGGATCCGTGAAATCAGGAGCGGCGCTGACTTCACGCGCTATATGAGCAGTTGCTTCGGTGAGTTGCCGCGACTGCTTACTTTTGCAGCCACTCCAGTCGCCGTGGTTTCCAACCAAGAACGCGCTTTGCCTTTGCGTTGGATGCGCCACTCAATTTCGTTGCGTAGTACACCACATCTTCCCCTGCAATTTCCTTGACCTTCTCTTCGCTCATGTGCGCGGGAGCTGGAGCACCGACAAACTTCGCAAACGCCGGGAGCCACACTGCCTGAGGCGAAGGATCGTCATCGACCAAGTTGTACACACCGGGCTCTGCTGTTAGCGCTGCTACGGTTCCGATGGCAGCATCATCTATATGTACAAATGACGACACCCCCTGTCCCTTGCCCACCACGGGGTTTTGTTGTCCAGCGACCATATTTGCTGCTGACCCGCCGGGATGGTACCACGTCTTCGGCCCATAAAAGAATCCGTAACGCAGTGCAATGCCCTCAATTGCATTGGAACTGAATAGGCGCGCTTCAAGCTCCGTATACGTCCGCGCGCTTGCCGCTACGCTCGGACTTGCGTTTACATCCAGCGGAGAGGATTCGTCGGCCAGCGTGCCTTCCGCTGCCTTCAAAAAGAATCCGCTTGATTGCTGTAGATAGCGCCTTACGCCGCTCACAATTGCCGCACGAAACAGATTGCCTCCGCCTTCAATCCGGAGCTTCCTGTCGCCAGCCGCGTACTTAGGCATATCGCTCATTTCCTTCGGCAGTGACGTCAACTCATCGATTACTACTTCGGCTTTTGACCGGCGCAGCGCATCTTCTACTGCCGTGGCATCGTAAGCGTTGACGATCAGTGCTTCGGCTCCCTGGCGTTCTAAATTCTTCGCTCGCTCCTCGTTGGTTGTCATTCCCACCACAGAATGTCCCCGCTTCAGTAACTCCGCGATCAGCGGTTCGCCAATTGCTCCGCTTGCCCCAGCCACAAATACGCGCATAGCTTTTTCCTTCCGACTCAATTGTCATCCACCTTCATCTATTTGAGAAACCGCTCCCCAAAAGGTTTCTTGGGGCGGATCGTTTCGACATGATGCAGGACACGATAGTCCGCAACGATCTCCGCCTATTTTCATTCATTCGATCTGCAGTTTGGAATCTTGCTGCAGAAGCCTGACCGTAATGAAAATGGCTGGAACGAGAAAGATCAATGAACCGATGACCCACATAATGACGGCGCCGGCGACTTGGTCAGCCATCAATGAAACGTGAAAAGGGTTGGGCTGTTCAGCATAGTATCGATAGACTGGACGGCCGCAGAAGGCGAGGAAGGCCGAGATAGCCGTATTCACAATGTCCGCGCCTACAAGGTAAGGGAGCATGATCCAACCTGGGCAACGCGCGTCTGTTGGCCACGGACGAATGATCGGCCACCAGAAGAGAATCGATGAAGCAAGGAAGCAGATGTGCTCGAAATCATGCCATAGTTCGTGTTCCAGAGCGAAGTCATACGCTGAGGGCACATGCCAACCCAGAAAAATCAGATTCATCAGGAGCCACGCGACAACCGGAGTGGTGAGGAAACGGCCCAGAGCGCGTAGAGCTTTGAATCGGAAGAGAGGGCCGAGAAGGTGAACTGTGAATACGCGGGGAAGGCCACGCAGCAGCGGGACTTGCGGATTGCCGAGCAGCAGAAGCGGGGGGACGAACGACATGAGGAGCAAATGCTCGATCATGTGCGCGCTCAGGAGCGCGTCGGCAAAACCATCCATCGGCGAACCGATTGCGAGCCAGAGAGTGGCGAGGCCCAGAAGGAAGGCTGCCAGCCGGCCCGCGGAGAACTGTGAAGGGCGAGTTTTGCGGATCGCGATCCAGCCCCGCAGGTAGACGATCGCGGAAAGCAGCACCATCGTGGTGAGGAATGGTGGCGGTGACCACTCATCGAAGATCGCCTGGTATTCGGGAGGCATTGTTATAGGTTAGCCGCTGCGCTAGGGTGCGCCGGTCGCGGAAGGACTGGGAGACGCCTGCGATGGGGATTGCTCGCTGCTAGAAACCAATTTTCGCGAGGCATCGATGGCGGGGGCGAGGTTGCCACCGCGCAGAGTGAGCAGGAAATGGACGAGCGCGGTGGTCTCGGCGGGGTTGAGCGCGTTGCCATAGGCGGGCATGTTGCCGCCTCCCTGCAGAACCTGGCGGATGATCTGATCTTCAGTCATGTGCGAAGCAACGGAGTCCAGGGCCGGCCCACGCATTCCTCCGGCGCCTCCGATCGAGTGACAGTTCCGGCATTGTTTGTTTTGCAGAACGAGCGCGCCCTCGCGTTCAAGCGGAGTTCGATCCTTTAGATCGGTGATAGGAATTGGATCGCTGGTCCAGGCGTTCATGATGGGGCTCCACGGCGTATACATGGCCAGGCTTGTGAAGGCGCCAAGGGTGACAGCGATGACTGCGACCATGAGCACGGCAACCGGACGGCGCGACCAATGCTTTTCGCCCTCGCCTGAGACCAGCGGGAGCAGTAACATGGCGCCGATGATGAGAACGGGCGCGATGAACAGCACGGGCGTTTCGAGGTTGGGGGGCAGATAAGCGAGGACCGCGTAGATCCAGAGGAAAGCGAAGTCGGGTTTGGGTGCGGTTTGGATGATAGTGGGATCGGGCTGGCCGGTGGGACCGAAAGGCCCAAACCAGAACGCGCAAGCCATGATGGCAAGCAGGATGGCCGCGGTGAAAACGGCATCTTTCCAAACGGCGTCGGGAACGAAGGGAATGCCGGTCTTCTCAGTGAGCTTGTGATACTCCTGGACGTATGTCTTCTTGTTGACCAGGCGGCCCGGCATCGGCCAATCGTTGATGCCGAGCCGCACGACCATTAGCAGATGCAGGCCGACGAGTGAGAGCAGGATTCCAGGAATCACGAAGACGTGCAGGGTGAAGAAGCGCGAAAGCGCAGGCCCCGCAATAATTGGGCCGCCCAGCATGAGATCTACCAACGCGCCACCGACAAAAGGAACGCGGCTGACGATGGAAGCGCCGATGCCGAGGCCCCAATAGGCGTCCTGATCGAAGCGCAGAACCTGGCCAGTGAATGCCATGCCGAGGGTGAGCAAAAGCAGGCAAACTCCGATAATCCAGGTGAGTTCGCGGGGGAATTTGTAGGCGCCGAACAAGAAGACCTGCATCAGATGAATCAGCACGATGGCGATCATGAAGTCCGAGCCCCAGCCGTGCATGGCACGCAGAAACCAGCCGAGCCTGACGTTGTGGTCGAGGAATTCAAGACTGCTCCATGCGTGGCTGGCGCTGGGAGAATAGACAAGAGCGAGCAGGATTCCAGTCACCACTTGAAGTACAAGAATCACTGTCGCGGCGCTGCCGAACACATACCACCAGCTCGATGTTTTGGAAGGGATCTGGTGCTCCGCCGCTTCGATTGCGGGAGCGGCAAGCCCGAGCCGCTGCTCAAACCAGTTGTAGACATCAATCGCGCGTTTTTTCAAGCTGGCCATGAGCTGTTCCTTGGCTGCGGGTCTTGGTTGGGTCCCGGTTCTGGGAAGGTCACCGAAGCTGTTGTCGGGCTAGGCTGAATCTGCGTCAGCTTTGGCTGATTGCAGTTGCGCGCCGCCAGCGTGGGCATCTTGCCGGCACTGATCATCAAGGTGCCCGCGACGATCTTGTGCTCATATTCGAAGAGTCCGCGCTCGGGCGGACCGGAGGCGCGCGATCCGTCTTCGTAGTAAGCGCCGCCGTGGCAGGGGCAGAGGTAGAGTCTGGATTGGGCGAACCAGCGGACCGGACATCCAAGATGTGCGCAGTTAATGGCGAAGACCTGGAAGTCGTTTCCGGAGATGTGGCGAACCCAGCAGGGAATGTCGCCGGTCTGCCCATCCCACGGGGTGGTCACGGGATTGCGGAAATTGACAAGACGTGTTTCACCTTCAGGAAAATCGCCAAGCAGACCGAGCTTGATCCACGAGTCTTCATTCGCGCTCTTCTTCAGGGCAGGTCCCAGAAGATAGCCAACAATCGGCACTGCCAGAACCGCGCCAACCGCTCCATTCAAGAGCAGGGACAACTTGAAAAGAAACACCCGGCGTGAGTGGCCGGCACTGTTGGCATTCGTCGCGGGCTCTGTGGCAGCGGCCTGATCGGTTGGTGAAAGAGGCTCAGTTGGGTTCATTGCGTCCTGCTCCATACTGTTGTCGTGCTTTGAACAACATCGGTTCACTCGACTTTTAAGGATGCGTCGGGTACGGCTGGCCTGGATTGGCAACGCGCTTGGAAGCCAGCCAGGCGAGGATGTCGGTAACTTCCTGGTCCGTCATCGGATGCTCTGCATCGCCGCGCCAGTCCGGCATGGCCTGGTCGGGACGGCCAGCGATGGTGATGCTGCGCAGGTTCTGATCGCTGATGATGGCCAGATACGAGGGGTCGACAATAGAACCGATCTTGCCCTGTGTGGAGTTTGGTTTTCCATCAGCGGGACCGCCTTCTCCTGTTGCCCCATGGCATCGGGCGCAGAACACGCCATAGGACTGAAGCCCGTGCTCGGCGCTGGCCGGCAAAGTCGCGAGATAGGGGGGAGGGGTCTGGCCGGCGAGAACGCTGGGGTTCCCCCATTGTTGTGCGATGCCGTGCGCCAGCGCCGTGACCTGTTGATCGGTCAACATGCCGCCGGCGCTTTTGGCGAAAGCAGGCATCAGTTTGCCGGGAACTCCATTTGCGATTACTTCATGCAGATGGGTTTCTCCTGCCAACGCGAGGTAGACCGGATTGGAGAGAGAGAGCGCCGCACCATCTCTGCCGTTCTCACCATGGCAGGCTTCGCAGTTCTGCTTGTAGAGTGCGGGGAAATTGACGACCTCTTCAGGACGCACCACTTCAGGACCCGGCCCAGGGCGGCCAGGAGCATTGTCGCATCCAACGAGAGCCGTGCAGGCAACGGCGAGTACAACAGCGCAATAGGACGTCCGGGTTTTGAGAGCAGAACTCATTGGTCGTCATCTTTCGATGTGGAAAAGTCGTTCCGAGGCTGATCGCTGTGCACTCCGGCGCGAACAGAAAACGGAAGCGCTCGAAACTGCGGTGTGCGCACTTTGACTTGTAGATTGACGACAAAGCCGCAGACCAGGCCGAACGCAATCTGCGAGACAACGAACCAGAGCCAATCGATGCGCGCGTCCAGAATGGGACTGATCACACCCAGTGCTGAGTACAAAAGCCCCGTCCAAAGGAAAGGCGCGATGAAGCCCGCGGTCAGGATGGGCTTGCGGGGAAACATTGGCAGCATAGCGCCGTAGAGCAGACCGACAAGCAGCGAGGTAAGAGCGTGAATGCCTAACGCGGCAAGCAGGCCCATCAAATGGAACTCCGCCAGAAACGCATTACTCTCACCTGCCCAGCTCACGAAACCGCCGGCCGCAAGCAGATTCACGGCGTACCACAGGCTGTGGTATTTGAGCAGGCTGAAGAGTGCTGCAGGAACGACCATCGCGATGCCGCCGGCAATGCCACCCTTGATACCCGCTGCGAGGCTGAAGGTCTCGACCGGAATCAATTTTCGATGTAAAGGGTCGATGGGTAACTGCGCGTGTCTTTTTCGCGTGGTCGAGATCACGATCTGATCCGCATAAACCGGGACAGAAGCGTGATGTTCATGCGGCAACACTTCGAAAAACCATCCCACTGCGGAGCGCACAGCAAGCACGACACCGAGCAGGCTGATGACCCAGTGCGTCACCATGCCTGCGATCATCAGCGCTATGCCAAGCGCCAGCACCACGGGCCATGCAGTCGGCACCGGAAGCAAAATCCCATCGTCATCGTGCATCATGCGCCTCCCTCCCGCAATCTACCTGCCCAGAACATAGACCACCGTAAAGACGACGATCCACACCGCATCGACAAAATGCCAATAGAGGGCCAGCGTCTCAAGCTTCTCCGAATGCTCTTCTTTCACCAGGCCAAACAACGAAAATCCGAGAGCGAGGGAAAGCATGATGAGGCCGACCACAACGTGTGTGGCGTGCAAACCAACCAGGGAATAGTAAGTGGTCCCGAAGAGATTGGTTTGTATTGTCAAGCCCTCGTCGTGGATCAGGTGATACCACTCGCGGGCTGTGGTGAGAAGGAAAATGGTTCCCAGCAGAACTGTACCCGCAAGCCAACCCGAACAGGCTCCCAGCCTGCCCTTGCGCAGCGCAGGGACTGAGAAGTGAACGGTGATGCTGCTCGACAGCAGGCAAACAGTGCCCAGGATCGGCAGTTCCAGCACCTGTGCCGGAGTAGGGCCGGTAAGACTCTTGCCAATGTAAAAAATGTAGGCGACAACAAAGATCAAGAAGATCGCGGACTCAGCCACAATGAGGCAGGCCATGCCCACGGTACCGCGATAGGGAAGCGTCCAGGGCGCCTCTTGCGGCGAAGCGATCGAAATGGCTGCGGCGTCTCTCATGACTGTTCGCCTCTCACTCGTAGTCCGAATCCGGGTCTTCAGGATGTTTCAGATCCCATAACGGCCGCCGGCTGTTCACCGTGGGTAGTACCGCAAAGTTATAGTCGGGCGGAGGTGAGGTCGTAGACCACTCCAAGGTCCAGGCGTCCCACGGGTCGTGGCCGGCCTCTTTGCCCTTGAAGTACGACCACACCAGGTTGTAGACAAAACACAAAAGACCGGCCGCCTGGAAGATGGCTCCAATGCTGACGATGATGTTCCAGCTTTCCCATCCACGGCCAGCCTCGTAGGTGTAAATACGCCTCGGCATTCCGAGTATCCCTGGGATATGCATGAAGTCAAAGGTCAGATGAAAGCCAATGACAAAGAGCCAGAAGTGCCACTTACCCAGCGTCTCCGACATCATCCGTCCTGTCACTTTCGGGTACCAATAGTAGAAGGCCGCAAACAGGGCAAACAGGATTCCGCCAACAATGACGTAGTGAAAGTGCGCCACAATAAAATACGAGTTTCCCAGTTGCCAGTCGAATGGGGCCACGGCGAGCATGATCCCGGTGAGCCCTGCGACAAGAAACTGAAACAGGAATCCCACGCAGAACATCATGGGAGTTGCGAAGATCACTTGCCCGCCCCAGATGGTCGCCAGCCAGTTGAAGATCTTGATCCCGGTCGGCACCGAGATCACCATAGTGGCAAAAACGAAAAAGATATTCGCAGCCGCGCCCATGCCCACCGTGAACATGTGGTGCGCCCACACACTCAGGCTGATGAAGCCGATGCCCACCGATGCCGCCACCATCGCCGGATAACCGAAGATCGCTTTGCGCGAAAACACAGGCACGATCTCATTTATAAAGGCGAACGACGGCAGGATCAGCACGTAGACCTCGGGATGGCCGAAGATCCAGAAGAAGTGCATCCATAACACCGCCGAACCGCCGGCCTGGGTATCGAAAAAGTGAGAGCCCAGGTAGCGATCCATGGTCAGCATGATCTGCGCCGCGGTCAACGGGCTGATGGTCACAAAGACCATGCCCGACATCACCAGGTAAAGCCACGCCAGCAGCGGCATGCGGCTCATCTTCATGCCCTTGCAGCGCATGCAAACGATGGTGGTCACGAAATTCAAAGCCGTGCCTATCGAGCCGATGCCGCTTAGAAAGACAGCCAGTGTCCAGTAGTCCGTGCTGTGGCCGGGCGAAAATACTCTCGCCGTCAACGGCGCATACGCAAACCATCCCACATCCGGCGCAGAGCCTGCTGCGTACAGCCCGCTTGCGCCCACATAGCTGAAGTACAACAGTAGTCCGGCGAATGCCGATACCCAGAAGCTGAATGCATTGAGCCGCGGAAACGCCATGTCCCGCGCCCCAATCATTAAAGGCACCAGGTAGTTGCCCCAGCCAAAAAGAACCGGCATGGCGACGAAAAATATCATCGTCGTGCCGTGCATGGTGAAGAGCTGATTAAACACCTGGGGCGAAACAAAGTGATTGTTGGGAACGGCAAGCTGGATACGCATCAGAATCGCTTCGATGCCACCGACGATCAAAAAAATGAGAGCGTAAGCGATATACATCAGCCCGATCTTCTTGTGGTCGACCGTCGTCAGCCACTCATACACGACGCTGAGCGGTGGACGCCCCTGCTGCGGCGTCAGCGTCTCATCGATCTCATCCACCACATGAGTTGTGCTCATCCGGCATACCTTTCCGTTGAAGGCTTATCGAAGCTGCGTGAGATACGCGGTGATCACGTCCGTATCGTGTTTGTTCAAGTGCATCGCAGGCATCAGCGAACCGGGCTTCAGCGAGTTAGGATCGTCGATCCACTTGCGAAGATTCTCCGGGGTGTTTTGAATTGCTCCAGAGGCAAGGGTGTCGCGACTTGCCATGTGGGTCAGGTCCGGTCCAAAACGACCGGTAGCCACCGTTCCGTTGATCGTGTGACAGTTGATGCAAGCGTTGTGCATGAACACGGTCTGTCCTTCTGCCGCGGCGGCGTTGCCGGAGAAATCCTGCACCGCGGGCTGCTTTTGCTCGTTGATCCAGGCAGCGAAATCCGATGGGGACTGCACATAAACGCGCAACAGCATCTTTGCATGCTGGGTACCGCAGTACTGCGCGCATTGGCCCAGATACAAACCCGCCTGCTGTGGATCCATCCACATTTCGTTGACCTTGTTCGGAATCACGTCCATCTTTCCCGCCAGGCGCGGCACCCAGAAGCTATGCGCCACATCCGTCGACGACATGGTCAGGTAAGTCGGAGTTGGATGCGCCGGATCGCTGGTCGGAATGTGAAGCTCGTTGGCTGTGACGACTCCTAGAGTGGGGTAGCGGTACTCCCACCAGAACTGATGACCGATTACAGTCACGTTCATCGCGTTATCCGGCTTGGGAATCGACTGCGTCCCCAGGATGACTCGCGTGGTTGAAAGAAAAAGTACCACCACAATCAGGATCGGAATCACCGTCCAGGACAACTCAATCTGATTGCTGCCGTAAATCTGCGCCGGCTCACGATTGAAATCTTCCGGCCGATTCCGGTAACGAATCAGCGCATACAAAAGCAGCCCCGAAACCACCAGAAAAATCACCAGTGTAACCGCAAGCACAAGCATCGAGACGTCGAAGATCGAATGTGCCGGGGTTGCCGCCGGTGCGAACATGTTGGTCGGAGATTGCGCCTTGACGCAGTTCACAAAAAGAGCAAACCCACACACAACGGCCCGGAGGGCCCAGTTGGAACTAAACCCGCCGGCGACCTGCATTGTCTTCTTTGGTCTTGGGGATAGAGTCAAAACAGTCCGACCTCAATTTCTTGAGATGTAAAGAATATCTGAACGGCATCATGCGTCGATAGTTATTTTTTGTCAAACGGCAAGCAGTCAAGAAATGCCTGCGGCTGATGTGGGGAACGGGTGTGGGTGCGGAAACTTGGATCGGCTGGGGAATGGGCTGGAACGGATCGATCGAGCAGAGATGTACTGGGGGCTGCAGTTCACGCCGTTGTGATTTTTTCGATGACGATTCGCATTTCTTGTAAATATTCTGTTCCTTTCTGCATCCACAGGCATCTGAAGAGGCACCATGAGGAACTACTCGATCGTCGTACCGCTGCACAACGAAGAGGAAAGTGTTACAGCGTTGTATGCTCGGCTGAAACAAGTGATGGAGCAGGCCGGCGCCTCGTTTGAACTTGTGCTGGTGGACGATGGTTCGACGGACCGGACCTACAACCTGCTGAAAGAGATCGCTGCCGTGGACAGCCGGGTACTGGTTGTGCGGCTACGGCGGAACTTTGGGCAGACCTCGGCGCTGGCCGCTGGCTTCGACCACGCCTCAGGCGAATTCATTCTGGCCATGGATGGCGATTTGCAACACGATCCGAACGATATTCCCAAGTTCCTGGAAAAGCTTGACGAGGGGTATGACATTGTTTCGGGCTGGCGGAAGGATCGAATCGACAACCTTGTGTTGCGCCGCATTCCCTCCCGCTGCGCCAACTGGTTGATGGCCCGACTTTCCGGCGTGGATATCCACGATTTTGGGACGACATTCAAGGGATATCGGCGTGAGGTCATTCAAAGCATTCCGCTGTATGGCGAAATGCATCGCTTTATACCAGCGCTGGCGAGTTGGCATGGCGCGTCGATATGCGAGATTCCAATCAGGAATATCAATCGCGAACGGGGCAAGAGCCACTACGGGATAGGGCGCACCTTCCGGGTGTTCTTCGATCTTCTAACCATCCGCTTCCTGCTTAGCTATATGAGCCGCCCGCTTCACTTTTTTGGTGTTCTGGGCGCGTTGAGCATCATGGCGGGGAGCGTTCTGTCGGCAATCCTGTTTGCGATGAAGGCGATGAGCCCGCAGCAGGACACAATGAGCCTGCATGGACCGATGTTCGTGATGGCGGCCGTGCTAATGCTGGCCGGGGTTCAACTGCTCGCGATCGGCTTGCTGGGCGAGTTGCAGGTTCGCCACTATCACACCAGGGAGAGCCGCACACCGTACACCATCGATCGACTGGTGCGGCTGACTGCGCCGGAAGAGCAGGGCACGCTGACCGGAGAACGCGATGCTGGGTTCTAGCAGTTTTATCGAACGTCTCAGGGTCTTCTCAAAATCGGACACGACTTAACAGCACTACAGCTGCACCGGGCTCGAATGTCATCTTCGCAACGCCGTGTTATCTCAAGTTGGAACTTAAGAAGAATGCGAAGGACAGAGATGGCGATTTGTGGCGGGATGGGTCCTCGCCCGTCTGTGAGGGGTGTTTTTGAACCTCAAGAGGTCACTGCGATGTTCACGTCAGTGAATACCTGGTATCGACGGATTTCTGGCGTAGTTGGTGCTCGAATCTTCATGTGGCATTTGAATCGTTGGTGTTTCTGGTCCCAACGG
>JBAWCO010000091.1:0-2059 GCA_049590315.1 Occallatibacter sp. | reverse complement strand
CACTTCTTCGCCGGGATCGGGGGCTGGCCCTACGTTCTTAGAAGAGCTGGATGGCCAGACGAACTTTCTGTTTGGTCAGGATCCTGCCCTTGTCCCTCATTCAGTGCGAGCGGGGAAAGGAAAGGCTTCAGCGATCCGCGTCACTTGTGGCCCTCATGGTTCAGGCTCATTAAAGAGCATCGCCCTGTCATTGTCTTTGGCGAGCAGGTTGCGAAAGAAGACGGACGCGCTTGGTTCGACGTTGTTTCGGCTGAACTGGAAGAAGTCGGTTACACCGTCGGGGCGGCGGCTATACCAGCTTGTGGCTTCGGCGCACCGCACATCAGAGAGAGAATTTATTTCGTGGCCCACGCCGACGGCATTGTCTTTCCACAAATCACACCAGCCCGGCACGAACAAATTCTGCGAAACGATTCGCAAGCTCACCCCGTGGCCGAGTCCAAACGTAGACGACGCAAACAACGTGACGCGAAAAAGCGGAGAGTTCAAAAGTCTCGCGAGAGAAGTTCATCTCTCGAGCTGGGTAAGTCCCACAGCACGCGACTGGAAAGACTCGCCGGGAATGTCGACGACAAAAACAAACGAGGACGGATCGGTGAGGAAGAGAACCGATCAACTTCCACGACAGGTCCAACAAATGGTTACTGGTCAGACGCAGTCTGGATCGAATGCAGCGACGGGAGGCTCCGGCCAGTTTCGCCTGAACTTTCGTTTTTCCCTGTGGTTGATGGGCTTGCCCGTGGAAGAGTGGGCCTCATTCGAGGTGCTGGCAATGCGATTGTCGCGCCGGCGGCGGAAGCGTTTGTCGAAGCGTTCATCGAGGAGATGAAGTGCCGAGAGTAATTCACGCGCAGCGCACGCGCTGTGCTGGATGCGGAAAAGTTGGCGTTCTTTTTTGCGTTCACTGCCTGGAAATCTATCGCGCAACGAAAGCGCGAGTGGAAAAGCTCGAGGGCACACTGAGCTGGTTCTTTGCGATGCGCGGAAAGTTTCGATGGTAAGGAGAGGTTCATGATCTTCTTGGCGACAGACGGTGGACTGCAGATCATCCTGCTCGAGGCAGACAACCTCGCGAATCTGAAGACGGGGACGATCCTGAAGACTCCCATTGGCAATACGATCTTCGCTTACACACCAGATGCGAAGTGGACGATCAATGAGCTGACCGAGATGCTGAAGACGTGCAACGGAACACCGGATCCGAAATTGCTGGAGTTTATTCTTGCCGAGGGCATGAAGCGGCCAGAGGTGAGGCGATGATGATTCACCGCAGCACTTTTACGATCAAGGGTCCGATCCTTGCTGGAAATCACCTCTTAGTAAGGCTGTCGACGGGGCGTGGAAAAAAGAAGCAGTCGTTCAGGAATATTCTGCAGGTTAGCGATACGTTAGGCAACACATACGAGCGGATTGGTGGGGGCGATTGGCTTGCGCGGAATTGCGCCGGTGGCTCCTGCACACTGAACTTTGACGTGTTCAATTACGAGGCAGGGTTCTATATCGAGATCACGGAGATCAATGCAGAGAAAGTAAGATCTTTGGGGCCAAAAAGCGCAACTCAAGGTGGTTAGTGACCACGCAGAGTCGCAGGGTAATCAATGGCTGGATCTCAGATCCGGTTGCTTGAAGACAGCACCCACGGCCCCACCAGTTCAAGAAGGAAGGCAAACCATGAGTGACAAGATGCGGGAAGCATTGAAGGGGCCAGATTGCGGGTGCGACGAGTTTCCAGAATGCACGCACGCACTGTACTGGTATCAAGGATTTAAGGCCGCCCTCGCCGCCCAGCCCGACAGTCCAGCGCCAGCGGTGACGCCGAGCGCGGAATGCAACTGGAAAGGAGTTCCGTGGGACTGGAGCGTAAAAGCAACCAATGTTGCTGAAGCTATCGCGCTCCACTTTGCCCATGATTGCAATGATTCAATGTGCGGTGAGGATGCAGATGCCTGTAACTGTGAGTTTGCGTGGGTGGAAGATACGCTGACGGATTTCTTGGAAGCCATTTCTGTCTGGCGCACCCCCGATGCCATAGCCGCAGAGCGGGAGCGGTGCGCGAAGC
>JBAWCO010000090.1:0-1844 GCA_049590315.1 Occallatibacter sp. | reverse complement strand
GCTTTGGTCAGCCTGTATGCGTTGCGACACGCCTTGTCGGATGCTTTACGCGCTTCCCTCATTTCCTTGAGACGTGCGTTGGTAGCGGTGATCCGAGTCTTAGCGACATTTGAGGGGCCCCTAACTATTTGACATTGTACCCAGACTCTATCCGTAATTGGCTGTGACTCTTCGGAGCGGCACAGCCATCACAGGCAAGGAGTGAGTTCTTCAAGTTTCGGAAGGGGATTCTACGTGAGCGAGGCGCTCGCAACATCTGGCGTTCAGCAGTTCAAACTCTTGAGGACGAGTGTTCTCAAGATCATATCACTCAACATTGAGCCGACTCCCGTCACTTCATCTTTCGGCATGGGCCACACGAAACATGGCTTGCCGAATACTGTTTCGAAGAAAATCCTTTCGCCCGCCAATCAAGGTAACGAGAGACATGGCGTAGAGGCTCGACTTGTCGGGGAGAGCGCTGCAGGCGTCAAGAAGTAGGGTTAGGTGATGCGCATTCCGCCTGCATTTCCTGCCCGTCCGGGCATTGCGCGCAGGCCTGCGGCCCCCTCTTCGCCCATTGCGGGCGCACCTGTGCCATCAATCGCCTGCGCGAGAGACAGCTGTTGCTCAGCGTCGCCAGCGCGAGGAAGGCGCGATATTGGCGTTCTTCGCCAGACCGCGATAGCGGGCCTTCGTGAAACCCCACAGACGCTTGACGACAGCAAACACGTGCTCAACCCGAGCACGGATCTTCGACTTGTTGCGATTTGCGATTCTTGCCGCGCTGTCTCGTCAACTTCGCCCGCACGGCGTGTACGTTGATTGGTGAAGTCGAGTGCCTTTGGGGCTTTGCGCGGATCAGTGCTTTCTGGCCCGCATACGCACTATCTCCATAGACGCGTTGCTCTTGCCCATGCAGCATTTTCGGCAGCGGATGCCTGTCGTGGACGTTGGCTGGTGTGACCACCGTGCTATGCGGCAGGCCGCTTTGGCTACCGACCCCGATGTGCAGTTTCATGTCGAAATACCACTACTTGCCTTTGCGCGTCTGATGCATTTCCGGGTCACGCAGCCTGCTGCTCGTTCCTGGTCGAACTGGGGGCGGCGATCAACGTCGCGTCCACGACGCAATTGTGTTTCGCGCGCGACGTTCCTGGGACTGGCATTCAAGCTGATCGAGTCGGCCGAAAAATCGTGGTGGCGCATCCGCGTCCCGGAAAGGCTCACGTCGATGCCTGACGGAATGACGTTCAAGGATGGAGAACCGGTGACCGACAGCACACCGACTCAGCAATCGCTGGCCGCCTGATCATGCCCAGACCCCATACACCGTGATTTGACTTTAACTCGATCGTTACGCCCGAATTTGACGCGTGGCTTTCCCGCGTGGGAGACCGACAGGCAGCTACGACGATTGCCGGTCGGCTCAACCGGGCACGGTTAGGCAACCCTGGGCACTGGCCTGCTGCAGGCGATGGCGTCATCGGTGATGAAGATCGACGTAGGCAAGGGCTACCGGGTCTACTTCACACAGCGGGGCGATGTGCTGGTGATCATCTTTTGCGGTGGCGACGAATCCACACAGGCCGCCGATATCAAACGAGCCAAGTCCATCGTGAAAGAGTTGGAGTTGTGACATGAATGGTAGCGAGTTGGTAGAGTTCGCCGCGTCGAAATACCTGAAAGATGAAGCCGGTTACTGTCTTTACCTCGCGCAAGCGTTTGAAAGCGGCGATCCGGTCGAGATTCATGCGGCAGTTGGCGACATTGCCAAGGCGCGCTGCATGACGACACTCGCGCGCGAGGCGCTATACCGGGCGCTTTCCAACAAAGGCAATGCCGAGTCTGCAACGATCATGAAG
>JBAWCO010000089.1:0-3833 GCA_049590315.1 Occallatibacter sp. | reverse complement strand
GTGTGGCTTGAATGACGGTTCCGTGGGCCAGCGGACAGACTCGCACGCTGTAAAGAAATGTCTCGACTTCCCAGATGTGCTTGTGGCCATGCGGGTGAAGCACTGACTCTACAAAAGCCTGGTAGCATTGATCACAATTATCGTCGAAGCCATGGCTGGAAGTGACCCCAAGCGGTTTGTGAAGAGAGAAGTGATCGCCTCTCAATGGTTCACCGTGGGGGAAATGCCCTATTGCGGAAATCTTTGGAACGATGTTGTCCGAATCCCCCCAGAAGCAATAGAAGGGTAATGGATAAGAATGATCGCTCCTCTTATGCGCGTCAATGATGTGTTCGCGCACTCCGTGTTGAATATGCTCGACTTCAGCACTGAATTTCCTCAATGCTTCTTCTTGTGGATTTGGAAACGGGATCGCTATAAGGCTACGAACCGTCGTGAGAAGGTCCGACCCGAAGTTAGGTGTGGCGAACAGAATAACTTGCCGAAGACGATCAAGCTCGTTCCCTCGCCCGGTGTCGAGCCTCTGAAGAAGGTAGGCCTGTATGATCACGCCTCCCATGCTGTGGCCCACCAGAGTTGCGTCGATATATCTGTCGTGGTCCGATCCGCTGTCGATCAATTTCCGATCTAGATAGGCGCCCAGTTCTGTTGCAATCTCCGCAATTGTCGGAATTCTTTTTAAACGTGCAAGCCGCAGAAGAGACGTTTCGTACTCAAAGCAAGCATAGTCAAAAATTTCCGACATTGCGGGGTCCTGCTGAAGCCGACTCAACATGGCACCCCAACAATCAACCGCATTGCTGTTGAATCCATGAACGAATAAGATCAAACGCCGTGTCGGCCCAGCTGAGCCGTCGTCTCGAATGGGAACGGGCACTGGCTTGGAATCTCCTGATTCGGAAGAATTCGGACTGTTCGACCTATATGTTGAAATCAATTTCCCGCTTGGCGGGGCGATGCCCCCGAACGGATGTCCTCATCGGGCCGACTGCTTCTTGTTCTCCGTTTCGTAGTACCAGTTGACGATCCCGCCAAAGACCACAACAAAGACAAAGGCAAACACCGCTTTCGCCAGCCAGCCGAGCGGCCCGGTAAAAACAAAAATAAGCCCCACCACTCCCTGCAGGGCGCCACCAACGACAACTAGCGCGCCCCAGATTAGACCGAGTTCGCCCAAACTGAAGGGGCGTCTATTTAGGATGGACAAATGGTAGACCATGCCGATTTCCAGCGGAATCAGAAGAAAGATGCTCCCTGGTATCAAGCCCAGCACTCCGGCAACAATCGCATAAACGATGACGGTCCCCATCTAAACCTCCGCGAAACCAATTTGATCCCCGGGTCTGAGCCCAACTGAAGGACTTGTTCAAGTTGCTCAAACCAACTGAAGCCAGCATGTCGAAAGATGTACCTGCATCCTAATGCTTGGCAAGTGCAAGTACTCTTTGCATAACCATGCTCCAGGTTTAACTGCAAGGCCACTCGACAGCGAACGCGAGATGTTGTCTTAATGAAAAGGGGAACAACCGATGACGAATTTTGCTGGCACGAAGAGGAAAAGTCAAGCGGTTTTTCTCATGAATTAAAGCAGGTGAGCTGGGCTGCACAACAGCGATGTATCAGGATGTACCGAATAATTATTGTTATAAGAATAACCTTACTGGCACACTCCAAATAATCTCATCGCGCCGCCAATTGTTCTCGAACTCACTGATGGTTGTCGTGAACGCGCAAATGGTCAGCATGGGTTTGTTACATGCTCGAGCGCCTTCTTTTACAAACGGGTGTACCCAAGCGATTCCCGGACTATTTGGTGCGGTTGATCGTCATTGCCCAAGGCGCGACCCAAGAACGGCGCTTACTGCGGCAACTGTGCGGAAAGACGGCGATGTTTAACTTTATCGCAGACCTCGCGAGCAAGTTGGTGGGCTCTTAGCGCAGGACGTCATGAACTCCCTCACCCACTTGAATCGGAGGTCCTGCGAGGACCTCGATCTTGAGATTCTTGCTCGCAACGTCAGCGTAGGAGAACTGCGCTGATTTAACAGCTTCAATATGGACGTTCGTCAACACGACATTCCTTACCGGAGCCTCGGGCAGACCGACGATGATAGCCGCCTCTTTGGCTCCTGTTGCTGTCAGGTTCTCTATAGTGATGTCGTGAAAGTGTGGTGTGAGCCTTGTAACCGGCGCGGGTTCTACATTCGTGGGCAGTTTTGGATAATAGGCGCTGATCGCAATGGGGGTGCCAACATCCTCCATCACGAGATCGCGGTAAGTGAAGTTCCCTATATCGCTTCCGCGGTCCCGATTGGACTTGATGCGAATCCCATTGCCGGTGCCCTTGAAGTGAATGCGCTCCGCGCGAACGTTGCGCACACCGCCGGCGATCTCACTGCCAATCGAGAGACCATGGCCATGAAGGAAGTTGCAATCTATGATGGTAATGTCATGGCTCGGAGAATCGGGGCCGGGCGAATTGGGCTGGCCGCTCTTGATCGCTACATTATCGTCGCCGGTGTCAATCGTGACATGATCGATAGTAATGTTTCCTGAGGAAAACAGATCGATCCCATCGGTGTTGTGGGAACTCTCAGGCGCCCAGACCTTCATGTTCCGGAAGACAAGGTCTTCACTGTAGTACGGCACGATTTGCCACGATGGTGAATTCTCAACGGTCAGGTTTTCCATCCGGATGTGCTTGCTAAAACGAAAAACAATCAGGCGAGGACGTAGGTAACCGGGCTCGCGGTGATTCCACCAACTGTCCCCCCGACCATCGATCGTACCCCCTCCAAGAATGACTACGTTTTCGGCATGGTCTGTACTGAGAAGCGGTTCACGTCCTGGACTATGGAACTCTTCAATCGGCTTGAAATCGTCATGGTCTGGACTCGCGGCGAGAGTTGTACCCGTTCCTACTTCCAGGGTGATATTGCTTCTCAGCGTGAGCGGCCCGCTGATGAACGTTCCGGCCCCACCGAGCAGCACCCTTCCTGATCCAGCTTTGCTACAAGCATCAATAGCGGTTTGAATCGCGACTGTGTCCTTGGTGTTTCCATCCCCCTTGGCTCCATAGGCGCGCGCGTCACAGATTTGCTGGCCAATTGCGCTACCGTCGGTTGGTGCAGGATGCTGTACAGTCGCAGCGGGAGAGGTCTCGTCGGGCAGCCCGATGACATTCGGGCCGAGTTCAACTTGAGTGCGGATGACATTGTCGGCGATCAATCTTCCAAAGACCTCTTTGCCGTGTTGGTTCAAGTGAGTCCGATCCGGCTTTGATGCATCTCCGTTCTCTGCCTTCGTGTCGGGATGAGCTTGGGCGTCGAATTGGTCGGCCTGTTCCTGCGTCATCCCTTGGAGAAGATGACGTGACATTCCGTACAGATCAACGAGAGTGACGCCTTCCTCGTCGGCGAGTCTTCTAGTTGCTGCAGCGTAATCCGCCAACTCGTCCTGAACGAGAGCGCCATCTTTGTAGTTCCTTCTGGTTAGCGGTGTGACTAAAATCGGAATCGCACCGCCAGCGCGAACATCGCTGACAAAGCGGTGGAGATTGGCTGTGAATCCGATCTGCGGGTCCGTATGCCGTGCTTGATCAGGTTTTCCATCATTGTGACCAAACTGGATGAAATAGTACTGACCGTGCTGTGCAAGCGCCTGATCCCAGAGGCCCTCGTCGATGTAGCTCTTCGAACTCCGACCATTGCGCCCGAGGTCAACGCAGGTGACGTTTGGTGTTAGCGTGGCGCAGAACCCTGGACCCCACCCCCCCTGTTCCGCTACGGTCGAATCACCGGCCAGGACAATCTTGAACGTTGCCTGCTGAATGA
>JBAWCO010000088.1:0-5054 GCA_049590315.1 Occallatibacter sp. | reverse complement strand
GAGCTGAGATTCGCAAGGGGAGGTCAGCGCGATCTGCGGCCCGACTAACGCTTCTTCTTGAATTTATACTGAACGCCAACAGAGATGGCGAAGTTCCAGTTGTTATGTCCGCCGGTCCCGGTGGTCGGGGTTGCGTAGTTTGTGCTGTAGCGGGTATACAAGGCGTCAGGTGTAATGCGGAAGACCCAACGTCCAGAGCGGTTCAGGTCCATATGGCCGCCGAAGACCGCGGCAAGCGCGACTTGGTCGTTGTAGAAATCGACAGCCGAGGGGGGCAAGCCACGCAGGTCTTTTTCGAATTCGCCGTATGTGCCGCCAACGAGAGCGTGGGCGATGAGAGCGCCGTGCTTGTTGTGGGGGCCGAGCCATTCCGGGCCACCGGCAAATATGTATTGGGCGATAAATGGGCCCTTGATGAGCTGGGTAGAGACGTTGCCGCCAAGACCGGCGCCGCTGGTGCCCAGGTAGCCTCGACCGGTGCCCTCAAGGCCCCAGTGTTTCGATAGCCAATAAGAACCGGAGAGATCGAGGCCGCCGAGATTGGAGCCTTGGTTGAGGGTAGGTCCGGCCATAACGCGGGCGTAGGCCATACCGAGCGAAACATCGTAGCGGTTGTCGTAGCGAACCTGGGCCAATGGATCGACGGCGATGTACGTGCCGTTGGCGGTCGTGGTCGGCGCGGTGGTTTGGGCAGTTGATTGGGCCAGGGCAAGGGGTCCTGCATGGAGAGCCACGGCAGCAACAGCTACGAGAGAGATGAAACAACTAGCTTGAAGACGCATCACCATCCAGCTTACAGGACCGCGCCGACGAGGGACAACGCGGATCCGGCTCGACTTGCATTCGATTTGGTTCGCAGTTAAGGCTCGCACTGATCGGCGAAGCGAGCCCAGAAAAGGTAGCGCATGGTTTTCAGGGTTTCGACGGATGCGGAGGTGATATTGTTAGCCGCCGAATCGCGCGACAGGGAAGGAGCGGCGTGGATGCGCCACTCGAACCTCCAGTCCTGGGGCAGGTGACTGAAGATGATGGCCGCGCGGGGAAGATGAGCCGAGCTGGCGACGATTTCAGCCGAATGCCAACCGTGGGATTTGATGATGCGCTCGGAGTAACAGGCGTTCTGGATAGTGTTGTGGGCTTCGGGTTCGAGGAAGATGGCGGAGTCCGGGATACCCTGGGCATGCGCGGCCCGCGCCATGACTCGCGCTTCGACAAACTGATTACGGACTGGTCCGCCGCTGAGGATGAGGCGCGGAGCAACGCCACGCTCGTATTCGTGTACCGCCTCAGTGACGCGGGCCAGTTGAGTGGGCGTGGGATTGCCGTCGGAATCGGCGGGGGTGCCAAGGACGATGATGGCGTCAAAACGGGTGAGGGAGGTGTTGGCTTCCGGCGCCAACTGCCGGGCTATGGTAGCCCAGGCCAGCAGCACAACGCAAAGGGCTGCGGCGGCCAGCGCGACGCGTAAGGGCCAATTGGGTGGCTGGCGGCTGAACTGCCGGTGCCGGAGTCTGTGCGTGCGCGACGGACGGCGACGGCTGCGCGACTGAGTGGGGGTCACAACCAGAATCCCTCCTGCTTCCAATTTAACTTGTGGGAGCAGGATTGGGATGGGAGCTGGCGGCGTTGGCCAAAGTCCGATCAGCCCAGGGCGCCGGGGTATCCCAGGTGGAGAAGACGAATTCACTCAATGGCTTGCGTTGACGCGCCGCGACTTCCTGAGCGACGAACTGCTCATTGGGGAGAGCATCAGGTTCCCCTTGGTATCCGAGAGCAATGACTGCTCCGACGACGTAATGCCCAGGAATATCCAGGGCTTTGCGTGCAGAGTCCGTGTCAAAGCCGGCCATCTGGTGGGTGGCGAGGCCAAGGGCAGCGGCCTGAAGCGTGAGATACGATGCGGCGGCGCCCAGGTCATAAAGGGCGACGCGATTCGGGGAGTCATTCCGGCTGAACTTGGCATTCGCTACGCCAAGAATGAGAACAGGAGCGTGGACCGCCCAGGTCTGGTTGAAAGGCACAAGGGAGTCGAATATTTTTTTGTACGTCAAAGAATTGCGGTCTCCCACCAGGAAGCGCCAAGGCTGCTCATTGTGAGAAGAGGCGGCCCAGCGGGCAGCTTCGAATACCTTGGCAAGGTCAGCGGGGCTGACTTCGCGGTTGGCGAAGGAGCGCGGGCTCCAGCGTTGGTGCAAGATGGGCAATACGCCATCTACGGCAGGGGCTTGCTTCAAACTATTAACTTCAGCGGCAGACAGCGTCATGACTGTGACTCCTTGGGCAATAGCGGCGAAACAGGCAACATCAATCTTCTGATTTGAGAGCGGGCGGGAAGATTCTGGAATCCGGCAGAAAAGTTGTTGTAACGATTAACTGCTTCCGCGCAGAAAGCAATTTCCAACCTTGCGGCATTCAGGTTTGATTTAGCTAGACGGACTGTGTGTGGGAGGCCGGAGTGCAGTAGACGATGCGATTTCTCCCGGTGTGCTTGGCGTCATACAAAGCGCGGTCGGCACGATCGAGGAACTGTTCTACGGTGAGCTTCTGGCCGCCGAATAGTGTGCAGACGCCAAAGCTGCATGTAAGGCTCAGTTGACCGCCGGCAAATTGAATGGGCTCCAGGCAGACGGCATTGTGCACAGCGGTCAGACGTTCACGCATGTCGGGAACTTCCATCTGCGGCATAACCAGGAGGAACTCCTCGCCCCCATACCGGCTTACGGAGTCGTAGGGGCGTACCGAATCGGTAAGGCGGACTGCGATTTCGCGCAGGACATCGTCCCCCACGATGTGGCCGTAGGTATCGTTCACTGACTTGAAGTGGTCGAGATCGATCATGACTGCTGTGAGGGCGCTCCCATCACGCTTGATACGTGCCATTTCTTTGGTGAGGACATCGTAGATGGCGCGGCGATTGAGCAGTCCGGTCATGGGATCGCGGCTGGCCAGTTCGCGAAGAGCTTCACGGGCTTCCGTGAGCTGCTCCTTCTCCTTTTCAAGCTGGTCGGTTCTTTCGCGCACTAGGGCTTCCAACTTTGCCTGGCTTTCAAGGAGCCCGCGCTCGCGATAGCGCAGGGTGGTGTTAACAAGCAGAATGAACAGTACGCCCAAGGCAACTTCAAATGGAAGGCTCTTCCACCAGGGGGGGCGCATGGTGAAGGAGACAACCGTGAGGGGAGAACGAATGTCGCTCTCTGTGTCGTCTGCGTAGATTTCAAGCCGGAATGTCCCGTCTGGAAGGGACGAATAGTTCAGGTCGTGGCTGCGGGTGGTGTTCCAGTCCTGTTCGAGGCCGACCAGACGATAGCGGTAGACAGTGGAGGGCTGGTCCTCCAATGGCGAGGAGACGACGTGAACGCGAAGCGGCTCCTTTGTCCAGGGGAGAGATAGAGAATCTTCGAGGGAGATTGGAGTGTTCCCGAGAGTCGCCCCGGTAACGAGGACCTGCAAGGGCTTCTGGTCGAAGATGGCTTCAGGATGAAGCAAATGGGAGAGCCCGTTCGAGGTGCCAATCCAGATGGAGCCGTCATTGTCCTGAAGATAGGAGCCCTCGTTGCAGTCGTTCCATACCAGACCGTCGTTCTTGGTGAGGTGGCGCCAGCGGGTGCCATTGAAGACGTAGACACCGGAGCCGCTGCCTATCCAAAGCCAGCCGCGGCGATCATGCTCAAGAAACATCGGCTCAATGGACTTGAAGCTAGGGGGCGGTGGCGGATCTGCAGCGCTAGCGATGTTTCCCTGAACGCGAAGATGCTCGACGCCGGTCGAAGCGCCACCAAGCCAGAGCGAGCCGTCGGCGGCGCAAGCCACGTTCCCGAACCGGTCAAATGCCACGATCCCCTGCACGCTGATCTTGCTCCATTGGCCGTCTGCCAGATGGACGATGCCGGCATTGGAAGCGAACCAAAGCCCGTGCTGGGCATCTTCGCAGACGTCATAGAACGCCTGGTCTTGCACGGCGGTATTTTGCACCTTGACGATGTCGTTCGAAGCTGGGTCGAAGGTGTAGAGACCGGAGTTCGTCATACCCCAAACGCTGGTGGTCGAGGCCCTCCACATCCAGCGCATTCCAGGGGCCATGTTCCAGTTTCGGGTTTGGCCCGTGTCCGGCGAGTAGCGCAGTAGAGAGCCGGCGGAAGAAGAGAACCAGAGGTTGCGGTCGGGCCCTTCCAGCACCGAGATCACCTGTACGTGCGGGACGCTGGGTTTGGGAGCCCAGGGAACGAAGCTGTTGCCGATGCGATCGAATTTGACGATGCCATGTTCGGTAGCGCCCCACAGCGTCCCCTTGTGGTCGCGGACAACGGACCAGACCAGACTTCCCTCGAGCCCTTGGCCGGAAGCCCAGGTTTCCCAGTTTCCGTTGCCCAGCCAGCGCTCAACACCCTTTCCGAATGTGCCGAGCCAGAGCGTGCCGTCGCGGTCGACCATCAGTGCGAGGATTCCGGGAACATCGAGGCCGTTCACCGCCCCGAGTGTCTGCCAGCGACCCTCATTCCAGATCGCGAGTCCCCGGTCAGTGCGGGTGAGAATGCGATGCTGGGCGTCCTCGACAACGGGAACAAGAGGAGTGGAAAAGGTCACAGATGTGGCAGGGATGTCCTGATTCATGAACGCGGAGGCGTGCGATCCGAGTTGAAGAATGTGGTGGTAGCCACGCACCCAGAGGCGACCTGCAGAGTCCTCAAGGAACCAGGCCCATGTATCCGGGACGACTCCGTCGGGTGGACCCCAGACCTTCACGCTTTCCCCGGAAATCTGGCAGATGGCGTTGCCGCACCCGGCCCATACCGATCCGTCGTGGTGGACGTAGACACTGTAGATGCTGGCTAATTGCGGGTGGGCACTGAGCATTGCAGGAGAAACGAAATCAGAAACACTCCATGCTCCGCCGGATTTTGCGCGCGTGACTTGAAAGAGATGGCGCTTACTGACGGCGAGGATCTGCCCGGAGGAGGTTGAGGTGAGCTGCTGGCCTGAACTGCCGGGCAAGCCGCCGGATCCGGTGACTATGGCGTTGAAGTGGTGGCCATCTCCGTGATAAAGGGCGGTGC
>JBAWCO010000087.1:0-1785 GCA_049590315.1 Occallatibacter sp. | reverse complement strand
AGACTTCGGTGAACGCCGCAAGCAGTGCGGAGGATTCACGCGCGTCAAGGAGCATGGAACTAAAGAATGTGACTCTCTAGAGTCCAACACAGCATGGTGCTGGCTTTCGGGAAGCTGGGGTTAAGGGGACCCCGTAACTTGACTAGATAGTAGCGCCTTCCGCATAAAGATCAAGTAAAGAACGGAGCATTTCTTCATTTTTCCGCGAATCTTGCGGTATGTACTATCCGTGTCTAGAATCACAGCATCCGGCATCGCAAATCGCCAGTTTCCCCGGATATTGCCTGCGCACCTTGGGCGAGGTTGCCGGCGCAACATGAGACAGTCTCGGAAATTTCAGAAGCACGCTAGATCGGTGAAGCGCCAGGGAGAGGTGCATTTGGCTCATGCGAACTTCAGGGGACTCCGCGTACTTTCACTTGAGTCCCGTCGTTCCATCGAGGTCGCCAAACTCATCCGCACGTATGGCGGCGAGCCTTTTCTCGTCCCATGTATGCGCGAGATTCCCCTCTCTTCCAACACCGATGCGCTTGCCTTTTCCGACGCTTTGCTACGCGGCGAGTTTGACTTGGTTGTCTTTTTTACCGGCATCGGAGTTCGCGCCCTGGTGGACACGGTGGCAACAAAGCACGATCGTGAGACATTTCTTGCCGCTCTTCGCACGGTAAAAATAGCAGCGCGAGGACCGAAACCGTACGCGGTCCTGCGAGAGTTCAAAGTTCCGGTCACAGTGACAGCTCCCGAACCCGCCACCTGGCGAGAACTGATGAAAGTGATCGAGGAGGAGTTCGGTCCTTCGTTGGCGGAGATGCGGGCCGCCGTTCAGGAGTATGGGGCTTCCAACCCCGAATTTCTGATGGACCTTACCTTGAAATGTGCTTCTGTCGTCAAGGTTCCCGTTTATCAGTGGGCATTGCCGGAGGATTTGGCTCCACTTGAAGAATGTGTGCAGGGAATTGCTCGCGGCGCTTACGATGTTTTGTTGTTCATGACGGCTGTTCAGGTGATTCATCTCTTTCAGGTGGCGGAGCGGATGCAGTGCGTCGCCGAGATGCGCGCAGGATTGCTTTCCATGGTGATCATCTCGATTGGGCCTACCACCACAGAGGAATTGACGCATTATGGAATCACGCCTGACTTCGAGCCTTCCCGCCCGAAGATGAGTTTCATTGTCAACGAGGCCGCGCAGTATGCGGGAAAAGTTCTCGAACAGAAGCGCGGTGGAGAGGCTCTGAAGTCCTCTCCCATTTCGATTCCGGAGACAGAGGCGCGGCCAGCTTCGCGGACGATTGCCTCAAAAGACAAAAACAAACCGAAGGTGCCCAGGATTGCCCCATCTACACCCACAATGGCGGGATTCCGTGATGGGCTAACGCAGATCGATTTTCTGCACGAGATCACGAGCCGCATTGCATCGGCAAACTCTTTTCATGTCGTTCTTAATCGCATCGTTGAATTTGTTACGTCGGTAATTCCTTGCGACTCTTGTTTCATCTATGTGCTTGACGATGACAAACTCGTTCTGCGTGCTTCGAAGAATCCGCACGCCGACCTCGTGGATCAACTCGGAGTTCAATTTGGACAGGGAATCACAGGGTGGGTTGCGGAACATCGGGAGCCGGTCGCCATCTCATCGAATGCCTCCAATGATCCGCGATTCAAGCCCTTCAAGAACCTGCCGGAAGATCATTTTGAGGCGATACTCTGCACGCCCATTCTCTGCGCCAGTAAAGTGGTGGGAGTGATCAATCTGCAACATCGGCAGCCCTATCAGCACTCCGCAAA
>JBAWCO010000086.1:0-17923 GCA_049590315.1 Occallatibacter sp. | reverse complement strand
GGGTAAGCGGTGGGAACGAAGAGTAGGACCTGTGGCTGGAAGTTACCAAGGTAACTCATTCTGTTTCGATGAATCTGGACGGGTAGAACAAGGCATCTCGTTGAAAAAATGTGATCTGCCCGATTCGTCCTATGGTAAGTTTGAAATTGCTGCTGGATTGAATACCGGCTCTTGTGGCGCGGAGCCGAGAACGAACTGAGCCCTATTTCGCGCCTGTAGCAGCCTAACCCATCTGTTCAATCAGCTAGATTTGCGGAGGAAAAACGCATGTGCGGTTGTGTTCCGAAATTTGTGAGCCGAGTGGTTGCCGTGGGATTTGCGGCATTAATGCCTTTTGCCCTGGCAGCACAGGATGCACCCAAGAAGCCGAGCACGATGGCGGCGCAGGATGATTCCGCGTCGAAGTGGGACATCTTTGGGGGCTACAGTTACATCGCGCCCCACGGGACCGTCGTGACCCCGGTGGGAGGCAGCCAGAGCCTTTCGGTGCCTTTCAAGGCGATCACGGGCGGGGGCATTGTGAGCGTTGCCCGCTACTTCAATAAGTATGTAGGCGTTGAAGGCGTGGGCGACATTCACCTGCAGGACGAGTCGCAGAACCCCTGGGTGAGCCCAAAGGACGACATGAGCGGCGGATCGGTGGGCTTGATCGCCCGCTATCCCACGGCAGACATCACGCCATTCGTTCACGCTCTTGTAGGCGCCGATTATGTAGGTGGGCCTCACTTCCAGGCGGACAACTGGGGCGCGGCTCTGACTGCGGGCGGCGGGCTTGACTATCACACACCGCTGTGGCACCACCGTCTTTCCATTCGACTCTTCCAGGCGGACTACCAGTACGTCCATGATAATTTCGGGCCCGGCTTCAATGGAGGACGCGCGAACATCAATGCAGCACGGTTGAGCGCCGGCGTTGTCTTCGGAATTGGCGGGTTTGTGCCGCCTCCGCCGGTCACCCTGTCGTGCTCGGCCAGTCCGAGTTCGATCTTCCCTGGCGATCCGGTCACAGTGACGGCAACGGCGGGCGACCTGAATCCCAAGTTGACCCCGGTTTATACCTGGTCTGGTGACGGAGCGACAGGCAGCGGAACGACAGCCCAGGTGGCGACGGGTTCCCAGTCTGCCGGGACCTACACGGTGAAGGGCCAAGTGAAGGAAGGTCCGAAGCCCGGCCAAACGGCGGATTGCTCGGCCACCTACACGATTAAGGCCTATGAGCCGCCGACGATCAGTTGCTCGGCCAGCCCGAGCACGATTAATCCGGGTGACAGCAGCACGATTACTTCAGTAGGCGTAAGCCCGCAGAACCGTCCTCTGACCTACAGCTACTCGGCTTCCGCAGGCAACGTCAGCGGCAGCGGTACGACGGCTTCGTTCTCCTCAACTGGAGCACCGAGCGGCACGGTAAACGTGACCTGCAACGTCACGGACGACAAGGGGCAAACCGCAACGGGCAGCGCGTTGGTAACAATTGCGGCACCTCCGCCACCTCCGGGACCATCCCCAGAGCAGGTAAGACTTGAGGCTCGCCTGGCGTTGCACAGCGTGTTCTTCCCAACAGCTCTGCCTCGCGCCGAGCATCCGGAAGGCGGCCTGGTTCAAAGCCAGGAAGGAACTTTGATTACTCTCGCCACGGACTTCAAGAACTACCTCCAATTCAAATCGGACGCCCGTCTGACTCTGACCGGTCATGCGGATGTGCGCGGATCAGAGGAGTACAACCAGAAGCTTTCCGAGCGTCGTGTAGCTCGCACAAAGCAATACCTGGTTGAACAGGGCGTTCCCGAAGGCAGCATTGATACCGCGGCCGTTGGCAAGGAGAAAGAGCTTACCACCGACCAGGTGAAGGAACTGGTTGCTCAGAACCCTGACCTGAACGAAGAGCAGCGGGCGAAGGTTTTGAAGAAGCTGAACGTCATTGTGCTGGCTCAAAACCGGCGCGTGGATGTCACTCTGAATTCGACGGGTCAACAATCGGTGAAGCTGTATCCGTTCAACGCAGCCGATTCCGTGACTCTTCTCGATCTGAAGAGTCCGACACCCAAAAAGAAGGCCGCAGCAAAGAAGCCGTAAGGTGTAGCAAGGCAGGAAGGGGGTGAACAGCACCCCCTTTCTGCATTAGGTTGTCCCCCCGTTTTTCGCATGTAGTTTGAAGGAGCATCCGTGTACTTGCAAAAGATGAAGTCTGTTTTTCTGGTTCCAATTGTGATGAGCTTTGCACTCCTGCCCATGGGTTGCAAGAAAGCTCCGCCGATAACGCTGACAGCGCAGGCCACTCCGCCCGCTGTATTTCCTGGTGAACAAGTTACAGTGACCGCGACCCCCGCATCGGTGTCGACCCAGAAGAAGGTCGATGTCGTTTACGATTGGTCGGGAACCGGGGTAACGGGCAAAGGCCCGTCGGCCACGGTGGCCACCGATTCTTTGGCGCCCGGCTCATACACGGTGAAGGCCGTAGTGAAAGAAGGCAAACCAGGCAAGGAAGGCCTGAAGCCGGGTGAGACGGCAGACGCCTCAGCCAGCTTCACGGTAAAGGAATTCG
Source organism: Occallatibacter sp. (assembly GCA_049590315.1). Taxonomy (GTDB): domain Bacteria; phylum Acidobacteriota; class Terriglobia; order Terriglobales; family Acidobacteriaceae; genus Telmatobacter. Next base: position 15,381 of record JBAWCO010000086.1, on the reverse strand, counting down.
AGCCTCCGACCATCAGTTGCGCAGCCAACCCCACCACGATCAACCCAGGTGGCAGCAGCACCGTTACAGCCACCGGAGTAAGCCCTCAGAACCGTCCGCTGACCTATAGCTACACGGCTTCCGCAGGCACGATCAGTGGAACCGGCACCACGGCCACATTCAATTCGGCCGGGGCTCCAAGCGGGTCGATTGGGATTACTTGCAAGGTCTCGGACGACAAGAGCCACAGCGCGTCGGCCAGCACCTCGGTATCGATTACGACGCCTCCACCTCCTCCTGTTCCGCATACCCAGGCGCTCGCCTCGATCAGCTTTGACCCGAAACGTCCGGGACGTGTGAATAACGAAGCCAAGGCGGCCCTGGACGGGATCGCATTGTCTTTGCAGAATGCACCCGATGCGAAGCTCGTAGTGGTGGGTGAGTCGACCACAGACGAGAAGACCCCGAAGAAGCATCACAAGCACGCCAAGGTCGAGGATCTGGCTGCGCAACGTGCCGTGAACGTCAAGGACTACCTGGTGACGGAAAAGGGCATCGACGCCAGCCGAATCAGCATTGCTACCGGCACGGCCGATTCAGCGACGGTGGAGAACTACCTGGTACCAGCCGGTGCGAACTTTGCAGCGGATGTGCCGGGAACCACGCCGGTGGATGAGACGATGGTGAAGCCGCAGGCTCGCAAGCCATTGGGCGAAAAGCACCACCACCACAAGAAGTCAGCCGAGGCACCCGGACTGTAGTCCGCCTGGCTTTGCTTCAGAAGCAGATCACTTGATTCCCTCTCCATCGCTTTGCGATGGAGAGGGAATCTAAGCGAAGGATGAGAGTATTTTGCTGCAGACATTTGAGGCTGACCGGCGAGCCGGTCAGCCTCTTTAACGTTGCGTGCCTTTTTCTCACTTATGTTGTTTGAAGGCCGGGAGCATTATTTATTCAATGAAACATTTGCCGAAGTTGTTTAGACCCCTGAGCTTGTGCGGACTACTTGCACGGACCGTTCTTATTTGTCTAATGACGCTAGCTGGAGGGAGGACGCAGGCGCAGGCGCCTTGGATGGCGGTTGGTCCGGCGGGCGGCGATGCGCGCGCATTTGCAGCCGTTCCGGGGCAGCCCAGTCATCTTTACCTGGGAACGACCAATAGCTGGATCTATGAATCGCTGGATGAAGGGGGATCGTGGCGCCGGCTTGCCAAGCTGGACCCCGCGGAAGACCTGGTGGTGGATAACATTGTTGTGAATTCGGCGAATCCAGCGGTGGTTCTGGCAGGGGGATGGAGGGCAAGCAAGCGGGACGGCGGGCTCTGGGTGAGCGAGGACAGCGGCCAGCACTGGAAGGCTGTGGATGGCCTGCGCGGGCAATCAATTCTTTCATTGGTACAGGCACCATCCGACGCGAAGATTCTGTTTGCTGGAACGCTCGACGGGGTGTATCGCAGTGAGGATAGCGGCTCGACATGGAAGCTGATCAGCCCGGAGGGCAGCAAGGAGATACACGAGGTAGAGTCGCTTGCTATTGATCCCAAGAACCCGGAGATTGTGTACGCGGGCACGTGGCATTTGCCGTGGAAGACGGAAGACGGTGGCGCCAACTGGCACAACATCAAGAATGGATTGATCGACGACTCGGATGTGTTTTCGATCATCATTGATCCGCAGAAGCCGCGGACGGTTTTCGTGAGTGCGTGCAGCGGAATTTACAAGAGCGAGAGCGGCGGGGATCTGTTCCGCAGAATACAGGGCATTCCTTCGACGGCGCGCCGGACGCGGGTACTGATGCAGGACCCGGAGAACCTGGAGGTGGTGTATGCCGGAACCACTGAGGGACTCTATAAGACGGTTGATGCTGGGCGAACGTTCCAGCGCATGACGGGGCCGGACGTGATTGTGAATGACGTGTATGTGGACCCGGGCGATTCGAATCGCGTGCTGCTGGCGACCGATCGCGGAGGAGTACTTACGAGCAAGGACGCGGGGGCCAGCTTTACCGCTTCAAACGCGGGCATTTCAGGGCGCAAAGTGGAGGCACTGCTGGTGGACCGCGGCGACCCAGGGCGGATGTATGCGGGCGTGGTGAACGATAAAAATTATGGTGGCGTGTTTGTGTCGGAGAATGGCGGTGCGGCATGGACCCAAATCGGCGACGGGCCAGGCGGAGGGCTTGAGGGACGGGATGTGTTTGCGTTGGTGCAGGCACAGGATGGAACTGTGCTGGCCGGTACGAGCCACGGGATTTTTGCACTGAGTACGCAGGGAGCGGACCCGGCGTGGCAACCGAGAAATACGATTGCGAACACGATTGTGAAGACGGCAACCGAGACGCACTATGGGAAGCACATCAACGTGGAGAAACAGGTCAAGGCTCCGGTGATCGAACTGGCGAGCCGCGTGAATGCACTGGATGTTTCGGGTGATGTGTGGCTGGCTTGCAGCTCATACGGCTTGCTGACCAGCAAGGACCAGGGGGCAAGCTGGCAGGGCGGGCCGGTGATGGGTTCAGGTGAATATCTTTCGGTGACGGTGCAGGGGACGACGATGGCCGCAGCACGGCCGGATGGCGTGGTAATTTCGAAGGATTCCGGTTCCACATGGATGCCGATGCAGATTCCCACAATGCTGACTCGCATCCATCGCGTGGCTTTTTCAGCGGATGGCACGTTGTGGCTGGGGGCGCGCGAAGGAGTCTACTTTACGCACGACATGGGCAAAAGCTGGCTGTGGATCGAGCGGCTTCCATTTCGCGATGTGGACGATTTGTACTATGACGCGCATTTGGGAAAGGTGCTGGTGAGTTCGCGGACCAACGACCAGGTGTACGTCATCGACCCCGAGACGTTGAACTGGAAGTGGACGCAGACGGGGTATTCCATCGGACTGATTCGTACGGCTGGAGAGCGGATGGTGGCGGCGTCGATGTATGACGGGGTGCTGGTGGAGCAGGAGGCTGCGGGGACGGAGATGGGGCAGAGGTGAAAAGAAGGGACTAGGGACTGAGGGACTAGAGACTTGGGTTTTCTGTATCATGGGAGTATGTGCGCTGAGATGGTGGATTCCCCCCGACTTGCCGATTTTCGGAGCTACGACGCGCGGCTTTCGCCGATAGCGGCCAAGGTGCTGGCGGGCAAGCGGCTGGATTTTGACGATGGGTTGACGCTGTACGGGTCGTCCGATGTGCTGGCGGTGGGGTGGCTGGCCAACCACGTGCGCGAGCGGATGCACGGGGACATCACTTACTTCAATGTGAACCGGCACATTAACCCGACTAACGTTTGTGTTGCGGCCTGCAAGCTGTGCGCATTCGGGCGCAAGAAGGGTGACCCTGCGGGCTACACGATGGCATTGGAAGAGGCGTGGGAGACCGCAGCGTCCGGCTATTCCGAGGCGGTGACGGAATTCCATATAGTCGGCGGGCTGCATCCTGACTTACCGTTGGAGTATTTTATGGACCTAGTCCGCGGGCTGAAGGAACGGTTTCCGCTGGTGCACATCAAGGCTTTCACCATGGTGGAAGTGGCGTTCCTGGCGCGGCGGGCGAAGCTGACCATCGAACAGACGTTGGTGAAGCTGCGCGACGCGGGAGTTGATTCGATGCCGGGCGGCGGGGCGGAGATTTTCTCGGCTCGGGTGCGGTCGATTATCTGCGACCACAAGATTGATGGCGAAGAATGGCTGGAGACGGCGCGGCTGGCGCACAAGCTGGGATTCCGGTCGAATGCGACGATGCTTTACGGGCATATTGAGAACGACGAAGACCGCGTGGACCACCTGCTGAAATTGCGCGCGGTGCAGGACGAGACAGGTGGATTTCAGACTTTTATTCCGCTGGCGTTTCATCCGGAGAATACGCCGCTGGATCATCTGCCGGTTACGACGGGATTGACTGATATACGCCAGATCGCGGTGAGCCGATTGCTGCTGGATAACTTTGCGCATATCAAGGCTTACTGGCAGATGATGACGCCGAAGATTGCGCAGATTGCTCTTCGCTTTGGCGCGGACGATCTGGACGGCACGGTGATTGAGGAGAAGATCTACCATGATGCCGGTGCGACTACGCCGCAGGGCATGACGCGCAAAGAGCTTTGCCGGTTGATCACTGAGGCCGGGCGAGTTCCCGTGGAGCGTGACACGCTTTATCATGCGGTGACCAGGACCGAGGACAGCTTTACTGTTGCTGTGTAACAGGCTTCGAGAAATGAGAGGGTGCCATGATCGCTTTTGGCGAGGCTGCAGCTGTGGGACTTCTGGTTGGCTTCCTGTGGGGCACGGGATGCTCGCTTGCGATTCTCTACTCGATTTACCTGGGCGGCTATCGCAAGGCCGTGGAAGATTCTCTCAAGGATGAGAAGTCGAAGCGGTGGCGCGAGACGCTGAAAAAGGTTGAGGCCAAACGGACGCAGGAAGCTGCGGCTGCGGCAAAGTGAGCGTGGTCCGATAGAGATGAACGCATATATTGTTCTGCTGCGTGCGGTGAATGTGGGCGGGACCGGCAAGCTCCCGATGACGGAGCTGAAAGCCATGTGCGAGGCGGCAGGCTTCAAGTCTGTACGAACCTATATTGCGAGTGGGAACGTCGTATTTCAATCCACCAAGACTGAGACCCAGGTGAAAGCTACGCTTGAAGCGGCACTGGCCAGTTATGCGGGCAAGGCTGTCGGCGTGATGGTGCGTAGCGCTGCCGAGATGGCAGATGTGCTGGCGAAGAATCCGTTTCCGCAGATGCCGGGGAACAGAACTGCCGCGTTCTTTCTCGATAAGGCTCCGGCTGCGGATTCCATTGCTACGGTGACTAACCAGACGAACGAAGAGATTGGGCTTGGAGTGCGCGAGATCTACGTTTATTACCCGGACGGGATGGGGCAATCGAAGCTGAAGATTCCGGCTGTGAAGAACGGGACTGCGCGCAATATGAATACTGTTGCGAAGCTGGCGGAGATGGCTGGCGAGCTCTGAACCATGCGCTCATGGCCGAACTCTCGTTGTCCGCGGTTGCTAGAAAATATGCACCAGGAAGTCGACGGGCGTCAGAATCGGAATTCCGTTCCACGGATGCAACACCAGCAGATCTTCGTCCCCGGTCACCAGCGTTTTCGCCTCGGCCGCGAGTGCCAATGCAAGAAAGGGCTGGTCCTTCGCATCCCTGCACTGCGGCCCCACTGCCAACAGGCTGCCATCCACGGCGAAAAGGCGTATGTTGCGGCGGATCAGCGCCAGGAAGTTGCGACGCGATTCCAGATCGAGATAGCGGTCGAACTTTTCGCGATTCATCACCTGCTCCAACTCGGCAAGTGTCTCCGCGCTTGCGCACAGATGACAGGAACCGAGCGCCCTGGCGAGGGCTTGGCGGGGCACCGATCCGATTCTCAATGCAGCGCTGACCAGCGTACTCGTATCCAGAATGACGCGCGGGATGCCGATCATCGGGATTCGTGAATCAGGCGCGTCACATCCTCATCCGACAATGTGGCCACAGCCGCAGCCTGCCCCGGGCTCAATGATGCCGCGGCCTGTCTGCTCCACGCGTCCAACTCGGCCAGCGCCTTGCCACGAGCGCGTCGCGCATCCAGCAGCTCTTCCATATCGTGTGGGGACACGACAAATGCCGTGGGTCGGCCATGTCGCGTAATGGCGACGGCCTCACGCTGCGCCGTGTCCAACAACTGTCCAAACCGGTTCTGCGCCTCGGCGGATGTGATGGAAATCATAATGTAACCTCAAATTCTAGCTAAGTTAGATATTAACGCTAAATTAGCTATTTTTCAACTGGATTTCCCCATCAGACTTTCCCGAGATCATTGCTGCACGACTGCACCGCCTTTCATTACAAAACTTACGTGCTCGACGGCGGTGATGTCGTCTAGCGGGTTGCCGGGGACGGCGACTATGTCGGCTAAGAAGCCGGGCTTGAGTTGGCCGATTTGACCTTCCCAGCCGAGCAGCCTTGCGCCTTCAATCATGTCAGCCTGGAGGACGGCTAGCGGCTTCATGCCGTAGCGGACCATCAGCTCCATCTCGACAGCCTGGGTGCCGTGCGGGAATGGGCCAACGTCGGAACCGACGGCGAAGGGAATGCCGGCGGCGAGCTGCTTTTTGAATTCGCCGATTTTGTAGTCGAGCAGAGCGGACTCGCGCGCAGCGGTGGCAGGCGATTCGGCGTGGTGGGCGAAGTAGTCGAAGATGGCGAAGGTGGGGACGGCGGGGATGTGTTTTTCGCGCATGATGCGCATGGTTTCATCGCTGAGCTGGGTGGCATGGTCGATGGAAGCGACGCCGGCTTGCGCGGCGTAGAGCGTGCCGGGCTCGCCCTGGGCGTGGACGGCGACGCGTGCGCCGAGACGGCGGGCTTCGTCGAGGGCGGCGGTGAGTTGCGCGGCGGTGTACTGGTATGGGGTGTGGAGGACGCCGTCGATCATTTTGTCGGGTCCGGTTTCGTAGATCTTTGCGAAGTCGGAACCTTCTTTGTGCTGAGCGCGCATGACGGCGACAATTTCATCGGTGGAGTTGGCGTAGTCGGCGTTGGAGAGGACGTGTTGAGCGGGATTGAAGTGGAGTGCGTCTTCATGGCCGCCGAGGATGTCGATGGCGTTGCCGCTGATGCGCAGGCGCGGGCCGGGGATGAGGCCTTTGTCGATTGCGTCGCGGACGGCTGTGTCTGCGGAGCCGGCGCCCTCGGTGCCCATATCGCGCTCAGCGGTGAACCCGGCGAGCAGGTCGGCTTTGGCGGCTTCGGCGGCGACGAGAGTGCGCCAGGGGATGGATTCCTCGACGGTCTGCAGGTCCTCTGCACCAGGATGGAGGAAGAGATGGACGTGCGCGTCGATGAGGCCGGGGAGCAAGGTGACGTCGCCGAGGTCAATGATCCTTGCGCCTTGGGGATGGTCGACAGAAGAGCCGACGGCGCGGATACGATCGGCTTCAACGAGAATTTCGCCGGGATGAAGGATTACGCCGGTGTCGACCTGAAGAAGGCGGGCGGCGTGAAGGACTATGGGAGCTGAGGCTTGCGGTTGGGCCAAGGCCAAGGTTGGCGCGCAGAGTAGCGCGGAGATAGAGAGCAGAGAGAGCCGGAGAAAAAAGGGAACGCCAGGATGAGAATTCGGCATGGTTAAAACTATGCCGGATCAGCCGCCGGTTGTCGATGGATGTCTTGCGCGCGGGCTCGATTCAGCGGGCGATTCAGTACGCAGCGATTCCGGTGAGGTGCTGGCCGAGGATCAAGGCGTGGATGTCGTGAGTGCCTTCGTAGGTTTTTACGGATTCGAGATTCATGGCGTGACGCATGATGGGGTAGTCTTCCGTAATTCCATTTGCGCCGAGGATGTCGCGGGCCATGCGGGCGGTTTCTAGAGCCATCCAGACGTTGTTGCGCTTGGCCAACGAGATGTGTTGATGGCCTACGGTGCCAGCGTCTTTAAGGCGGCCAACGTGGAGGGAGAGCAATTGGGCTTTGGAGATTTCGCTGGCCATCCAGACTAGTTTTTCCTGGATGAGCTGATGGCTGGCGATGGGCTGGTTGTGGAACTGCTTGCGCATTTTGGAGTACTGGAGGGCGGTGTCGTAACAGGCCATGGCTGCGCCGATTGCGCCCCAACTGATGCCGTAGCGGGCTTGGTTGAGGCACATTAACGGGCTCTTGAGGCCGCCGGTGCCGGGGAGAAGGTTGGCGGCGGGGATGTGGACGTCTTGAAGCACAAGGCCACTGGTGACGGAGGCGCGTAAAGACCATTTGCCGTGCACGTCCTTGGCGGAGAAGCCGGGGCGGTCGGTTTCCACCAAGAAGCCGCGGACGATATTCGTAGTGGGATTTTCTTCGTCTTCGACTTTGGCCCAGATGATGGCTATGTCGGCGATGGAGCCGGAGGTGATCCACATTTTTTCGCCGTTGACTATGTACTCGTCGCCGGATTTGCGGGCGGTGGTGGTCATTCCTCCGGGGTTGGACCCGAAGCCGGGCTCGGTGAGTCCGAAGCAGCCTAGCTTTGTACCGCTGGCGAGGGCAGGGAGCCAGGTGTTTTTTTGCTCGTCGGAGCCGAAGGTGTAGATGGGGTACATGACCAAGGCGGATTGCACGCTGACGAAGCTGCGGAAACCGGAGTCGCCGCGTTCGAGTTCCTGCATCACCAGGCCGTACTCGACGTTGGACATGCCGGCGCAGCCGTAGCCCTGGAGGTTTGCGCCGAAGAAGCCGAGTTCCCCCATGATGGGGACTAGTTCGCGCGGGAAACGGCCCTCGCGGAAGCAGCCTTCGATGATGGGGATCAGGTTGTCTTCAACGAAGTCGCGGGCGGTGCGGCGGACCAGGAGCTCGTCTTCATTGAAGCTGGAGTCGAGATGGAGGAAGTCGAAGTTTTGGAATTTGAAGGACATTTTAGTGCTAGCTCCTAGCTGCTAGCCTCTAGCTGCTAGCTTTTGGCTGCTTGCTGCCGACGAGGTGGTGCTTCTGCGCCGGCTTTGCGGTGGAAGCTCAAAACAGGTAAGGCTAGCAGATTGGGGATGGGGCGGGGAAGGTGGGTTGGTCAATGAAGCGGACTGGGTAGGGTATGAGTTGTCTGTGGCTCGGGTCTCGGTTTCTGAGGAGTGATCCTCTGGTTCCGCAACCTTGTCCGAAGACCCGCTCATCGCGATGAAGCTGCGATGAACGGGGCACAGCTCCTGATTCTGGGATGGGCGGGCCACCTGCCTGCGATAAACGGGGCACAGCGCCTGATATTGGGATGTGCGAACCTGCCCATCTGCCCCACCCGTCGTCAGGGAGCAGCATCCTCACGCTGCCGCTCATTTTGGACAATCCAGTTCGAGAACGTAACACCCGTAACGGTCCGGTCGCCGTGCAGGTCCACTCTCACAGAAACTAATGAGCCGCTCGGGTCTCCTCCATCTGAAGCCATCGGAGTGTCCGGGGGAAAATAACTACAACCGTAGCGTCTGAAGTTGTCTATGTCTGAGGTCGGTTTCTTTGTGGTCTGATCCGACTCGTCGCCCGAATTCTGATTCGGAATGTCGACAAACGCAGCAAAGGTTTTTGAATCTGGACAAACTACGGCACCAAACCCGTGAAGATTCGCTGCCTTCACATCACCCTTGAGAATTGGGACTCTAGACGGAGAGGAAACGAGTATTGTGCCGGATCCATTCGAGGCAGGGATTGGAGAGGCAGGTGCGGAGCTGATGTAGGCCTTTGAGTTGTCGAATGCTTGGTCCTGATTCACAGATGGAGGGGGCATGGTCTTCTCTGGTTCGCTCGGCCTCTGTTTTGTCAGGTTGTAGAAACACATCGCCAGCATACCGGCGATAACCAGCAAGAAAAGCTTCGTACTCACTTTCACGGAACACTCCTTGCCGCCTAACTGCGCACCGCGATCGGGAAACCGGCGGTTTGAAGAGGTAGGAAAACTAATCTCCCCAGTGTTCGCGGATGATCTTGTCGAATTTTTCCCAAGAAAGATGGCGCTTCTGTTTCTTGAATGGGCGCCATTCAATTCCGCCTTTGCTGATTAGCAAGGTGCCAAGCTTGCCAGTCTCATCGCTGTCAATTGTCAATTCCAGATCAGCGCTGCCGATCTCAAGTTCTGGCGTCTTTGTGAGTTTGACAGAATGTTGAGCCATGGCAGGAATTATACGTCGGGTTCTTCGCAGCTTGCGTGACGTGGTCTGCTTGAGTGCCTTCAGATACTGCGCCAAATCCCGCTGCGGCCTTGTCCGAAGACCCGCTCATCGCGGTAAGACTGCGATGAACGGGGCACAGCTCCTGATATTGGGATGGGTGGGCCACCTGCGCTGTTTTCAGGGGGTTGAAAACCCCCTGCTCCCTCCGTAAACTTCGATCTGCGACTGTAGGTTGGAACCATCTGCTCCCTCCGGAAGCTTCGATCTGGGACGCGAGTTCCGGACGTGAGCGTAGACGCTGGCTTGATGACGGGAACGGGTCTGTTTCAGCGCAGGCTCGAAATCGCTGGAGAGGTTTAGCAGGGGTTAAAACCCGACTCATTTGTTGGGGCTTTATCGGCCCGGCTGAAGCCGTGCCCTTGTTACAAAGCCAGTGTGAATTGAGTTTTTTCGCAGCCTGTGAAATCATGCCCGGACACAAGGCGGATTTTTGAAACACGCTCCAGAACTCCAGTTGTAGCTGGGTCGATACACCCGGCCCGGGCCTAAAGGCCATGCTGTTTGGGCCGATTTTCAGGGGGTTGAAACCCCCTGCTCCCTCCGTAAATTCCGATCTACGACTGTAGGTTGAAATCCCTGCTCCCTCCGGAATTCGCGGATCCGCAATTGTAGTGTTAGGCCCCTCACGCGAGTTTCCAGGGGGCGCGGTAGGGGCGCGAGAGGAGTTCAGTGGCGGCGGGGTCGTCGATGATTTTTTCCTGGGCTACGTCCCAGTGAAGTTTGCGGCCTACGAGCATGGAGATCAGGCCCAGGTGGCCGGGGATGGTGGAGTGGTGCGCTATTTCGACGGGCGCGATGGTGGGCTTGCGGGATTTTACGCTGTCGAGGAAGTTGCGGCGGTGCTCCTTGGACTCGTAGAGCTTGATCTTGCGGAGATCTTCGGGGAGCGGCAGGGGGATGACTGCGGAGGCCCATGGCTCCTTATTTACCGCATTGGGATCGGGTTTGACCCAGTCGGGGTTGGAGGCGTCGAAGCCGCCGCGATCGACCCATACCCAGCCGTCGGTGCCGATCCACTTGGTGCCCATGGCGAACTCGGGATAGCCGCCGGCGATGGTGATGCCGACGTCGTTGGGGTAGCCGGTGACTTCCTTGCGGTATTTGCACTCGACCTTGTAGGTGGTGGCGGCGTTCCAGACGGCGTTGGCGGCGGGGAATTCGCCGTGACCTTCAACCTCTGACGGGCCGGTGAGATCGAAGCCGAGGCCCCAATGGGCGATGTCGCCGTGGTGGCCGATCCAGTCGAGCAATTGGCCGCCGCCGGTGTTGTAATTCCAGCGCCAGTTTTGATAGACGCGCGCGTCGATGTAGGGCTCGGCTTTGGAGGGGCCTAGCCACAGGTCGTAGTCGAGCTCGGGCGGAGGCTGGGTGACGGCGAGATCCCATGCGGGCGTGCCGGGGACGATCTGGTTGGGATTGGTGATTTTGTCGGGGAGCGAAGACAGACGCTGAAGGAGCGCGGGGACGGTGTTGGGGAAGTCGTGAGGCGCGCCGGGGAGGCCGACCTCGACGCGGACGACATTGCCGATGAGGCCGTTGCGGACGATTTCTGCCGCTTTGTGGAAGGTGGGCAGAGAGCGCTGCCAGGAGCCGGTTTGCCAGATGATGTTGTTCTGCTGAACGGCTCTGACGATGGCCTGCTGCTCGGCGACGGTTTTGGCCAAGGGCTTTTCGCCGTAGATGTCCTTTTTGCGGGCGGCGGCTTGGGTGGCGACGATGGCGTGCCAGTGATCGGGGATGGCGATCATGATGGCGTCGATGTCGTCTCGGGCGAGAAGTTCGCGGTAGTCGTGATAGGCCTTGCAGTCCTTGTTGCCGTACTTGGTGTTGATGGTGTCGACGGCGGTTTGGAGATGCGCGGTGTGGATGTCGCAGGCGGCGACTACCTGGCAATCGGGCTCGCCGAGGAAGGCTTTGGTGTTGGCTGGACCCATCATGCCCCAGCCGATGACGCCGATGGTGATGCGGTTGGAGGCGGAAGGGCGGGCCTGGCTCCATGCGGCGGAGGGGAGAAGGGCGGCGGCTCCGGCTGCCTTGATGAAATCGCGGCGGGTGAAGGGATTTGCGGCGGATGGATGGGATTTCATTGGGGTCTCCGAAGTTCTGTGGGCTGTGTGGAGATGCGGATTGAGTACCAGCCTTTATATCAGAAGGGAGGATTGCTCTGGGATTCCGTTCGATAGCTTTGGACGGTGGAAGGGGTGGTGTGGCCGGTCTTGGAGATGCAGAGAGATTGGGAGCTTTAGCTATAAAACGAAAGGTTCTGCATTGGATAGTGCTTGCGGTTGTGGGTCCAGAGTGCGGCTTGGTGATGGATGGCTGTGGCGGCGATGAGGGCGTCGGCAATTCTCAGGCCATGACTTTTGCTGAATTGGCCAAGAAGCCCGCCAGCCAATTGGCCGATGGTGTAATCGGGAGGAACGCAAGTTAGAAAATTGAAAAGCCTGGAGGTGGCTTTCCGCTCACTGGCGCGCGCGCCCGCCCAGACTTCGGCCGCTGTGATAGGGGAGAACAGGATGACTTCTTCTGTTTTCCCGAGTTCCTCCCATTGCAGGAGAACCGCTTCGTTCCTTGATCGCAGGATTTCGATCACGACATCGGAATCGAGGAGAATGCTCATTCGATTCCGAGCCGTTCCAACCGATCATCGTCGCGCAAGTTGCGAATGTAGGTTTCGGTGTCGGGAAGGTCGGTTCGGTCTTTCCAAAGTCCAACAATTCCCATCATTGCGGCGCGGCGCTCATCGAGATTGCCCATGTATCGTTCCCTCGCAGCTTTTCGGATGAGCTCGGAGATGGATGTGTCATCAAGAATCGCCTTGGCATGCAAGGCCGCCCAGAGGTCCTCGTCGAGATAGAGCTGAGTGCGCTTCATGATGTATAGCATACATCATCATCGATGGAGAGGGAAGTGCGCTACAGGAGGAACTCGCGGACGAAGGCGTTGTCGGTGTGGACGAGGTCGTGGAGGGAGCCATCGAAGATGAGGCGACCTTCTTCAAGCATGAGGAAGGTGGTGTTGGGATCGGCGTGACCCTGGGGGAGCGGAACCATGTGGCCCTGGTCAGCATCGAAGCGGTGGGTGCAGAGGGTGAAGGCGTCCTGAAGGCGGTGGGTGACGAGTAAAGAAGGCTTGCGGTAGACGTCGCGCTCCTTCATGACCAGCTCAATGATGGTGGTGGAGGTGATGGGGTCGAGGCCGCCGGTGGGTGAGTCGTAGAGGACGAGATCGGGCTGGTGGATGAGTGCGCGGGCAATGGCGACGCGACGACGCATGCCTCCGGAGAGACTGCCGGGAAAGAGAGAAAAGGTCTGGTCGAGCTCGACAAAATGGAGTGCTTCGTGGACACGGGCGTCGATGACATCGTCGGCGACGCGCTCCTGGATGAGCTGGTAGGCCACGTTGTCGCGGACGGAAAGGGAGTCGAAGAGCGCGCCTTCCTGAAAGACCATGCCGGTGCGGGTGCGGAGGGGGAAAAGCTGCTCCTCGCTCATTTGCGAGATGTCGTGGCCAAAGATGTGGATGGTTCCCTCGTCGGGACGGAGCAGACCGTTGGTGAGCTTGAGGAGGACGCTTTTACCGACGCCGGCGGGGCCGAGGAGGATGCGGGTTTCTTCAGGGCCGACCGAGAAGGAAATGTTCTGCAAGACCGGAGGGCCGCCGAAGGAGATGGAGACATTGTTGAATTCGACGATGGGAGCCGAGTCCACGGATGAGTCATGACCGGACACGACGGGACCGGACACAAGCGGACGGGGCACGGCCGGGCCGGAGTGAGGGGAACCGCCGGTTGCGGGGGTACTCATAGGCGGGCGAAGATCGAGAGAAGGATTTGGGTGAGGAGGAAATCGGCAACGATGATGAGAACCGAAGAGAACACGACGGCCTGGATGGTGGAACGGCCGACGCCCTCGGTGCCTCCTGAGGTTCTCATGCCGTAAAAGCAGCCGATGGAGGCGATGATAAAGCCGGAGACGAGGGGCTTTACAAGTCCTTGGACGACATCGGGATAGCGGAGCGAGTCCCAGGCGGTGGAGAGGTACTGCATGCCGTCTTGGTGGTTCATGAAGATGGTGACGAAGCCTCCGCCGAGGATGCCGAAGAAGTCGGCAAGGATGGTGAGAAAGAGGAGCATGAGGACGCATGCGAAGACGCGCGGGGTAACCAATTTGCGCATCGGGTCAACGCCAAGGGCGCGCATTGCATCTATTTGTTCAGTGACCACCATCGAGCCGAGCTCACTGGCCATAGAGCTGGCGTTGCGGCCGGAGACCATGACTCCGGTGAGCACCGGACCGAGTTCGCGGATCATTGTGAGGCCTACAAAACGGCCAGTCAGGTTGCTGGCACCGAACTCAGAGAGTGTGGAGGCGGATTGAAGCGCGAGCACACCGCCGGTGAAGAAACCGGAGAGCAGCACGATGGATGTTGAACCCACGCCGATGATGTCCGACTGCATGAGGAAGTCGACCCAGTAGCGCGGCGGGCGGAAGACATTCATGACGGCGCGATGCGCGAACAGGGAGTAGTCCTGCACAGTGAGCACGAGTTGCTTGGCGGTTCGATCGATTGTGTTTATCGCCATGAGGTTTGACGGGAGACGACGAACTGCTATTCGGGATTGTTCTGCATGGACAGAATAGCTCATGAGAGGGGGCCGTCCCTGAGTAGGATGCGGGGAGGTACCCGGAGAGTCCAGGTTTCTGGCCGGGTTACTTCGTGCTTTCCCACCTTAGCGACAAAAGCAAGAACGTCGGGAGGATGGGTGCCAGGGTTCATCCCAGGTCGGTCGGTGGGGCCGGTGGGGATACAGCGAAGGGCAAGGATTACCTTCCGGCATGCAGGAAATTCATGAATTGGATGATCCCGGATATCACGGTTCCCCTTGTTTTCAGCGGTTTGACGTGTGGACTTGAGGGTGCAGGGGTCCAGCATGGGAGTTTTTCTACCGAGAGTAGCCCAGGGAGGGCTTCATGCATTCATTTCGTCTTCGTTTGATTATCGCCCTCATTACAGGAATCACACTGGTTTCAGTGGGTTCGACCTATTTTGAGGTCTTGGCGCACAAGCATATGCTGCGCGTGGATTTGCAGCGGCGTACTGCGTGGCTGGGTGCGAGCATGCAACTGGAGCTGGAGCAGGCGATGGCGGCGGGCAGGGTGGATTCAATTGAAGGAGCGCTCACGCGCCTGCGCCAAACGGACGGCGCGATGGGGCTGGCTGTTTATACCCCCGAGGGGCGACTGTTGGCTTCTTCCGGCTCGGGCGATGTGTTTCAGGTACTATCCCCAGGCATTGTCGATAAGGTGATTCAGCAGCGGTTAGAGACTTCAGGCTTTGGGCATGACGGAGACCGGCAATGGCTGGAGGAGGCGGTTCCTCTGCATGACGAGGGCGGCCTGAGCGGAGTGCTGGTGATTTTGGAAGACGCGGGGTATATTCGTGCCGAAGGTTCGGCGGTTTGGCAGCGTAGCTTTTGGCGGATTGTGGCGTTTGTAGTTTTGATTGTGGCCGTGACGCTGGTGATGGTGCGCTGGTTCCTGATGGAGCCGATTACACGGGTTGCCGAGCGGCTGCGACTGTTGCGCATGGGGCATGTGGATGAGGTTGCGGAGGAAGCCGGTAAGGAACTGAGCCTATTTACTCCGCTGACGCGCGAAGTGGTGAACATGGCAGAGAGCCTGATCGCAGCGCCGAAGCACGCGCTGCGATCAGGCT
>JBAWCO010000085.1:0-2123 GCA_049590315.1 Occallatibacter sp. | reverse complement strand
GAGGTATCCTCATGGCTCTTACCGATCTGAAAATAAAGGCATCTAGGCCCACTTCGAAGCCCTATCACTTGACCGACGGTCACGGATTCTTCCTAGTCATTCAACCGAACGGCTCGAAGCTGTGGCGCTGGAAGTATCGGTTTGAGGGCAAATTTAGGTTGATGGCGCTCGGCAGCTACCCCGAGGTGAGCCTGGCTAACGCTCGCGCAGTTCACGCCGAGGCTCGCGCGAAGTTGCTCAAGGGAATCGACCCAATGACAGAGCGGAAGGCGGAAAAGAACGCTGCTCCAGTCGAAGCCGCACAGAGTGCGGAGGTGCCTGTGCGCCAGGCCGTAGTGATCGGCGAAGGAGTGAATTCGTTCCGTAAAGTCGCCGCGCAATGGTTTGAAAAGTGGAGGGTCGGTAAAGTCGATCGATATGCTCGGAATACGGAGACTCGCCTTAACGAAGACGTTCTGAGCCGTATCGGCAATCGCCCGATTGGGGACATTAAGCCGCCCGAAATTGCCAGCATGATCCTCGCAATCGAAGAACGGGGTGCCGAAGACGTAGCTCGTAGAGTGTTGCAGAACACGCAACAGATTTTTCGGTACGCAATGGCATTTGGACTCGCGGAACAGAATCCGGCTGCTGCATTCCGCCCTTCCGACATTCTCAAGCAGCGAGCGACTACAAATTTTGCTCGCGTCGAAGTATCCGAATTACCCACCTTGCTGAAGAAAACTGAGCTTTACGACGGCTCCGACTTTGTGCGGCTCGCGTTGCAGTTGATGGCTTTGGTCTTCGTGCGAACCGGCGAGTTGATTCCTGCTCAGTGGACGGAGATCGATCGCAGAGAAAAGCTCTGGAGCATACCGGCAGATCGGATGAAGATGAGACGCCCTCACCTGGTGCCACTCTCTCGCCAGGCGCTCGCTGTAATCGACGAAATATGGGATCGCCGTAAGAACGATACCTGGGTGTTTCCGGGTGAGCGGAACTGCCCTTACATGAACAAGAATTCGATGCTGGGTGCCCTCAAACGGATGGGGTACAAGGGCGAGATGACCGGTCACGGCTTTCGCGGTTTGGCGTCGACCATCCTGAACGAGATGGGATACGAGCGAGCGCATATCGAAATGCAACTCGCACACGCTCCGAAGAATGAGGTCGAAGGTGCGTACAACAAGGCACTTTATCTCCCTCAGCGCAGGATCATGATGCAAAGCTGGGCGGATTTCCTCGACAAGGCTCGCGATTCAGCCAAAGCCGGTCGCCGCTTAAAGCCGCACAGCGGAGTCAAGCAACTGATCGCGAAGCCTGTACGCGCTCTATGGCCCACTGCCTGATCTCGGACTTTACCCAGGCGACCGCCCGCGGTCCCAGGCGGACGGGTGCAGGAAAGCTCTTTTCCTTAATCAGCGCATACAGACTGGTCTTCGAGAGCCCCGTGACGGCTTTTACTTCAGGCAGCCGGATAAATGTCACGTCGTCCATGACGCCCGGCGACTTATTCACTGTTTGATGCGGCTCTAGCCGGGTGCTTATGGCCGAGCCATGTATTGGCTCAAAGCTAGGAGTTTTGTACATGGGAGCCGGATTTCTCAAGAAACCTCCTGAGTGGACGGTTGTCCAACTACTCATGTGTTTAGGATGAATTCGAATCTCAGTCAAATTTCCATGACAACGCCATAGCACCCATTCCGCACCGGAATTTGACCGGATTTCAAGATTGTCGGATTCTCATCCTCGGAATTGCTCCCGAAAAGGGTTGGCGATCAAATGAATTTTCGGCGGTTTTGCTCGGTGTTCTGAGCGAGTGGCCAAAGGGACCCAGTCGAAAGACACGGTTGCAAAGATGAACGGCTGCTCGTTCGCTGCTTACGTTGTCTGTTATGCGTTCGAAGGAAGACTCAAGAAGAAACCACGGGTTGTTCAAATCACGGCTTGAGCAAAGAGTGAACGAAATGCGAATCACAAAGGAAGAAGTTGTCGCGGGTCATTCTGCAATGCGGGTGCGCGGGTTTCTCAGGCGGTTCAAGCGTGGTTTTTTCACGCTCTCTGCTGCTGAGGGATTTATGCAACTCAAATCACGGCAGGCGGCAGAGTTTATCAACGATATGATCACGCTGGAACTCATAGAG
>JBAWCO010000084.1:0-1699 GCA_049590315.1 Occallatibacter sp. | reverse complement strand
AGCGAGTGTACTTCGCCTCGATTCATCTCCTCGACCAATGCCGCCATGGCCGTGTCGTCACCACTACGCTGCAGCGACGGGCTATCCAGGTCAATGGTCTTGCCAATGTTGCCGAGCATAGTGTTCAGAGCATTGACCACAATCTGCACGGAAACATCGTTTTGCCCACTGACCAGCAGAGATTCACCACGATTCTTCCAGAGTTCTTCAGCGATAGCATCAAGTTTCTTGGCATCTACCGGATCCGGGTTATCGGGCACACCAGCAGTACCGCTTCTGCGGGCGATGCGCCGCAGCAAAGCCACTGCCACTGCGCCAACCTCCGACGGCGCGATAGGAACGCGCACGTCGGCATTGCTTCCAGTCACGCTCAAGCTAGGTTCAAATTGAATGTGCAGCGCGGGCCGGCTTTCAGGCTTGCGATTGGCGGCGTACTGGCGGGCGAACTCCACCGGAGAGAGCCAGGTGCCCAGGAAATCCGCATCAAGCCCCACGATGACCCGCGCCCGGTCAAACGCGTAGTGCGGAATCACCGCGCGGTCGAAGGACTTTCCATTAGCTTCGCGCAACGCACTGTAAGAAATGGCGTCATAAACTATATGCTGGAACTTCGGAAAGGACCTGCCGAACTGCGCGATGATCTGTTGCGTCGAAGGGCTGGTCACTGTCTCGGAGAGAAGCACAACCTTTCCGCTCTTCTCACGAGCCTGATTCAACCCATTCAGAACTTGACGATCCACCTCTGTCCAGGTCGTTGTCTGGCCTTTCCACTTCGGCGCACGAAGTCGCTCGTCGTCGTAGAGGGAGAGCACAGTCGCCTGCCCCGTCGCGCAGGTTCCTTTGCCGAACAGAACTGATTCGTCATTGCCTTCAATCTTGATCGGCCGGCCGTCACGCTGCTTCACCAACAGACTGCAGGAAGACGCGCATCCACGGCAGGTGGTTGCATAATAATTTGCGACTCCGGGAATAATGTCGTCCGCGCCTGCCACCAACGGTATGGCATTTTGGACAGGTCCACGGCATCCCGCCACGCCGGTAGCAGCCAGGCTGAAGCCCATCATCGCCAGAAAGTCACGGCGAGTCGCGTCGGTTGCGCGTCCTGCGGACTTGGCAGGAAGTCCACCCGGAAACTCTCCGCTGAAGCGCGGTCCGTTGTGCAGTTCTTCCACACTCTTCCAGTAAGCCGGCGTGGCAGGCTGCCCGATCTGCACGAGCTGCCCCTTTGCGCTCTTACAGGGCGGTTTGCTTTCGATGTCCGGGCTCATCGGATCCTCCGGCTCGTGCGAGTCATCGTGTTTTCGTTGTCCAAATCAAACCTCGCTTCTCGCTTTGCGCGGGACTCTCTACCGGTTCTAATAGTGACAACTCGAGCAATCCAACCCGGCTGTCGGTTTCTGTTTCTGCGAAAGGCTAGCCAGCGACCGCTGGAAATCATTCGTCGCCAGGTGAGCATGCTCGCGATGACATTGCAGGCACCATCCCATCGTGAGTGGAGAAACTTGGCTGACTCGATCCATGTGCTCTACCGGCCCATGGCACTGCTGGCAAGCAACACCCGAGAGGACGTGTTGGCTGTGATTGAAGTACACGAAGTCCGGGAGGTTATGAATCTTGACCCAGCGGATCGGCCGCCCGAGTTGCACGGATTCCTTTAGCTTCTCGATTTCAACCGTCTGCTTTTCTACAATGCTGTGGC
>JBAWCO010000083.1:0-9330 GCA_049590315.1 Occallatibacter sp. | reverse complement strand
GCCCAGAACGCCCGGTCTCTATCCGGACCCCACCGAGCCCACAACTCATAGAAAGCCGGCAATTGGTAGCTCGGATCGGTAAATTCGTCCTTCCCTTCGACCGGCGAAAACCGAATCATCTTCGCTTTCTCGTTCACCTCCGAGCCCACCGTCCGAGCCCCGAACCGCGTCTGTCCGCTCCGCCGCTCCCGGTGCCGCATCGCTTTCAGCAGTGCATCGGCCTCTTCCTTGTAGTCGTAGATTCCCTTCCCGTTCCCCCACCGATTCGCGGCGAAATAGAGCGCCATCACAAAGTACTCTTCCCCATCCGGCGCAGCCGTCTCTTCGTTCGGCTCCCCGCTCACCTTGCACGACCACGAAAAATATCCCTGCGACGGATGCTTCGGAGCGCTGATATACATGTACGTCTTCGCCCAGTTCCACAGCGCGTCAAACTCCACCTTGTGGTTCAACTGGACCGCGATCATCATCCCGTACGACATGCCCTCAGTCCGCACGTCGTGGTTGGCCACGTCGGTCAAATAGGCCAGCGGCCCGTTCTTGTTCTCTCCCGCCGTGTAGTAAACCGCTTCTGAATCCGGGTCGCCATGGAAGAGCTGCTGAAACCCGCCCTCGATCTTCGCGTCGATCTCAGCCTTCGAATATCCAGCCTGAGAAAAGAGATTCTCATATTGGTGCGTGGCATACGCGCCATTCCCGTCATCCAGCGCATTGCGCCTTCCCGCCGCATGGGCATGCAAGGATCCTGCCAACAAGGCAGCCGCCAGCCACAGAGCGAGCAGTCTAAGCGTCATGAATCCCCGGCTCCCATCAAGCCAAGCCATCTTAGCAACAGCTTCGCTCCCGCGCGAATCCCACGTTCGCACCAGCGTCATCCGAGCCACCGGAAGCGTTTCAAGAATCCGCCTCGTGACGCAGCATGACTTCTGAATGCAGAGTTTCAACACGCTGTTTTCGGTTTAGTTGTTCCTATATGCGCCAAGTTCCAGAACAGAATGCAGTCACACATGCCGAACGAGCCCGCCCGCTTAGGTGGCCGAGCCGAAGGCGTCTGCCCCACCGCAGGTGGTTAGGACGCCAGCCCCAGCCCCACCAGGTTCGCCGCCGCAATAATAATGAGCATCCCCGCCCAAAGGATGCGCACCGGCCTGCTGCCCACTCCAGCCCACTCGCCCAGCGCGAGACCCACAAGGCCGGCGAACAGGACATAGCCGCTCATGTGCAACATCCAGTTCACATACGATAGCCGCTCCGGAATGTTAGCCTGCCCCCAGGCGTAAAAGAAGAACTGCAGATACCACATGATTCCGCCCGCCGCGGCCAGAGCGCCATTCTTGAGCAGCATCCCGCCCGGCTGCGACAGATCTTCCCGAATCGAAATCCTCTTCAGTGTGGCCAGGCGTATAAAGCAGTAACTCAAGTTCACCACCGCGCCGCCGCCCATGATAATCACATAGCTTGGCAACGCCGCATACAGCGGATTCACCCCCAGGGCCAGCGCCGCGGCCTTCATCGGTCCCGCCGCATCAATCGCAAACGCCATGCCGGAAGAAAATATGCCGCACAGGACCGCAAGCAAGAGCCCAAGCTTCAAATTGAACTCCCTGAGTTCGCCGCTAAGCTGTACCTCTTTCTGATGGCCCGCGTAGGAAACGACCGCCACGCCGATCAGCGCGACCACTATCCCCGCCAGAGTTAAAAGACCGCCCCTGGTCGCGAACAAAATCGCGGCTTGTCCGTGCAACAGCGGAGGCATCAGCGTGCCCACCGTAAGCGTAACGCCGATGGCGACCCCAACCCCCAAAGAAATCCCCAGGTGTCGCATCGTCAGTCCATAACTCACGTTCCCCACGCC
This sequence comes from Occallatibacter sp., assembly GCA_049590315.1. GTDB lineage: Bacteria > Acidobacteriota > Terriglobia > Terriglobales > Acidobacteriaceae > Telmatobacter. The sequence goes on along the minus strand of JBAWCO010000083.1, from coordinate 7,475 downwards.
CCACATCGCACCGAACAGCGCCACCTTCAGCAGCAACCCGGAGTCGAACGACCCATAGAATTCCACAAAGCTAGGCAGCAGCAGCAGGCTTACGCCAATCGGCAGCAGGATCCACGAAAAGAACCCCGCCACAGCCCACGTCGTCTCCCACGACCACTTCTTCACCTTCCCAATCGGCGCATAAAACGACGCAGCCGACGCAGCCCCCACCATGTGCCACCCAATCCCCGCCAGAATCAAAGGTATTCCCCCTCTTCGCAATGCATACAATCTCCAACATTAGTTAGCTGCATCCGCCCGCCAAATCGTAACCGGCCCCATCAGCCCCGACGGCAACAGCGGCGAATCTGCCTTATACGGCTTCACATCCGCCCATGTATATGTTTTTGTCACGCCCGGCTGCAGATCTCCGATCATCCGGTTCGGCCAAAGATTCGTGACCTTCACCGTCACTTTGTTTGCCCCAGCCCGCAGCGCCCGCGTAGCATCCACGCGGAACGGCGCATGCCACACCTCGCCCAGCGCAACGCCGTTTACCGCAACCTCCGCAATATTCTTCACGTCTCCCAGATCGATCCACATCCGCGCCCCCTCATGGAACCACCCAGCCGGCGCATTCACCGTAGTCGTGTAAGTCCCGATGCCGGAAAAGTACTTCACCCCAGCATCCGAGTTCTCCGTCCATGAAACCAGTTTGTCGATCGCAATCGTAGCCGGTGCACCACGATCCGGCTGGAAGGCTACCGTCCACGCGCCGCTCACCGTATCTACCTTCGTCTCGGCCAAACTCGGCAACGCCCGCTCCGTTGAGCCCGCCGGCTTGCGGAAGACCACGAACACCGTCCCCCAAGGCTCCAGCGTCAGCTGCACAGTCGTCCGTCCATCGGCAATCTTGTAAGACGCCGCTTCCATCGCGCCTGTCTCCGCGCGCCATAGCTCCGCGTCCTTGCCCGTCACCCTGAAGCTCGCCTCCACGCGCTCGCTGCGGTCGCTGCGGTTATCCACAAAATAGACATCCCCATCGGTCAGCTTGCGATGCACGAACTCGATGCGCGTGTCCGCCTCAGGCCGCGTGAAATCGAAATCCGGCGTCAGCTTAATCGCCTCAAGCGCATCCTTCAGGCTCTGCCCCGCATAGACCGTCCCCTTTCCCACTTGATGGACACCGGTCCCATCGCCAAACAACTTCCCGCTCAGTCTCTTGAATTCCGTCTGGTCGTCCGCCTGGCTTGGGTCGTCCACCGGCTTCGGTCCAGCCACTACCGCGCCCGCCGCCACCAGCGCATCAATCGCCTTCAACACCGGCAGCGACATGTGCTGGCTATTCGGATCCAGCCCCAAAACCTTGTAGCGCATCCCGCCCGGCGTCGTAAGCTCGCCATCCTGCACTTTCAGTTCGTGAATCAGCGCATCGGCATTGATGTAATCGAATCCATATCCGGCAGGAATCTCCGGCGCACTATGTGAGAACAGCGCCGTCAAATTCGAGTCTTCGCCGTAGAAGTACACCACGTCCGCGGCAAATCGCCCCTGCTGCAACAAGTAGCTAGACCGCCCCAGGTAATCGATCCAAGGCCCCGCCTCCTCTGCCCACGTCTCATTGCGATTGAACCATTGCCCGAACGGCCCCAGCGTCAATCCCGGCAACTTGTCCGTCACCGGCTGGTGAGCCGACTCGTGAATCACAATGCGGTTAATCCCATTCAGCAGTTCCTGATCCGCCGTCGGCTTCAGCGTCTCCGGCGACCACCCCCACGGCGCCTCCGAGGCCGTCATCGATTCCGCCGCCGCCAGGTTCTGCCCGTAGATATGTGCCACCGACGCCGATTCGCGATCGTCCGCGTTGTAGCCGTACTGCTCGTGGTTAACCCCCGGCCGCTGCGTCCACATCGCGCTCATGGGCACTTCATTGTACTTCTTCACTTCCATCCCATCGCACACATACGCCCTGCCCCCCTCGTGCGATTCGCCATAGTGCCCCATCCCGCGTTCGTGCAGCACATCTTCCAGTTGCCCATAGTGCTCGGTCGCAATCAAATCGGCAATCGTCTTGCGGAAGTCCCACAGAAATCGGTCGCTCGCCTCGCTGCTCTCCACCACGCGCCCCGTCAACACCGGCAACCACGGCGTAGCATCGTAGCCCCGCAGCTTCCTGAACTGCTCCAGCATCTTCGGCGTCCAATTCAGCGACCCCGCCTCCCAGCTATCGTTGATCACGTAGCGGATGCCGCGCTTGCCCATCATCTCCGCGCCCACGGTCTCCTTGTAGCTGTCGAGATACGTGTTCATATACCGCAGAACCGCAGCGCGATCCAGCTTGTCCGCTTCAAGTCCCGTAGCTTCTTTCGTCGCCGGATGATTCGTAATCCCCAGCAGCGAGTACCCCAGCCGCACCACCACCCACTCGCCCGTCGGCGGAGTCCAACTCAGTTCCCCGTCTGCCTTCATCTTGCCCGTCAAATCCACCACATCGTTCTTGTGGATCGCATCCGCCGGCCCCACCTGCGTCGTCGCATCCTTGTAAAGATCTTCTTCGGGAGTGAACGCAGCCTTCTCCTCAAACCGGTTCACCCGCGCTCCCGGAATCAACTCGAGCTTCGCAATCCTGTACTCGGTCGGCGCTTTCGAAGCGAATGAAGCCGGATCGAACCCCTTCGCCCAATCAGGAACAGGAGGCGGAGGCAGCCGCTTGAATGTGACGCGGAAATACTTCGCCGTTACCGCCGGAAACGCGATCGTATGCTCCGGCGCGGAGCCTCCAGAGAGCTTTGCCACCGTCCTGAAGGTCGTTCCATCGTCACTCGCTTCCAGCGTCTTCTCCGGCGTGCCCACCCCTGTGAATGCCGCCGTCCAGTCGGGGTCCTTCGTCACAAACGAAATCGCCCTGATCGTCTGCGGCGCAACAAACTCCCACTCGATCCAAGAAGACTCACCCAACGCCGGAACCGGCAACCCGGTAGTCTTCTGCAAACCCCCATCGCTCAGCAGCGCAAAATCCGGATCGCCGCCGCTCGCGCTCATCTTCGCATGCAGTGCATTCGTCGAAACGTCACTCGCCGGCCGCCGATACGCCACCACCGCCGCATCCGCATAAAACAACGGTGCCGGCTGCTCTTCGCTGTGCGCCATCGACTGAAACGGCCCCGTCACCGATGGAGGCGCCGCAAGCTTCCCCGCAAACGGTTTGCCGCCTTCCACCACCGTCTCGCTCCACACATATTTCTTCATCCCATCTGACGGCTTCACCCACGGACCGCCCGACTCGCTCCACCCCGGCGACCCCGCAATCGCTTCTTCCATGCCAAGTTGATCGGCGACTTCCGTCGCATATCGAAACGCGTCCTTCCACTCCGGCGTCATATAGGCCAGCCGCTCTTTCACCACCTGCGGCGTATCCAGCGCAGCGTCGAAGTTCTGAAAACCGGCGATCCCCACCCGGTGCATCCACTCCAGATCGAGCTTGATTCCTTCCTTCGAAATATTCCCGTTCATCCAGTGCCACCACACCCGCGGCCGCGCACTTGCTGGAGGATTCAGAAACCCCTCCTGCAAAGACAAAGCCTGATGCGCATCCTGGGCAGCAGCCTGTTGCGCCGGCATTTCGGATGCCCCAGCCAAAACCACCAAGCCCAGCACCACCGGCCTAACCAGCGCCGGCCGCCACGTCCCGCACCGCACCATTCTGTCGTTCATAATCCCCACTCTTCGTCCAACGCAAACCTGAACATTGTGCGGCTCGCCAGCCTCGTTTGAAAAGCACTGCGATGGGCAGCCACCTGCTCAATTTATCAAATGAAATAATTTCCAGACGGAAGAACCTTATCCAACCCGCGCCTAGGTTGTCAAAACCAATCTCGCTCAATCCACCTCACCTCCAGCCCCGCTCATCGCGTCGATTAGCAAGCTGACTTGCTGACCCGCTGACTCGCTACCCTGCTGTCTCTCGGATCACCGATTACACTTTCCCCATGCCGCTTCGTCTCTATGCCGCCACCACCAGCCAAGGCAAGCTCCGCGACTTCCGCGCCGCCGCTGAAGCTCATTCCATCACAATCGATCCGCTCCCCGCCCTCGCCACCATTCCCGCTCCCGAAGAGACCGGCACAACCTTCGCCGCCAACGCCACTCTCAAAGCCGTCTACTACTCCCGCTTCGCCCCCGGCCACCTTGTTCTCGCCGATGACTCCGGCCTCGAAGTCGATGCCCTCCAGGGCGCTCCCGGCGTCCGCTCCGCACGCTTCGCCGCCGACACCGGCCTCACCGACTCACCCGACGCCAACGACAACACCGATGTCTGGAACAACATGGTGCTCCTGCAAAAGCTCGCCGGGATTCCCTCAGCCCAGCGCACCGCCCGCTATCGTTGCGTCCTCGTCGCGGCGCAGGACGGCATACCCCTACACACCGCCGAAGGCACGGTCGATGGCGTCATCCTAGAAGCTCCTCGCGGCACCGGCGGCTTCGGTTATGACCCACTCTTTTATCTTTCCGAGTTACACCTCACCATGGCCGAGTTGGACCTCGCCACCAAACACACCCTGAGCCATCGCGGCCGCGCCATCACGGCCCTCCTACCCTCACTGCAAATCTGACTCCCAGCAAATCTTCCCCAAAACGCCAAACCCCACGGAGTGAGTTGACGGCAGTGATCCACGACACCAATAATGCAGTTGCAAATAGGCGAAGATTCTCTGTCCCTCTATCTGGAACAGCCTCCACCTGAAGCCCTTAGGAGCCTTGAAACCCATGGCCACTGCCCAGCATCCTGCCGCGCCTCCCGCGGCCCATTCTGTCCGCCGCGGCGTTCCTCCGTTGCGCGCCGGCCAGGGAAACTCCTTCCTCTGGCGCAAGCTTCACTCGCTCCTAGGTGTCATCCCCATCGGCGCCTTCTTCATCGAGCATCTACTCTCGAACTTCGAGGCCCTCAACGGTCCCGTCGCCTACGGGGCGCAGGTCAAATTCCTTAATAGCCTGCCTCTCGTCCGCGTCCTTGAATGGGTCTTCATCTTCTTGCCCATCCTCTATCACGCTGTCTACGGCGTCTGGATCTGGATTCGCGGCAAGTCAAATGTGGTTTATTACCCCTGGGCCGGCAATTGGATGTACGTCGCGCAGCGCTACACCGGCCTCATCGCCTTCGCATACATCGCGCAGCACCTATATCGCCAGCGCTTCACCGGCGTCAGTCTCCCCGAACATCCCTACGCAGCCTTCGCCAAGGTCCAGCAGGAGCTTTCCAATCCCTGGATGCTAGCCGTCTACGTCATCGCCATGATCGCCATCTGCTGGCACTTCAGCTATGGCATTTGGCTTTTTGCCGCCAAGTGGGGCATCACCCCCGGCGCAACCGCTCGCAAGCGCTTCGGTTACATCTGCGCCGCACTCGGCATTGCTCTCGCTGTCATGGGCCTCGCCAGCATCTGGGCCTTCATTTCGCCCAAGTACCAGAACACGCCTGACGACGTCACCCCTGCCGCCGCATACTTGCATCTAGAATCCGCTCAACCTCGATACCAGTTGCTCTAAATAGGACTGCCTATGGCCACCATCACTGCATCCGCCACCCCTCGCCTCGACTGGAAGACATTTCAGGAGACTCCTAGCTTTTTGCTATTCGCTGTTAACTGACAGCCGCTTTTCGGAAAGGAACGTCGTTCATGGCAGCACCCAGAATCATCGTGGTTGGCGGAGGCCTCGCCGGACTCGCGGCCGTCATCAAGATCGCTGAAGCCGGCGGAACCGTCGATCTTTTCTCCATCGTGCCCGTCAAGCGTTCGCACTCTGTTTGTGCCCAAGGCGGCATCAACGCCGCCAAGAATCTCAAGGGCGAAGGCGACACCCCCGCCCTGCACTTTGACGACACCATCTATGGCGGCGACTTCCTCGCCAACCAGACTCCCGTCAAGGCAATGTGCGAAGCAGCCCCTGGCATCATCGACCTCCTCGACCGCATGGGCGTCCCCTTCAATCGCACCCCGGAGGGCCTTCTCGATTTCCGCCGCTTCGGTGGCACACTCTTCAATCGCACCGCATTCGCAGGCGCAACTACGGGCCAGCAGCTTCTCTATGCGCTCGACGAGCAGGTCCGCCGTCACGAAGCCGACGGCAAGGTAAAGAAGTACGAGGGCTGGGAGTTCCTCTCCGCCATCATCGATTCCAAGGGCGTGGCCCGTGGCATCACTGCCCTCGATCTCCGCACCATGGAACTCCGGAGCTTCCCCGCAGATGCGATCATCCTCGCCACCGGCGGCAACGGCGCCATCTTCGGAAAGTCCACCAACTCTGTCGTCTGCACCGGCTCCGCGCAATCAGCCGTCTTCCAGCAGGGCGTCTACTACGCCAATGGCGAATTCATTCAGGTCCATCCCACCTGCATTCCCGGTGAAGACAAGCTCCGCCTCATGTCGGAGTCGGCTCGCGGCGAAGGTGGCCGCGTCTGGGTTCCCCGCGCAAAAGGCGAGAGCCGCCCCATCAAGCAGATTCCAGAGTCGGACCGCTGGTACTTCCTTGAGGAGTGGTATCCCAAGTACGGCAACCTCGTTCCGCGTGACGTTGCTACGCGCGCCATCCATAAGGTGGTCTACGAGTATGGACTCGGCCTCGACGGCCAGCCCATGGTCTATCTCGACCTCACTCACATCGATCGCGCCACGCTCAATCGCAAGCTCGAAGGCATTCTCGAGATCTACGAGAAGTTTGTCGGCGACGATCCGCGCGACGTCCCCATGAAGATCTTCCCCGGCATGCACTACACCATGGGCGGCCTCTGGGTCGACTTCAACCAAATGACCAACATCCCCGGCATCTTTGCCGCCGGCGAGTGCGAGTACCAGTACCACGGTGCCAATCGTCTCGGCGCAAACTCGCTCGTCAGTTGCATCTTCGGCGGCTTCCGTTCCGGCCCCAACGCCCTCGCCTACGCCAAGAACCTGCCCGCCGCTGAAGGCGATGGCGGCGCTGCGGCCGAGCTCGCCCGCCAATCTGAAATCAACAAGAATCTCCTCAACAACGAAGGCACAGAAAACCCCTTCAAACTCTGGCGCGAACTCGGCGTCACCATGACCGAGCACGTCACCGTCATCCGTTACAACAAGGGCCTCAAGCAAGCCGACGAGAAGATCGTCGAACTCCTCGATCGCTACAAGAAGGTCAACCTCAGCGACCGCAGCCAGTGGGCCAACACCAGCTTCGCCTTCGCTCGCCAGTTGAAGAACATGCTTGAGCTTTCGCGCACCATCACGCTCGGCGCGCTGCTCCGCGACGAGTCGCGCGGCGCGCACTACAAGCCAGACTTCCCCGACCGCAACGACGAGAAGTTTTTGAAGACCAGTAAGGCCAGTTTCACCGGCGCGCCCGAGGGCCCAAAGATCGAGTACGAAGAAGTCGACACACAATTCATCAAGCCCCGCCCGCGCAGCTACACCGCAACAAAATAGCTTTGTATCAGGGCACGACTTTAGTCGTGCCAAAAAGGC
>JBAWCO010000082.1:0-8940 GCA_049590315.1 Occallatibacter sp. | reverse complement strand
GGTTAAAGGCGTCTGTCTCAATGCCCTGGACCTTCTCAATGTCCTTGCTCACCATCGCATCGACACTTGAGACCGTGCTGTCGAGGATGTTGGCTTCGCGGTCCAATGCGCTGTTGGCAATCTTGTTGACGCGATCAAGTTGCGTGGTGATCGTCGCATTCAGACTCGCATTCAAGGTCGTATTGAGAGTCGCAATCGAAGTAGAAGCAATGTTCTCGACAGAGATGTTTTCCTTGGCCAGACTCTGGTCAAGCCGGTCGGCAGCCTTGCTCGCGACGTCAGTGAACTTATCGGCAGCGCCATCGACGACTGGGTCAGTCGCGCCCTGCAGAAATCCGCTGAAGGGAGCGCCAACGACCTTGCCGGCACCCGTCAGAGCCTTGCCTATGTGACTTGCGATGTCGCCAAAGATATTCGCAGACGCTGTGTGTAGGGCGAACACCGAGAGAACCACGGCTAACGCTGATCCTCGAATCAATTTCGATCTCTTCATGAAGACCTCACCCAGAAGGTTGATTCAGGCAGGGAGCAGCAATCTCCATCCTTACGAACTCCAATGGCTTCCTGCCGACGCGGACTACGCATCTCCGGAACTAGTTCTGTAGACATATACCGGCAGACACTAGGTTGTTCATTTCAATTTGTCAAGAAATAAACAAATCAATGCCGGCGCAACGATTTCAGATTCGCCTTCGGGCTGGATTTAAAGTGGTGCATGCTTGAAGCAGAGGGACCCTAGACGCATTTCCTTTCGATTGCATATGTAACTTCGCGCCCTCACATAGATACACCCACGCCTGCGACTTACTTATTAATCAACTACTAACCCATCGGGTTTCAGCACAATCACTATTGCAGGAGACTTTCGTCTTTCTCTGCCCGAGCATGTCACAAAATGCTTGACACTCCCCCTTATTCATGGGACATTAACCTCGCTCCCCGAGCCGCTGTCCCCCGTCGCCTGAAAACACCTTGGACTAAATTTCAACCGTCTTCGGCGAGTCCGCAGATCGGCTCAGGGTATGAAAGCTGAGAACGAAGGTCGTATGAACGAACTTAGGCGTCATGTCGGTCGAATAGTCCTCCCCGGTCTACTCGCGGTTGTTTGCCTCTTCACTGTCGGCTGCCCACCTGCCAAGCAAACGCAACAAGCGCAGTTCCCCGATCCCAAGTTACGATTCCAGAACTACACGAAGACCTGCGACGGAATCCCCGGCGAGCTACCGGATCACTATGGCTATTACCTGACCCCGCAACAACAGCAAGGCGCCTGCACATGGTACCTGTGGACCGGTGGAGATCCTTTGCGCACGGACGGTAACCCCGAGAACGCGCGCGGTAACTCGCGTTTTTGGCGCAAAGCCGAAAAGAAGCTCTGGTCGCTGAGCAATCTCCTTGAGCTTCCCATCGATGTGAATCTCATGGATTACATTACCGGCACTCCGCGAGACCAGCGCTTTGCAAAGCTCGGTGTCATTAACGATCCCGGGTGCACGAAGGCAACCGCGCCCGATGCGTATGGCTTGATGCTGGATAACTGCCAGGACCCGTATTCCAGCGGAATTATGGGGCTCCGTCTCTTTCCCAATCCCGACTTCGACGCAAGTAAGTGGGATGCAAAGAAGTATCTCAACCGCGATTCGCGCATTGAGCCTCCGTATGTTGCTGGATTGACCTGCGGCCTGTGCCACATCGCCTTTAGCCCGGACAATCCGCCCACAGATCCCGAGAATCCGCAATGGGAAAATCTTGCGCCAGCATTCGGCAATCAGTTCCTGCGCGAAGGAGAGATGTTCAAAGGCCGGCTGACTCAACATAACTTCCTCTACTGGGTGTACGACACGCAGCCCCCTGGTACATCGGACACAAGTCGCATCAGCACTGACTTCATCAACAATCCGAATGCAATCAACTCAATTTGGTATATCCTCTCGGCGCGTCCCAAACACCTTGAAGTGATGAATGACGGGACTAAGCAGGCGGTTCCGCACATTCTGAAAGATGGATCGGACTCGATTGGTCCCGCAGGCGCGGCATTGCGCGTGTATATCAACATCGGCAGCTGCCCCGACTACCGCTACAGCCTTGAAGACTCATTCACGGGAGCACTGCGGCCGCTGCCATTGCTGCCGATGCCCGCAGTTCCGACGACACAACATCCCTTCGATATTGACAAGGCACAGAAGGAGTGCGTGGACTGGCAACTTACATCGGCGCGCATGGGCAACGCGGCGGACTTCCTGGATGCGAATCAGCCTTATCCGTTGAGTAAGGCACCGGGCGGCGCTGCGTACATGACCGCAACTCCTGCGGTCCTGGATACGGGCAAGCGCGCCTTCGCAGAAAACTGCGCACGCTGCCACTCCAGCAAAGTTCCCCCCGAGGTGACAAACGGTCTGGACAAGCATTCTGATGCAGCCAAGCCGGCGTGGGTGAACTTGGTGATGTCACCGGATTTCCTGGACAAGAATTTCTTATCCGACGACGACCGCTATCCGCTGGTCTCTTCCGATCCAAAGATGGCGATTGGGACCAATGCCAAACGTGCTATGGGAACCAATCCGACGGAGGGGCACATATGGCAGAACTTCTCGTCAAAGACCTTCAAGGAGCTGCCGCCGCCAGGAACAATGACGGTGCAGAATCCGTTTGCTGACGGCGAGACGCTCTCTTTCCCGATCGATCATGGCGGATACTATCGCGTGCCCTCTTTGATCAATGTGTGGGCGACCGCGCCATTCTTCCTGAACAACTCGCTCGGCGTCTTCACCGGCGACCCGTCAGTGAAAGGAAGAATGACGGCGTTCGACGACGCGACGGAGAAGCTGCTCTGGCCTGGAAAGCGTTTGGGCAAGAAATCGGTCAGGGTCACGGGCACAGACTCGACCCTGAATATCCGCGACATTCAGATACGAGTTCCCGCGGGAACCCCAGTTGATCTGCTGGCGAATATCAATGTGTTCAAAGCAACAATGACGCCGGACGTGATCGTCGAGCTCAAGCGCCTGCTGGGCGATCCAGACAGGCTGGTGCGGCTTGTACATGCACTTGAAAATAACGGACAGTACGACAGCGACCTGAGAGCGATGGTTCCGGATTTGCTGAAGCTAAGCCAGTCGCCGGACATGATCGAGGACCACGGGCACACGTTCGGCACAGACCTGCCGGACGATCAGAAGCGCGCCTTGATCGAATATATGAAGACCTTCTAGAAAGGATGGTCTTCCGATGGAAGACAATGTCATATTCCAGCCCTTGCAGTTCCGTAATCTACGTGTGAAAAACCGGCTGTTTCGGTCGAATATCTCTGGACGGTTCGACAATTACAACGGCACGGGCACGCAGACGCGGATCAATTGGGAGGAGTCGTTTGCGAAGGGCGGCGTGGGCGCCATCATTTCGTCCTACGTTCCGGTGAGCCTGCGTGGGCGCATCATGCCGAACTACGCAATGATCGACACGGATGACAAGGTTCCGTTTTGGCGCGCGGTCGGCGAGGCTGTGCACCGCCATGACTGCAAGTACATTCTGCAGCTCAGCCATTCAGGAAGGCAGAGGGACAATCCCGGAGTAGAGAACTTCAGGACCAAGGCGCTCTCATCCACCAGCAAGAAGGATACGTTTCACGGCCTGCTGTGCGAAGCAATGACAGTGAAGCAAATCAAGGAAACCATTCAGGACTTTGCGAATGGCGCGAGACGCGCGCGCGAAGCTGGATTGGATGGCGTCGAGCTTCATGCTTCGCACGGATATCTCATCACGCAGTTTTTGAGCTCGGGCATCAACGACAGGAAAGACCAATATGGTGGAGTTTTGCGAAACCGCGCAGCGTTTCTGCTGGAAATCATTGCAGCCATCCGCAAAGAGGTTGGTGACGATTTTCATTTGCAGGCGAAGCTGAATGCAGTTGATTTTGGAAACGCGCTTTATCCATGGGAAAAAAAGGGGAACACTCTGCAGGAAGGCATCCAGGTGGCGAAGTGGGCTGACGACGCGGGTGTGGACGCCATCCATGTTTCCATCGGCAGCATATTTCCGCATCCTCTGCTGCCGCCCGGAGGGTTTCCGCCTGACGAATTGAACTGGTGGTACGGGACGATGATCGGAAGCGGGGTGCGCGGCTACTTCAACTACACCATGTTTCATTTCCGCTTTCTTCGTCCGATCTTCTCGGCGTTCTGGGAACGCACCAAGAAGAGTCATCCCATCGAAGCCGTCAGTTCGGAGTACTGCAAATCCGTGAAACAAAATGTCAGCGTGCCGATCATCAATACCGGTGGATACCAGGATGCCCGGGTGATTCGTCGCGTGATCACCGAGGGGTATACCGACGCTGTCTCCATCGCGCGTCCGCTGGTGGCGAACCGCGACCTACCCCATATTCTGCGATCTGGAAAGAATCTTCCGGAGCGCCCATGCACCTTTTGCAATCGCTGCCTGGTGAATGCAATCGCCAATCCATTGGGCTGTTACGACGTGCGTCGATTCGATGGCGACCATGACGCCATGGTGGCGAAGATCATGGAAGTCTTCAACCCGGAACCATTCTTGGATTCGGAGCCAGCGCGACAGGACGTGCGAGCATGAGCGACGAGAGCATCATTCGCACAGCGGAGGGCGACCTTGTCGATCTCGTCTACTCAGATCCGGTGGATCTCTATCAGCATCGCTTCAGGCGCAATGTGCTGCTGGCGGTCATCCTCGTCATCGCGGTTGTTGCGATTGTTCTCCTGTACTATTTCCTTGCAGATCGCCCGGTTACTTACAACGACATTCGAGATCATTACAAGTATGGCTCCATCGGCAGTGAGACCGGGGGCACCGTCTTCACGCCGGTAGGAGGCGTGTTGCCGCCGTATCTCATCTTCAAGACGCTTCCGGCGATTTGCCCCGACAAGTTACCCGGCGGATATGCCTCGCTCGGCTTGATCTTTGAGCCGGGCCATGAACTTCCGGTGGGCATATCGCGCAGACGGCGGCTGGGGCTTGACGAAGTGGGCATCAACTGCGCGGCCTGCCACACCGGTACCGTGCGTACATCTCTGGGGAGCGCGCACCAGATCGTGCTCGGCATGCCCGCGCATCAGCTCAACCTGGAAGGGTTCTTTCAATTCGAGCAGGCTTGTTCTCTGGATGACCGGTTGACCGCCGGCAATGTGATCGCGAAGGCAGAGGAGTCCGGCACGCATGTAAGCCTGATGCAGAAACTTTTACTGCACTTATTTGTTATCCAGCGCTCCAAGCTAGAGACGCTTTCACTGCGCAACAGGATAAGTCCTCTGCTGAATGACCCTACTCTTCCGCAATGGGGACGGGGCCGCGTCGACACGTTCAATCCATACAAGGCGATCCAGTTCAACTGGGACCTCACGCAACTGCCGCGCGCGGAGCTCATGGGTGCTGCGGACTTCCCTTCTCTCTGGAATCAGCAACCACGCGATGGTATGCATCTGCATTGGGATGGAAATAATACGTCACTCGACGAGCGCAACCTCAGTGCATCGTTAGGCGCTGGCGTCACCCCCGTCACCGTGGACTATGTGGCCATTCAGCGCGTTCACGATTGGATTCTCGCGCTGCCCCCACCTACATTCCCTTTTCCAATTGATGCGACCAGGAGCGCGCGTGGGAAAGCCATCTATGACACACATTGCGCAGATTGTCACAGTTTCACCGGCAGCAAGACCGGAACTGTGGAAGACATTGCTTCCATCGGAACCGACCCGTATCGCCTGAATTCCTTCACCTACACTCTGGCTACCAGCCAAGCGCTCTTGTTCCCTGACAACGTGCACCGCTTCCAGCATTTCATTAAGACAAACGGTTATGCGAACGTGCCTCTGGATGGGATTTGGGCGCGCGCTCCTTACCTGCACAATGGCTCGGTTCCCACTCTCGCTGATTTACTGAATGCGCCGGCGGAGAGGCCCAAAATTTTTGCGCGTGGCTATGACGTGTACGACGAGCACAAGGTTGGGTTCATCAGCGACACCGCGGAAGCGCGCGCCGAAGGGTCAACGTACGATACTTCGATTCCGGGAAACGGAAATGGTGGGCATCTTTACGGTAATGAATTATCAAGCGAGCAGAAACAGGACTTGCTTGAATATCTGAAAACGCTTTAGGAGCTTCAAAGGATCTCTGCGAACAGGACGTGAGCTTTGAACAGGTACGCAGTGTGGTTCAGTCGAGTGGTGTGGGTGGGCATTATCGCCAACTGTCTTCTGGCGATCCCGACTCTGTTGATGCCGGGGCCGATTATGATGCTCTCCGCATTGCCGCTGGCCACTCCCTTGATGTGGCCTAGCTTCGCCGCACTCCTTCTCGTGCTGCTGAGCGCCTTCTATGTCCCCGCCGCTCTCCATCCACTGCGCTATCTGCCGGTCGCATGGCTTGCTGTGCTTGCGCGCCTGGCTGGTGTTGTATATTTCTGCATCTTCAATCGCGACTACATTCAATTCGGCCTGTTCGATCTGACCTTCTTCATTCCGGAAGTTGCGCTCCTTATCCTCGCGGTGCGCGAGATGAAGGCACATCCTCATCTGACCAAGCACGACAGGATTTTTAGAAGCTTTCGCAGAACTCACATAGGATTGATTGCTGTGGCTCTGCTGGTCGTTGCCTTTGCAGGGGTGCTGACTTACGTGCAGTTCTTCCGTCAGACGCCACCGCCGTACTTCGCCACTGCCGAAGAACACTTTCTTTATGGCTCCATCGGTACAGAAGGAACCGCCGGCGTGCCTTACTGGATCTGGCTGGTGCTCCCTCGTGTCTTTCCCGACAAACTGCCGGCACCCGGCGGATATGCGTCGCTTGGCATCGTTTCGCAGGAGGGTCATGAGCTGCCGGTCGGCTTTTCAAAGCAGCGGATCGGAATTGACAGAGTCGGCATCAACTGCGCCTTTTGTCATACTGCGACTTATCGTAAGTCCGCAACTGACAAACCTGTCGTAGTTGCGGCGGGGCCGAGCAACACCACAAGCCCGCAAGACTATCTCCGCTTCCTCTTTGCTTGCGCCGACGATCCGCGCTTCAACGGGACCACGATCATGGCCGAGATCGAGCGCAACTACCAGCTCTCTATCGTCGATCAGCTCACCTATCGCTTCGCGCTGGTTCCTTTCACAAAGCTCACCCTTCAATACCAGGAGAGGGCGTATCAACAATATGGCTGGATGCGCGACTTGCCGCGGTGGGGAAATGGCCGCATCGACCCCTTCAATCCGGTGAAGTATCGCGTTCTGAATCAACCCGTGGACGGAAGTATCGGCAACTCGGACATGATGCCGGTGTGGAACCTGGCCTCGCACCAGGGGTACGCATTCCACTGGGATGGCCTGAACACGACGCTGCAGGAGGTACTGATCAGTTCTGCGATTGGAGACGGAACACCGGTGACGTGGGTCAACACCGATTTCAAGAAATCGGATTCGGAATCAAGCCTGAAGAGAATTCGCGATTTCATGCTTCACGATCAGCCTCCGCGCTTCCCTTTTCCGATTGACCAGCAATTGGCGGCCAAAGGCAAAGCCATCTTTGACCAGCAATGCGCGGTTTGCCATGCAGCCGGCGGAGCGCGTACCGGGCAAGTGGAGCCCGTTGAAAACCCGATGCTCAATACTGACAGGCATCGCATCGACATGTGGACTCAGGCCTCGGCTACTGCTTACAACGACTACGCCAAGAGGTATAGCTGGAAGTTTTCACACTTTGATAAGCAGAACGGTTACGTGAACGTCTCGCTGGAAGGTCTGTGGCTTCGCGGACCTTACCTGCACAACGGCTCCGTTCCAACCATCGAGGATCTCCTCAAAGACCCGGCGGATCGGCCGAAGGCGTTCTATCGCGGCTATGACGTTGTGGATCCCGAGGGATTGGGTTTTGTCTCCACCGGAGACGACGCGGTGCGCAGCGGCTACCGCTATGACACTCAAGTCGCAGGTAACAGTAATCAAGGTCACCTGTGGGGCACAACTTTGAGTGCCGACCAGAAGCGGTCGCTCCTCGAGTATCTGAAAACAATGTGAGAAGGAGCAGTGATCATGGCGGAACAATCGTGAGACTCCGCCAATGAGAGCACCAACACAAGCGCGTGTCAGACGCACGCGCAAATTCTCGAGTTGGCTCTTTGCGGCCATCTTTCCTGCCCAACCGAGATCGAAGCCGACAGACCGAGGTCGAATGCACCTCAGCGCTGTTCACCGACCGCGTTCAGACGACAAGCATGTCCTTGACGCACAGAGTGACGTGCGATCGGCTCATGTCGTATTGCGGAGGATTCGTCATCCTCTCCAAAGGGACTATCGATGAAACGTGGTGTAACCATCTTTGCTCTCTTAACCGTCTTGACGGCCGGGGCTCGTTTCGCGATAACTCCCTCAGCGTCTCCGCTTACCCCAGAATCTGTCAGCAATCCCAAGACCGCTGTCGCGCAGCAATTCGCAAGCACAACCTGTTCTGCGTTCGCCGACCAGCCCGGCAAGGATACCGGCTCAGGGGGAGAGCTCACAGCGGCCGTGAGCCGGTTTCTCCAGGGAACTCCGGGACCGATGAAGCCCACGCTGAGCCCGCTTCCCAAGGATCTGCACTTCGTTGTCTCCACCGTTCCGGATCCATTGCACACGCTACTCAATTTGCAGTTCGACCGCACCATCGACGCCATTCAACAGGCGGCCCAAGATGAAGGATTCACCTACGATTCATCGTGGCTTCCCTGGAAGGCGCGGGCTGCGGATTATTCGGGTCGAACCGATCAGGCGAATGAAGACGCGGAGATTTCACGGCGCGAACTGTGCCCCGGCTTGATTCTGTTTCGACAGAATATGCATCGAGCTTCTACCCAGCGTTACAACGACACGTATACCCATGGGCTCTTCGTATTCCTGGTGGGTGAAAAGCCCACCACCGGGATCAATCGCGTCCAATGGGACAATGCACTTG
>JBAWCO010000081.1:0-9689 GCA_049590315.1 Occallatibacter sp. | reverse complement strand
ACCAGGCTGTCCAGTTCTCTTCTCACGTTCACCTCTTGTTTTTTACCAGATTGTCTGGATCTTTGCCGCGGCAACTCCAATGCTACAGAACATCAACTCTTTTTGGGATTTATCCAAACCGGTGTTTCCTCTTCCAGCGTCTTGAGCCCATCCCGTACGCGGTGCGCCAGTTGCGACGGGCTCATATGCGTACTCAAGTGACAGGCCCCGAAGAACATTTTAGGCAATCTCGCCTGCGCCAGCCACTGGGCCTCGGGAAAGAAGGCCACGATCACCAGGATTCCCAAGGTTACCAGAATCACGCCCTGGAAGAATCCGAAAACTGCGCCGGCAAGTCCATCGAGACAGCCCAACCCGATCAACTTGAATGTCTTGGCCAAGATGGCACCAATGATGGCAAAAATTGCCATGACCAGAACCGCAATCAAAATGAAGCCAATGGCATCAGCCACTGCGCGCACGCGGACCAAGTGGATCAAAATCGCCCCCGCGCGTCCGTAATTCCAGAATGCAACCGATAATCCCACAATGAGACCGGCCAGGGCGCAGACGGAACGGAAGAAACCCTGCGCGAGTCCACTGATCATGGACACCGCCATGACGATCACAATGACCCAATCAACCCACATCATCATTGCACTCCGTCCAAGGTCTACAGATTGAGCTGCCGCCCGGTCAAGCGGCTAAAGGCTTCAAGGTACTTGCTCTGTGTGCGCTCCACCACTTCGTCAGGCAGGCCGGGGGCTGGCGCCTGTTTGTTCCAGTGGATTGCTTCAAGATAGTCGCGCACAAATTGTTTGTCGAATGAAGGCTGTGCGCCGCCGGGCTTCCATGCAGCGGCCTCCCAAAAGCGAGAGGAATCCGGTGTCAGGACCTCATCGGCAAGGATAATCCCTTCGGCGGTTCTGCCAAACTCAAATTTTGTATCGGCGAGAATCAGACCGCGCGACTCCGCGTGGTCAGCGGCCTTCTGGTAGAGCGCGAGCGTCAGCCGGCGCAGTTCGGCTGCATCTTCGGCTCCCAACAGAGACTCAGTGGCGGAGAAGGAGATGTTCTCGTCGTGTGCGCCGTCCTGGCTCTTGGTTGCAGGAGTGAAAACCGGCTGAGGAAGCCGTGAGCCGTCCAGCAACGCTGCTGGAAGAGGGATACCGCAAACGGTTCCGCTGCTTTTGTATTCTTTCCAGCCCGATCCGGCCAGGTAGCCGCGGGCGACACACTCGACAGGAAACATGGTTGCCCGTTTGACGAGCATCGAGCGACCTTCGAGCTGGTCCACATAAGGTTGTAGAGCGGCGGGATACTGGGCGACATCGGCGGTAATGAGGTGGTTGGGAACCAGACTCGACAACAGCTCGAACCAGAAGAGAGAGATCTGTGTCAGGATCTTCCCCTTACCCGGAATACCAGTGGCGAGAACGTGATCAAAAGCGGAGATACGGTCGGTCGCGACCAGCAGAAGAGCGCCGTCGACCGCATAGAGATCGCGTACTTTACCACGGCCGAGAAGCGGTGTTACGCCCAAATCGGTTGTCAGAAGAGCTGTCACAGAAAGGCCTTTCTCGGCGGGAGCTGAATCTTCGATTTTCGAGGGCGCGGCATGGTTTGTCAATGTGCGCATAGGATGCGTCAGTGATCGAGATCGGTCAGAAAATGCAGTATGAGAGATGGTGAAATATGGTGTTCGCAACTGCTTGAGAAAAGGCAGCGTACCCCTGTGACGGCCGTCACGGACCGGTCGCCGAAGATCGGAGAAACTCCAATTGTCAACATGGTTCGGAGGGCGAGCACGAACAGCCTTCTTAGAGCCGGGCGACACGAGGCAGCAGTGGAAAGGGGAAGCCGCTACTAGCTTCGTTAGTGCAGGGATCACCAGTAGCCGCGTGCTACCGACCTCCAGTGCCGGCTACTGGTCCCCGTTTCTATCTTGTGAAATACAAGCGCCTCCGAAGAGAAGATATCCTTCGGGGGCGATTTTTATGCCTGAAAACAGTTGCCCTCGCGCGGTTGACAGTGCTCAGATCTCTGAGACAGTTGAAGCCATCCCCTTCGCAAATAGAAGCCTCTTCACTCTTCACCGGAGCGATTTATGCCGTAGCGCGTTGGCGTTCCTGGCCGCCGAGGCGCACGCTGACGACCTTGGAGACACCGGGCTCCTGCATGGTGACGCCGTAGATCATGTCGGCGGATTGCATCATGCGTTTGGAGTGCGTGACAAGAAGGAATTGCGTGTCCAAGCTGAGGGAGTGCAGCAAGTCCGCGAGGCGGCCCACGTTGGTTTCGTCGAGTGGGGCATCCACTTCGTCGAGCACGCAGAACGGGCTGGGCTGGAACTGGAAGATGCCGACGAGCAGAGCCAGGGCAGTGAGGGCCTTTTCGCCGCCTGAAAGCAACAGCACGTTTTGCAGCTTCTTGCCCGGAGGCGAGGCGACAATTTCCAGACCGCTCTCAGCCTGATTTTCCTGATCGGTGAGGCGCAGGAAGGCTTGGCCACCCTGGAAGAGCCGTGAGAAGACATGGCCAAAGTTCTCATTGATCTTGGCGAAGGCTTCGTCGAACCGGGTACGCGAGATTTGATCGATCTCCTTGATCGTCTCCTGCGTGTTCTCGATGGACTCCATCAGGTCCTTGCGCTGTGCTTCGAGGAAGCCATGACGGTCGGCGGTCTCCTTGTACTCATCGAGGGCCATCATGTTGACGGGACCCATCTGCTCCATCCTCTGGCGCAGGGTGCGGCAGGTTTCTTCTTCAGCGACGAGAGCTTCATCCGTGAGGCGCGCGATCTGTTCGTCAGCGCGCAGCAACTGTGCTTCGATGTTTACCTCGGCAAGGCAGCTCGCCTCAAGGTATTCGAGATCGGAGCGAAGCTTGGCAACATGGCTGGAACGTCCGGAACGATCTTCGCGCAACTGATCGAGGGCGGCGCGGCCGGTCTTCAATTGCGTCTCGATGCCCGCTAGTTGTTGGCGAAGAATCTGGGCCTGCTCCGTGATCGACTGCGCCGCAGTCAGAGCCTGGACGCGCATATCTTCTAGTTCTTTCTGCTTTCCAGCGAGGGCTGCTGTCTCAGCAATACGCTGGTTTCGCTCGGCGTCGGCAGAGGCTTGCTGCTGCGAAAGGCTCTGCACGCGGCGTTCCAGGTCAGAGTGGAGACGATCAATGCGCTGATAGGCGGTTTCAGCACCACGCCGCCGCTCCTCCAGGCCTGCCAACTCCGCAGTAACCGCAGCTGCTTCCTGTTGCAGGCCTTCGCGCTTCTGGCGCAGCAAGTCCAGCTTGGCCTGAAACTCGTCTAGAGATGCCTCGGCGGTGGCACGCTCAGCCTCAAGGCGCTCTGTCTCATGTCGCTTCTCCTCGATCGAAGCGTGCTTAGCTTCGCGCGCGTCCTTGTTGCGCGCGGCCTGCAATACCCACTCCTGCAGGCGTCGTTCGATGCGCTGCGCTTCGCCTTCCATCTGCTTGAGGGCCGCGCCCTGGTTGGCGGTGTCAGTTTCGGCCAAGCGGCGCTCTTCGCTGCGCGCTTCCAGTAGGGCGGTCAGTTCCTCAATGGAGCGAGTCAGAGCCGCGCCTTCAGTCTCGGCCTGAGTAAGGGCGGTTTCGAGTTTGGCCAGACGATTTTCCGCATCGCGCAATTCGCGCTTCAACGCCAACGGGCCTTCTGATGCGGGCTTGCCGCCGGTCACCGTGGTGTTGTGAAAGCACTCGCCGCTGGGCGTGAGGAAGAAGGCATAGGTGTAGTGAGAGGCTAAACGCAACGCCTCGGCTGGATCTTCGACCAGATAACCGTTGCCGAGCTTGGGAAGGATGGATTCGAGCGTCCGCTCGAAACCGTTCAAGACGCGAATCGAGTCTTTGAGCGGGGTCAGGCCTGGTCCGCTGATAATGGAATCGGAGGGCTCCTCAAACAGCGCGCGCTGCTCGGGAGAATGGACAAGGAATGTGGCTCGACCATCGGAGCCGGACTTCAAGAGGCGCACGCCTTCTTCCGCAGCCATCCAGCTTTCGACAACGATGTAATTCAACTCGTCGCGCAGAAACTCGTCGACCACTGCCTCATGCTCGGCACTTACTTCAAGGAAATCAGCGAGCGTGCCGATAGCCGACCGACCTGCACCAAGTGCACCCGGCTTGAGCAGACGGCGCACGGTTTCAGTGGAGTAGCCATGGTTTCGGATCAGCGCTTCCAGCGAGCTGCGGCGACCGTCTAAAGCAGCCTGTTCACTGCGCAGTTGATTGGCGCGCGCCCGTTGCGCGTTTTCTTCAGCGCGGCGCGTCTGCAGAGTCTCACGAAGGCTCGCGATTTCACCTTCAAGACGCTTGAGTGCATCAACCGCAGATTCAAAGCGCAGTTTCGACTGGCCACTGGCGACGCCCAGGTTCTCAAGCTCATTGCGCGCCTGACCCATCTCGGCGTCAAGGCGCTCCGCCTCGCGTTCCAGGGCGGCAAGGCTCTCTTCTGCCTGGGCCGTGTGGTTGCGGGCGTTGCCGGCCAAGGTAAGCAGGTGCATTGCATGGCGGCGATTGGTTTCCAACTGCCGCTCGACGGCGAAGACTTCTTCGGCCGCTGCGCGTGCTTCCTGCTGGTGCGTTTCAACCTTGTGGCGGAAATCCTTGGCCTCGCCGGCCGCCGACTCAAGGAACGCGTGCTGTTGCGTTCGCTCATCGGCGATGGTGGCCAACTGGGTCCGCGTAGCCTCTAATTCCGCTCCGGCCGCGGCAATGCGCACTTCCAACTCGGCGACGCGCTCGGCGTTGCCGCGCTCCCTGGCTGTAGCACGTTCCAACTCGACGGCGGCTTCGTTGGCGCGGTTCTGAGCTTCATGACCTTCGCGTTCAAGTTCATAGCCGCGCTCCGTAAGCGAGTGCTGACTGGTTTCCTGCTCGGCGATTTCCGCGGCTGAGACATTGATCCGCTCCGTCAGGGCGGCAATTTCCGTTTCCAGGCCAGCTTGTTCCGCATCCATGGCTGCCATGCGGCTGGCCAGCACAACACGAAGCCGGTTTCGTAGTTCGTCACGCACCGCCGCGAACCGCTCTGCCTTGGATGCTTGCCGCTTGAGGCTGTTCATCTGGCGAGTGACTTCTTCAAAAATGTCGTCGACGCGCGCGAGGTTCTGTTTGGCACTTTCCAGGCGCAACTCGGCCAGCCGCTTCTTGTTCTTGAAGCGAGTGATTCCGGCAGCCTCTTCAATGATGGCCCGGCGGTCGTGCGGCTTCGAGCTGAGCAGTTGCCCGATCCGCTCCTGCCCGATGATGGCGTAGCTCTCCGGTCCCAGGCCGGTGCCCATGAAGATGTCCTGAATGTCGCGCAGACGGCAGAGCTTGCCGTTGAGCAAATACTCGCTCTCCCCGGTGCGGAAGAGCCGCCTGGTGATGACGATTTCGCCTTTCTGCGGCTTGTGCTGAAACTTGCGGCGGCGAATCTTGAGCACCACGGCTTGCGGCATGTGCGTTTCCGCAGACTCGGCGGCCGACTCAGGGGCAGAATCCTCTTCGGTAGATTGACCAGGCTGTTCAGCGGCAATGATCTCCTCTGCCTCGCTGGCTCGCAGGCGGCGCACTTCGTCCTCGTCCCAATCAGCGGGGCCGTCATGCTCGACTAAGACATCCGGCTCGACGGGGATCGGTCCTTCCCACGCTTCGGGGTCGACCATGGTCAATGTGACTTCGGCCATGCCGAGCGCCTTGCGGTCGCGGGTTCCAGCGAAGATGACGTCCTGCATGTGCGAGCCGCGCAGAGTTTTTGCGCTCTGCTCTCCGAGCACCCAGCTCACCCCATCGAGGATGTTCGACTTGCCGCATCCATTGGGCCCCACCACCACGGCGATGCCTGCGCCCGGCACGGACAACTCCGTGCGGTCGCAAAAGCTCTTGAAGCCGAGGATGTGGATTTTTTTCAGTTTCAGCATATTCACTCCGAATTGGCGGGGTCGTGCGCGACCGGTTCCAGCAAGCGGCTCAAATCTTCCTTGGCCTTGGCGGGCAGGGAAAGGATCACTGCCTGACTACAGACTCTAAGGAGCCTGACGGATGCGGTCAACGGCGGAGATTAGGGTTTTTTGTGGATAAGGGAGTCCGGAATTCTCCCTGACGAGAAATCCCCCAAAACCTGTGGAGAACTCGGCTTTTTCTAGGTGTTTGACGGGTTTTCCACAGGCTCCGACCCGTATGAATTTGCAGGTTAAGCCAGTGTTGTACCGACTGCTCGACGGATTATTTTCTCCAACGCGCGGAGCGCCTGGGGGCGCGGGAATCCGGGGCGGCTGGCGAGGCGGATGGTTCGGGAGGATTTTCCTGCCAGCGGTCGCAGGACGATGTCGCGGCTTCCAAGCGATTTTGCGGCGAGTGCTGGGATCAACGTGGCGCCATAGCCGGCAGCGACCAGGTTGACGAGTGTCTCCAGCGTGGCGGCTTGCATCGACCCCTGCAAGCCCTTGCGGAGGGATGCGTGCTTTGCGCCGCATGCGGCCAGGGCATGATTTGCCAGGCAATGGCCGTCGGCCAGGACCATGAGCTCCTCGGAAAGATCTTCTTCGGCGACGGACCGGGCTTTGGCCAGACGATGGTTTGGAGGCAATGCAGCCAGCAGAGGTTCATCGAAGAGAGAGATTTCGGTGATCTCCGGAGCCTCGGGCGGCGTGGCGAGCAGGGCAGCGTCAAGGCGGTGATTGCGCAGTCCGTCAATCAGGGAACGAGTCTGATCTTCCCACAGCTCGATCGTCAGCCCGGGATAAGCGTGCCGCAAGGGATTGAGAATCAGGGGCATCAAATAGGGCGCGAGTGTGGGGATGACTCCGAGACGCAATGGGCCGACTAGCGGGTCGCGGGCTGCACGGGCCACGGCTTCCATCTGGCCGGCCTCGGCCAGCGCGCGTTGGGCGTGAAGGAGGATCTGACTGCCAACTGGAGTCATTTCGACGCGCTTGTTGGTGCGTTCAATGAGCGTGACGCCGAGTTCAGATTCAAGTTTGCGGATCTGGCTGCTGAGGGTGGGCTGGCTGACGTTGCAGGCCTCGGCGGCATGGCCGAAGTGACGATGTTCAGCCACGGCGACGAGATAGCGGAGTTCCTGGAGGTTCATGTGGGTCCTGCGTACTACCTGTATTCATCATAGAGTAGGAGAATCGTCACTTTAGAAACAATCGATTTTACTTATGGAAGGCGAACGAATTAGGTTCAAGGGGTAGGCGTATTATTTTGGCGGCAGCAATTGTGTTGCCGTGCGAGTTGAATTTCAAATACTTGCCGCGTATCGCGGAATAGACAACAGAATTGCAACACGGAAACCAAGGAGACTTACCCATGTCTGATCGCGAGACACAAACCCCCGGACCACCGATAGTCGACGACCAAAATGCCATGCTTGGCGAAGCAAAATGCCCGTTCTCGAACGGCACCGGCAGACACACGGTGGCTGGAGCCCCAGGAAATGCAAACTGGTGGCCCAATCAACTGAACCTCAAGATATTGCACCAGCACTCGCAACTGTCCAACCCCATGGGCGAGACATTCAATTACGCGGAAGAGTTCAAGACCCTCGACCTGAATGCCGTGATCAAGGACTTGCATGCCTTGATGACGAACTCGCAAGAGTGGTGGCCGGCGGACTACGGCCACTATGGGCCGTTCTTCATCCGCATGGCGTGGCATAGTGCAGGCACATATCGCATTTCCGATGGTCGCGGCGGCGGCGGGCGTGGAGCACAGAGATTTGCACCGCTGAATAGCTGGCCGGACAATGTGAGCCTGGACAAGGCGCGTCGACTGATCTGGCCGATCAAACAGAAATACGGACGGAAGCTTTCATGGGCCGACCTGATTATCCTCACGGGCAACGTGGCGCTCGACTCGATGGGATTCAAGACCTTCGGCTTCGGCGGGGGGCGTGAAGACATCTGGGAGCCGGAAGAAGACGTCTACTGGGGCCCTGAAACCAAGTGGCTGGGAGACGAGCGCTACAAGGGCGACCGTCAACTCGAAAATCCTCTTGGCGCAGTTCAGATGGGCCTGATCTATGTGAATCCGGAAGGACCCAATGGCAAGCCTGATCCGATTGCGGCGGCGGTGGATATTCGTGAGACCTTTGCGCGCATGGCGATGAATGACGAAGAGACCGTTGCCCTGATCGCCGGTGGACACACCTTCGGCAAAACGCATGGCGCCGCCGACCCGAACAAGTATGTTGGTAGGGAACCCGAAGGCGCCGGCATTGAAGAGCAGGGCCTGGGCTGGAGCAACAGCCTTGGCAGCGGCGCGGGCGTCGACACGATCAGCAGCGGTTTGGAAGGCGCATGGACCGCGACCCCGGTGAAGTGGGACAACAGCTTCCTGGAAACACTGTTTGGTTTTGAGTGGGACCTCACGAAGAGTCCCGCAGGCGCTTACCAGTGGACGCCCAAGAACGGAGCAGGTGCGGGCACGGTGCCGGATGCTCATGATCACAAGAAAAAGCACGCTCCCATGATGCTGACAACGGATCTCTCCCTGCGACTGGACCCGGCCTACGAGAAGATTTCCAGACGATTCCTCGAGCATCCTCAGGAGTTCGCGGACGCTTTCTCGAAAGCGTGGTTCAAGCTGACTCACCGCGACATGGGCCCAGTCTCGCGCTATCTTGGTCCGCTTGTTCCTAAGGAACACTTGCTGTGGCAAGATCCGGTTCCCGCAGTGGATCATGCCTTGGTCAATGAGAAGGATATTGCAGATCTGAAGGCCAAGGTCCTCGCATCCGGTCTCACCATCTCACAACTGGTTTCCACGGCCTGGGCTTCGGCTTCAACATTCCGTGGCACCGACAAGCGCGGCGGGGCAAACGGTGCACGAATTCGCCTTGCACCGCAAAAGGATTGGGAAGTCAACCAGCCGGCCGAATTGGCGAAAGTGCTTTCGAAACTCGAGGCGATCCAGAAGGAATTCAATGGCGCGCAATCCGGCGGGAAGAAGGTTTCGCTGGCTGACCTGATTGTTCTGGGGGGCTCAGCAGCGGTTGAGTCGGCGGCAAAGAAGGCGGGCCACGACGTGAAGGTTCCGTTCTCGCCGGGTCGCACCGATGCTTCACAGGAGCAGACCGATGTGGAGTCGTTTGCGGTTCTCGAGCCGACCTCGGACGGTTTCCGCAACTACATACGCAAGGGGCAAGAGGAATCCGCTGCAGAGCTGCTGGTGGACAAGGCGAACCTGCTGACCCTTACCGCTCCGGAGATGACGGTTCTGATCGGTGGTTTGCGGGCGCTCAATGCAAACTTCGGGCAAACCGAATATGGCGTCTTCACCAAGAGGCCCGGAACATTGACTAATGATTTCTTCGTGAACCTGCTCGACATGAACACAAAGTGGCAGAAGTCAACTGCACCTGGAGGCTTGTTGGAGGGGCATGATCGGGCGAAAGGCGAGCACAAATGGACGGCGACCGTAGTTGATCTCGTCTTCGGTTCTAACTCGCAATTGCGTGCGCTGGCTGAGGTCTATGCTTCCAGCGACGGGCAGGCCGAGTTTGTAGAAGACTTCGCGGTGGCGTGGACCAAGGTGATGAACCTGGATCGCTTCGACCTTAAATAATCTCGAAGGAAAGGATCTCAACGCGGTACATCAGAAAAGGCCATCAGCCAGGGTCGAGAGACCCGGAGCAGATGGCCTTTTCAATAGGAACGACATGCCCAATGTGCCGATCAGGCGCAGCGATTTCGTGACTG
>JBAWCO010000080.1:0-3832 GCA_049590315.1 Occallatibacter sp. | reverse complement strand
CCGCAGAACATAGTTGATTTGCCAGAAATAAGGCCATCACAGTCGGGTCCGTCGGGATTGTCCAATAGTTCCCTAGCTTCGCAAGTGGAAGAGAGTAAGTTGTGTTTGCCCCCGCTCCACGACCAGGCGTCTGAATGCCACCAGACAAGGTAGTGACATGCTGAGAGGCCGTCGGATTCATGCCGGACCATGGTTTGGCTGGACCTCCGCTCGATGTCGAAACAGAGCCGGTTACAAGTCCAAGGCCTCCAAACCCTCCGGTAAATCCGCCTTCGAAGTTTGTATTGCCATTGCCAAGGTCCCCGAACGTGTATCCAGAGGTTAAAGAGACACCAGCTGTTGTTCCGCCGGCGAAGTAGCCGGGCGAAAAATAGCTGGTGACCTCTCCCGTGCGAAAGTTCGTAACGAGGTCGATCGATCCCGCTGTACCCACAAAGTTCCCATTACCAGAAAAACTCTGAATCATCCCCGAAGGAAGATATCCACAGATCTTTGGGCGATCTTTCTTATCAGTTCCAAATGGGTCAAAGAAGTCAACTGGATCGTCGCCGGCGTACTCGTACATATTGATTCCTCCCGCGAATCCTATGGGATCTTCTGAGAGGAACCTACCAGTGGCCGGGTTGTAGTATCTGGCCCGGTAATATGACGGGGGCCAGGAGACTTCGCGCGTTGCGCAGATCGCGGCGGTCGTCATAGCTGTAGGTCTTACGTCGTACGTGTTGAGCGGACCACCTGCCCGACGTTACCTCTTAGTTGGGCCAAGTGATTGATGATCCCCATAGAATCAACATAAGCAGATTTGCTGGAAAAAGAAATAGTTGTTCCCTCGGCTTCGGAACAATACACGCTACAAGCAGGATGAAAGAAACCAAGACCGCAACGAGTGGGCATAAAACAACGACAAACGGAGGGACTAATTGGAGATCCTTGAACTCGGACCACCATGGATAGAAATTCGGGGAATGTAAGACGACCATTGCCCCGAGCCATAGCAAGTAGCAGACGAGGTTTATGCTGCTGAAAAGGTATATGATCACGCTCTTTATTTCGCGAAGCCACATCCACAAGAGCAGGCTCGCAGATGGTAGCCAAAGGCAAGCGACCTTCAACAACAGTTTCTGAATAGCCGGATCAATAGTCATTCAGTATTCTCCAATGCTTTGTACGCCTTCCTATCGCCAAAAAACATTGCGAGGCGACTCCCTACTTGTCACCCCACAACCCTAACAAATCAAATGTGGACTTTAAGGTAAACGCATCAATCGTCATCTCTCGAAATCTGGCTTCGTTTGCCGGCATACCCGTTTCGCTCAGATGAGCCGCACACAGTGCCAACTTAACATCGCAAGCAGAAACGTCTTGATCATATTGCTTCGTGCATCGCTTCCCCTTTTGCGGATTTCGCGCTCTGGCATAGCATTTGTCATGGTCGTAGAAGCAGCCGTCCAGCGCATCTGTCGGCAATGCGTATCCAGGTGCAATATCGTCGTTTGGATCCCACGGGTCACCGTGGTTTTCCCACTGATTCGCCGCACCATCCCCGCCTTGCGGAATTTGCGACCATTGCCCTCCGGTCCAACCCGGACCGCCATAGTTCCCATAGAAGAAAAAGCATCCAGAACAACTAGAGTTAAAGGAACCTCCTGATTCAACGGGCGGCCCGTATGACCCTGAATAAAGCCCAAGCGGGTCATTGAAACTGATCGGGTTATCCCCTGCGTACTCGTAGAGATTGGGGCCACTCCCCGCGAACCCTGCCGGGTCTTCGCTGAGGAATCGTCCTGTTGTTGGGTTGTAGTATCTGGCCCGGTAGTAGTTAATGCCGAGGCCGTCGGTCTCGCGGCCGGTGTAGTTGAAACTGTTGGACGTCGACCCTGTGATGCTCATACTGCCATACGGCGCATAGCTGTACTGCGCCTCCGTCGCCCCGTTCGAGTCGGTCAACTCCACAGTGCTGCCCAAAGCGTCGGTGAGGTAGTTGTCCGTCTCGGTCGCGGAGGTACGCGTGAAGCGCTCGTCGAGACCACCCGTCAGCAAATTGGCCGTGGGCGTGGTCCCATTCAGTTCCTGCACAGGGTTTGCGCCATCGTAGAGGAAGTTGGTGTTCGCACTCAGGATCGTCTTGCCGACTCGCCTGCCCAGCGGATCGTAGACAAAGCTGGCACCGTTGTTGTTCGCTGAGACGAGGCGATTCCGTGCGTCCCATGTATAGCTGTTCATGCCATCATTCAACGTGTTGCCATTGGCGTCGTAGCTCATCGCGGTCGTGCCCCACTGTGTAAGCTGATTGTTCGCATTATAGACCGCATTATTTACTGCCGCCGGCAACTGCGAACTTGCCAGGCTGCCACTCAAGCCGATCCGCCCCCCGGCGAGGTCGTAAGCGTAGGCCAGATTCGCGACGCCCAGCGCGCCACCCTGATAAACAATTCCCGTTAGCTGCGATGCGGCGTCGTAGTTGTAGGTTGCGATGATGCCGTTCGGCAGAGTGAGCGAGGTCCGCCTGCCATCGTTGTCGTAGTTGAAGGACACATTGGCGGCAGCCTGAGTGATGGAGGTGAGGCGGCTTGCATTATCGAAGGAGTAGTTTACTGGCGATTGGCCGGAGACGGTCATGGTCTGACGTCGTCCATCGGCGTCGTAGGTATACCCAACGGAACCTTGCAGAGTGGTCTCCGAGAGCAACCGGTCCAGTAAATCGTAGCTGCGCGAAATCGCACCACCGACTGAATCGGTGACCCCGGTCAAACGGTTTCCCGCATCGAAGGTGTAGCTGACTGTGCTTTGATACGTTGGGCCGGGTCGCATTCCAAAGCCTGCAAATGTGTGCCTGCCAACTTCGCTCACCGCGTCTCTCGGCGTTTTCATTGCGCTTTTCGGTCACTGAACAACACTATCTCGGTCGGAAACTGTCTTCAAAAACAACCACTAACTTCGGGACCGAGACTCATTTGGCACCCGGATGGTATTTTGGCGAGGGACAAGTGTGTCCCTATTCTCCCGGTGCAAAGCACCGCGCTCTTCACAACGCTGGCAGGAGCGAGGATTCAAGGATGCGCAACGGACCCCGCGCCTCGAAAGCAAGACGCTCATCCCTTTTGCGGTTCTTTCTCTTTGTCGTCTGCGAAGTAATTATCGATGAAGAGTTCAGCACCGAATTCCCCAAGCCTCCCGAGGAGCACAGCGGAGAGAGTTGGTCCACCGTCAAACGAAGACTGAAAGTTCCCGCACCACCACACAAGTTTTCCGCTCGTTTGGTATTTAGCTATGGCCTCACGATGAGGCCATAGCTTATCCAGAACAAGAGTGAGTCCGTCAGCCAGGGACTCCCATGTGGCGCGTCCCTCTCCGCCGTCATATGCCCACATTCCTTGCTGTGGCCGATTACCTAATCCGGGAGCACCCTCGATTCCGATTTGGCAGGGTTGCAGACCCAACTCTCGTGTGATTGCAGCAGGATCGAGAGTCTTGCTATAAATTCTGAATTCGACCGTGTAGTCGTGACCACTCATCTCTCGATCTCCTAAAACGCTGCTGCCGTCGCTAAAATGGGTATGGCACTTCCACCGGAAAGTACAATTATCGCTCCCCCGACGACTATCACGCCCGCGCCCAGTGCGACCTGTCCGGGATGGGCACTGGCGTAATTAAGCGCCTGTTGCAGCAAATTCGGATCAGACTCTGGTTCTGGTTCCGTTGCTGGCTCCGGCGCAGGCTCTGGTTCGCCCTGCGGTTCACAGCTGCCTCTCCCCGCCATGCGTCTATTGCCCTTCGAATCGCGTTGTGGACTACCCTGGCTCTTCCATTCGTTAAATGCATCCGCCATATC
>JBAWCO010000079.1:0-6329 GCA_049590315.1 Occallatibacter sp. | reverse complement strand
GATAGTAAAGATGTGTGGCGTATCTCAAAGAGTTGCCCCGTATCGAAAAAGGTTTGCTACATTGCCGAATAGAGGTCGATTACCCATGAATTCAAGGTCGAGGTTCCCCACTGTTCCGATCCAGGATGTCCCCACATCCGCGTCTTTCAACGATTCAAAAATCCGTCGCCCTGTGGTGCTTGTGGTGGACGACGAGTCGGTCATCACTGATACCCTTGCGGAGATCCTGAACCGGAGCGGGTATACCGCGATACCGGCCTACGACGCAGAAGAAGCGTTGGAGACAGCACTGCTGATGCCTCCGGAGCTGTTGCTTACGGACGTGATGTTGCCGGGAATGAGCGGAATCGAACTGGCAGTCAGGGTGAAGCGGATTTTCCCCGATTGCAAGGTACTGCTGTTTTCAGGGCAGGCTGCTACGACGGATATGCTGACGTTAGCAGCCAAGGATGGGCACCGGTTTGACCTGCTGACCAAACCGATCCACCCTAGCGATCTGCTGAAGCATGTTTCCACCAACCTCAAGCCGCGCAAGATGGATTCGGTGATGGCGGCATCGTAGGGAAGCTCTGATCAAATTCAAAGCCCCCGAACCTTCCCTCAGGGGCTAAAGCCCTTGCTTATCTTGTTGCATTTGCGGCACGACTGAAAGTCGTGCCCTTTCAAAACAATAAACTTATTCAGAGGTTCGCTGGAGGTGGATTGAGAGGGAAGTGCGTGCAGATGACGGCGCGCAACGCATGTGGTTCAGTTCGCCAGAACAGCGCGATAGCGAACCTTATTCTTCTTGACCTTCTCGATGGCTTCGTTGGCCTTGGCCATCGGGAAGGATTCGGTTTGCGCCTTGACGCCGTGGCGGGCGGCTACGTCGAGCATCTCTCTGAGGCGATAAGGGCTGCCTGTGGGATTGCCGCTGATGGAGCGCAAGCCTGAGATGAGCGGGAAGGCGTACACCGAAACCGGCGAAGGGGGAACGCCTACGAAGCAGAGTGTTCCCGTGGGCCGCAGTGCTTGAACGTAAATGCCCCAGTCCTGGTCTGCGTTGATGGTGCTCAGAACCAGATCCAACGTGCCGGCCACTTCCTTCAGCGCTTTGGATTCGCGGCTATTGACGAAGTTATGCGCGCCCATGGCACGTGCCTCTTCTTCTTTTCCGGCGGATGTGGAGAAGGCCGTGACCTCCGCGCCGAAGACGCGCGC
Source organism: Occallatibacter sp. (assembly GCA_049590315.1). Taxonomy (GTDB): domain Bacteria; phylum Acidobacteriota; class Terriglobia; order Terriglobales; family Acidobacteriaceae; genus Telmatobacter. The sequence continues at coordinate 5,129 of JBAWCO010000079.1, read as the reverse complement.
GAACTGGATAGCCAAGTGACCAAGGCCGCCGATGCCGATGACGCCGACGCGCGAAGAAGGATTAACGCCGTGAGTGCGCAGCGGGTTGTAAACGGTGATTCCGCCACAGAGCAGGGGAGCTGCATGCTCGCTGTTCAACGCTTCGGGGATGGGAATCACAAAGCGAGAGTTGGCGCGGACGCGATCTGCATAGCCGCCGTTGCGGTGGACGCAGGTGCCCTCAGCAGAAGCGCAGAGATTCTCCATTCCACGAATGCACCACTCGCATTCACCGCAGGAATCGGATTGCCAGCCCAGACCGGCGCGCTGCCCAACGGTCAGTGACTTTACCTCATCGCCCACCGCGGCTACGGTACCGACAATCTCATGGCCGGGAATGAAGGGATACTGGCTGATGCCCCAATCGTTTGAGATGAGATGGATGTCGCTGTGGCAGATGCCGCAGTGGGTGATGGCGATCTCCACTTCCTGCGAGCCGAGCTTGCCCGGATCGTAATGGAAGGGCAACAGTTCCGCCCCTGCCGCGTGCGCTGCGAGTCCTTGAATTCGAGCCATGGTTTTTCCAACATCCTCACTGGGGGGATACACGGAAGCCGGCGGAGTTCACGAGTAGGTGCCAGCCCGCGGAATGGTACAGGTGGTTCTCAACCAGTTTAGTCTAATCCGCCACCCGGTTCCACGTGGAGATTGAGAATCTGGAAACCGGTCAAGACTCCTCCGGCGGGGGCGTCCGCTGCCACCACGGCCGACTCGCCATTGAGGCTCACGTCCTGCGCGGCGCGGAGAGGCTCAAGTGCGTTGGCCATGGATAAGGGCAGGCTGGAAAGTGTTCGACCGGCCATGGCCGCCTGCGTTTCCGGCATCAACAGGCTGACGAAGATGCGGTCTGCATGATGCTGCTGACGTGCCTGGGCCAGAGCGGTTTCCATATCCGGTTGAAGAGTTGATAGGCGGGGTTGATCCAAAGAGCGGTCCAACGTTCCGGAGTCTGAAATGAGAAGCCGCAGGTTGCCTGTGCCCAGCCTCGCGGGCAGGGCGACGGGAATGCGCACATTGCGGGATGGCTGCTGCCAGGGCCGGATGGTGGCTTCCACCACGACTGTGTCGCCGGCGTGGACTGAATCGCTACTGACAAGTCGTGCCGACACGAGTTCGACCTGGACGCGGCGCTGGATGGCTTCAACGTGGAGGTCGATTGAGCGCACTGTGCCCTGGCGCGCTCCGTTCAAGTAGAGCCGCGAAAATCGCTCACCGGCCTGAAATGCGGCTGCCAAGGCCGAAGGCAATTGGCCGCCGGCTGGAGCCCATGCGTCAAGGGGAGAAGGTGGGTAGCCATCAAGGAGAAAATTTCCGGTTATGTGGAAGCTGGTCTCGACGGTGCTTTCGTTGTTCTGGAGCAACGCTTCATAGAGTCCAACCATGACGGCGTTGGGAGTCAGCGATGGCAGGTCGAGTACCTGGAAGTTGAGCTTGCGATTGTTGCCTGCGCCATGCACTTCAATATGCACGGGGATCATGTGCGCCTTTACACCGAAGACACCGCGAATGGCGGAGTCGCGATCTTCAGTGAACTCGCCGATGGGGTCGCCGGTGTTGATGATCTTGAAGGCGTTCAAGGGCGAGGCGAGGGTTGCGACCACTTCCGTTGTGGTCATGGGTAGCGAGACCGTTCCGGACTGGAGGATGGGATGACCGCAGGCGAGAAGCTGTTTGGGGTCGACGTAGGTGACGGTGCAGGTGGCTGCGATTTCGATGTCGCCGCGCACCAATTGGGCACTGACGGCGGAGCCGGGCACTATGGAGGCGATGGCGGCGGCGGTGATGGGAGGCTCTTCGCCGGTTTCAGAGAAGGACTTGGATGTGCCGCTCATGCCTCCGGCGGCAACCATTTCGAGGCCAGTTCCGGCCATCTGCTGCTGCCAGAAGCGAATCGCTTCAGGGCGGAAGCCGCTCATGACCAGCGGTGTCTCCATTGCCTGAAAATTCATGCCATCGGTGGAAGGGCTGCTTGCCGGATTTGGCGTGCCCTGGGAGCTGGCGGATTGGCCGGGAATTGTGGCGGGATTGTGGATGGTGGCGACGGCCAGGGGCGAATCGATGGGGAGGTCGCGGACTTTGAGCATCTGCTCGATGGGAGTGATGCCGGCGATGGGGTCTTTGCTGAACTGGCCGATGCGGTAGGAGAGCGAGCCGAGCAACTTGTTGCCGATGTAGACGGGGCTGCCGCTCATACCGGCTACGACACCGGTGTACTCGGGCTTGGCTCCGTGGAGCTGCGCGAGGATCAGGTCCTGGCCGGGGCCGCGCTCACCGCGCAGGACGCCGAGGATCTCCACTTGCATGGGCTCGGGCTTGTTGCCCTCGAAGACGGTCCAGGCGGTTGCGGTCATGCCGCGACGCACTTCGCTCAGAGGGAAGAATCCGCCGGTGGAGGGTGGCGGCGATGTGGCGGCGGAGGTACCTTGCGCGAAATGCCGAACGGGGGAAAGCAAGACGGCCAGCATTGCGATCATTGAGATCGTTTGCGTTGGCGTTGCGCGACGGATTTCCTTCAGGCGAGGTTTCACGTCTATATAGAGTACAGCGTTCGAGGCAGCTTCAGTCTGCACGCTGTTCCGATTGCAAACCGGCTGCTTTGGCCGGCACCGGATTTGACTTTGCCGGCGGGAGTTGGGGAGCAAATGCGAGAGCGCGAGGTCTAAGAGCTAGAGGCTCGCGGCTGTCTTCCCGTATGCTGTTGAGCACAGAGGTCGCCATGTTCATGTCGTGCAGATTTAGGCCGCGCCCGCAATTGTTGCGCTGGTCAGGAATTGGTTCCCGCAGCATGCTGCTTGCGGTTCTGGCCGTTCTTTTCACGGCCGTCGTGGCTGGACCGTTGAGCCACGCCCAGGCCACCCCGCCGCCACAACCACAGCAACCGGATCAGACTGCGCCAGATGCGGGAGGTCCTACTGGCGATTCCGGGGTGATCGCTCTGCCCAAGAAGAAGGAATCGACCGCAGATGCGCCGCCACCACCGCCTGCTCCTTCCGCGCCGAAGATCAAGAATCCCGAGGGGATGACGATGCCCTCGCTGCGGATTGAGGTTCCAGAGGTCAGCGTGGACGTGGGTGTGCTGCTGGAGAAGACTCACCAGTTTGTGCCGGGGCTGAAACCTTCGAATTTCCGCGTGTACGAAGACGGAGTGGAACAGAAGGTGGTGGGCTTCAAACGCGTGGAGGCTCCGATCACCGCTCTGATGATCTGCGAGTTTGCGTCGCCGCGCAACATTAACAGCTACAGTGGCTGGATGCTGATCCACGATATGCGCGACGCAGCCTTTTCATTTGCGGAGCAGTTGCGGCCGCAGGATTACGTGGCGCTGATGACGTTCGACATGCGGAACCAGATTCAGCTCGACTTTACACAGGACAAACGCGAATTGCTTCAAGCGGTCGATTCACTGCGCATCCCCGGCTTCTCGGAGACGAATGTTTTTGATGCGCTGGCTGAGGGGTTGGATAGACTGTCGCGGGTTGACGGGCGCAAATACATCATCCTGATCGCCTCGGGGCGCGACACGTTTTCAAAACTGACACTGGACAAGATTCTCAAGAAGGTCAAGGAATCGCAGGATACCACCATCTACACCATCTCGACTGGCGGATTCATGCGGGCCATAAACGGCGACAGCATTACCATGCTACAGGCCGACAATGAGATGAAGACATTTTCAGGCTTGACGGGCGGGGCGAGCTATTTCCCGCGCTTCCCGGGAGAACTACCGGACGATTTTGGCCAGATCAACCAGAACATCCGCAGCAAGTACCAGCTGATCTACCATCCATCGAACGCCAAGCAGGACGGCACCTACCGAAAATTAAGGGTGCAACTGGTGGACGACGAAGGGAAGCCGCTGCAGATGCAGGACGAGAAACACAAGCCGCTGAAGTACGACGTGATCACACGCGATGGCTACAGGGCCAGACCGGAAGTGGAGTAGCAGGAAAGAGAGACACAAATGAGACGGCGGCTGCAAGAGGCAGCCGTTTGCCTATCTGGGATGACCCAAGAGCTGCGGCCTACTTGAACTGGTTGATGACGTCCAGTGCGTAGTAACCGATAACCACCAGCGTCATGATGCCGGTCAGCACCAGGACTACGCGCTGCACGGGCTGAATCCGATTGACTCTCGCTATGATGGCTGCCTGTTCGGTCTTCATTTGACTGAACGCCTCATCGAGAACGAGATGGTCGTCCTCGTCGCGGCTCAGACGGCTGGCGTAAATTTTGAGAATAAGCGTCAAGAGGACGAAAGCGCCCCAGACCGCCCACAGTACCAAAACAGTTCCTGTCATACTCCACCTCCAAGATCTCTCGGTCCCAGATACTGGCGGGTCCGTGAAGGAATCGCAGTCTCGTGAGTAGAGGGGCCGTACGGTTGACCATCATAGACCCCAGCAATTTCTTGAGTAGTGACCCGAATCACAGGCCTATTTTGGTCAAAACACGGAGTTTTTGAGGCAATTTTGGAGGGCAAATTGTTACCTTAGAGGGACTGGCCGGGACGGCCGATTGTGCGTCTTCCCGGTCTCAGATTGCATCCAATGAAATGAATTAGTTTTTTGGGCTTGTGCACGTGTTCATGGAGCATTACATTTGAACAGTACAGCTCAAATCAGGGAATTCAGCATCCGGGAGAGATCATGGCCACAGCAACCGTTGCACCCGCACAGGAAACCGAGAAGAAAGCGCCCCTCAACTTGACGCCTCAGGCGATCGCCAAGGTTCGCGAGATCATGGCTACCCAGGATCCGCTGCCTGCGGGTCTGCGCATTGGCGTGGTGGGCGGCGGTTGTTCGGGCTTTCAGTACTCGATGGCTTTCGAAAATCAGAGCGGCATGATGGACAAGGTCTTCAGCTTCGATGACCTGAAAGTGTTTGTGGACGCCACTTCGTTGATGTATCTGAACGGCTGCATCGTGGATTATGTGGAGACGCTGGAAGCAGCGGGCTTCAAGTTTGAGAATCCCCAGGTGAAGAGCACATGCGGTTGCGGTTCTTCGTTTAGCGTGTAAGTCAAGCGGATTCAGCGTGTAGTGCTGGAATCCAGCCTTGGTTTTTTCGTACAAAAGGCCCGTCCAAGAGGA
>JBAWCO010000078.1:0-2382 GCA_049590315.1 Occallatibacter sp. | reverse complement strand
GCAACAATGTTGGTCACTCCCGGAGATTGGCCCGTAATTGTTCCTCCGCTCACAGTCGCAATCGAAGTATTGCCGCTTGACCAGGAGGTTCCAGATGGGTTGTTGGCCCAAAGTTGGAGAGAACGAGAACACGCGATCATGGTTCATCGTCTCCTACATCTCAAAATCGAGATGCGGCCCCGCCCGATCATTTTGGGCGGGCAGACCTGAGGCACTCGCCCGGCAATAGCCTCATTGCGACCTTGTTCGGAAACCCGTTCATCGCGATGAGCGGGGCGCAGTTCCTGATACCGGGATGAGCGGGCCATCTGCCTCTATTGATCGACGGCAACGTTGTAGTGACTAACCAAGAGGTCTCTCGCCCTCTGAGCGACGAGTGGATCTCGATCATTCGCGTGGGCCTTAATCAGTGGAAGTGCCAAGTCATCGGGAGTGGCAGTCAGTGCGGCAAGAGCAGCAACCCGCACCGAATTTGGAACCTGCGGATTGAGAGCGCGCCGGAGCGATGGAACAATCTCCGGCCCTCCAATCTCCCTCAAGAGTCGAACAACAAGAAATCTCTGGAATGAACGGTTGCCGGAGAATGATCTATCCAATGGTGGAATCGCACTTGGTCCCATGCGTTTGATCACTGAAATATCTTCGGCGGTCGGTTCAACCCACCTGCTGGTCGAAATAGTTCCCTGGCTGTTCTCCCCCCTTTTCAATATCCTATCCAGGAGAGAAGCCACGACCGAGTCGGGGTCCGGTGATAGAGCTTGCGAAGTTGACTGTGCGTGCGCGAATGAGCCCGCCCCGAGTTGCTCAACGAGGGAGCACCAAACAAAGACTCCGAATACGACTGGACTTGACCGAATCATTTGGTCCTCCCTTGTGCGCACGTTTGGTTTTTGGGAACGGGTTTTCCTGAACTGTTAATTGTTGGCCCAAAGTCGGAGAGAACGAGAACACGCGATCGTGGTTCATCGTCTCCTACATCTCAAAATCGAGATGCGGCCCCCCCGATCATTTTGGGTGGGCAGACCTGAGGCACTCGCCCGGCAATAGCCTCATTGCGACCTTGTTCGGAAACCCGTTCATCGCGATGAGCGGGGCGCAGTTCCTTATACCGGGATGAGCGGCCACCTGCCTGGTTTAGAAAAGGCATGGGCAGGGGGGCTGTGCCCACCTGCCAGCGTTCCAACGTCACTCATTCCCTGGCGCGGCACACATCGTCGGTTCTCCGATGGTGGGCGTTAATTTCGCCGAATTCACCTTGCTGAGCCATTCGCTAAGCGGCTTCAGGGCTTCTTTTGCGTCGAGTTGCGGCTCGACTACCAACTTTCGTTCTAGCTGGGATACCGCGGACGCATCGTTAGTTTCCCACTCGAAATACCCGACCTTTCGCATCGATTTGTCTCTAAATATTCTGACGATCATTCCTCGAACCCAAGTCTTCGCTTCGGAGTTGCTGAGGGGGCCCAGCGGCTGGAGCCTGAGTACCGGATCGCTCTTAAGAATGTTCTGCAATTGCTCAAGCTCGTCTACGGGCAGCGTTGAATCGAAAACTTGGAGGGTTGCAGTTGCGCTGGGTAGTTGTTGTCTTCTACGCTCAAGGTGAAAGCGGCCGTCCTCCCAGACATTGATACAGGTACTATAGCTGCCAGCTGGGGGTAGGCTTCCTTCCTGAAATTCATTTACGGTGACGACCATCCCCTCCCCATTGGGCTGTTTGTCTTGTGTTGAAGCTGGCGGGGAGCACCAGGCGACCAGGAGAACGACCAGTGCAGCCGCCTGGAAAAGGTGTCTCGCCCTGGTCTGTGGGGTGAGTTTCGCATTGGTATCGGCTGAGTCCATATGGCAAACTCCTCGCTAAGGGCAGGTCTTTGTGCTGCTTTCAGCACTATGAATCCCGTCAATGAATTGAGTGCATGCTTTGTCGGCGGTACGGGAATTGATTGGGCAAGTTGTTGTCGTGCATCCGTTCGCTACGGTCTGCCAGCAGTTTACGGTTCCGCTTGGCCCTTGCGCTGCCACGCACTTGCCGCCAGCCGGAAAATTGTCGATTAGCTGACTTAAAATACAGCCGCCTACTACTCCCCACCCGACGGTGTATGGCGTATCTCCGTTAGGAGCTGGATGAAAGCAGTCTTCCGAAAGAAGCGGAAGTGTCTGGCCTGTTTGCACGGGCGTGCTCCCTCCGGGGCTCGCCTGTGGGCATCCGACTTCGTTCGCGCCACTGCATACGGTGGCATAGACAGGATAGTTGGACGCAATAGCAACAATGTTGGTCACTCCCGGAGATTGGCCCGTAATTGTTCCTCCGCTCACAGTCGCAATCGAAGTATTGCCGCTTGACCAGGAGGTTCCAGATGGGTTGTTGGCCCAAAGTTGGAGAGAACG
>JBAWCO010000077.1:0-3563 GCA_049590315.1 Occallatibacter sp. | reverse complement strand
GACAGGGCGCTTCTGATACAGCGACTTGAAGGAAGCCGCCCACAAGGAAGCCTATGTATTTTGAATGGGGCTGAGATCGTCCGGTGAGTGAAGGGACTGGCTTCGGCGGGCCGAGCTTGAGGTTCTGAAGGCTCGAAGGAGCGGTGGAGGGTCGTTTCGTAGCATCCGGCGATCGCTGAAAAGACAGCTGACAGAGGACTCTGGGGCAGATGAGACAAAGGATCTGCATGCGCGCCGGAGCACGTGTAGAAGTCGAGGATGCGGATACTGGTTCATGCGGCCCATCGTTCTGATTTTGGTGGAGAGCGGAGCAGCAGTTGCGCCGCGGTGAGCCGTTCGACGACGTGCATGGTTGCGCCGCAGACCGGGCAGCTCCAGAGCGAGTGGGTCTGATCGAGGGACGGTGATGCTGCCGAAACAGCCATCTTCTCAGATCCGCCGAGCAGTCGCAGGCACAGCGGCAACAGAGTAGCGCGATTGCGGTTGGCAAGGAATCCGAAGTTACGGATGCGGACGAATCCGGGCGGCAGAAGGTGGAGCAGGAAGCGGCGCAGGAACTCATCGACAGCCAGAGTCATGAGCCGTTTCTTGTTGCCGTGGGCGGAGTCACGCCAACGGAAGGCGACGTTGCCTTCGGAGAGAGCGACCAGTCTGCTGTTGGAGATGGCGACGCGATGAGTGTAGGCGCCGAGATAGCGCAACACGTGTTCCGGCCCGCCGAAGGGCCGCTTGGAGTAGACCACCCAGTCGTGGCGGAACAACACACGGAGCCATGCGGCAAAGGCGCGCGGCTGAGCCATGGGCAAGAGATCGCCGTAGAACTGGAGCTTGCCTTGATGGAAGGCGTTGCGAAGTCCGGCGACGAACTTGCCGCGGAAGACACGGCTGAGCACGCCGATGGGCAGGAAGAAGGAGTGCCGCGCGGAGATCCAGTTGGAATGATCTGGAGCCAGACCGCCAGCCGCAATGACGCAGTGAATATGCGGATGAAACTGCAAGCGCTGATTCCAGCTGTGGAGCACGCTGAAGAAACCGATCAGGGCGCCGAGGTGCCGTGGATCGCGGGCGACTTCAAGCAGGGTCTCAGCACTGGCATGGAAGAGCAGGTTGTAGACGAGCCGCTTGTTCTGTAACGCAAGCGGGGCCAGTTCTCGCGGCAGAGTGAATACGGCATGGACATAGCGAGTGGGCAGCAGTTCCCTCTCGCGCGCCCTGAGCCAGCGCAGGCGCGCGTTGCCCTGGCACCGTGGGCAATGCCTGTTTCGGCACGAGTTGTAGGAGATGGTGGTCGTATGACCGCAGCCGGTGCAACGATCGCGATGTCCGCCCAGCGCGGCGGTGCGGCAGCGCACGATGGCCAGCAGCACCTTACGGTGTTGCCAGTTGATCCACTTGCGGCTGTGTTCTACAAATGCCTGTCCAGCACAACGAACTATGTCGGCCATCTCCACGAGAGGTCGGTTGTTCAACTGTGCTGCTTTCCTCCTTGGGAAGAGAGGGTGAGCGCATCGAGCGGGCTTGCGGTTGCGCTGAGATGCCGCTGGGACAGATGCAGGTAGACGGTAGTGACCTCGAGGTCGCGATGGCCGAGCAGGATCTGAATAGTGCGCAGGTCAGCGCCGGCCTCGAGAAGGTGTGTGGCGAAACAATGCCTCAAGGTGTGGGGATGGATGCGCCTGTTATCGAGGCCTGCGCGCTCGGCGGCGATCTGGCAGGCGCTCCATAGGACCTTGGTGGTCACCGGGCGACTTGATGTGTGCCAGCTGTTGCCGGGAAACAACCACTCCTTCGGCTTGCGCCGGAGGCCGCGCCAGTAGGTGCGCAGCTCTTCGAGCAGCTTCGGGCTGAGCATGACATCGCGGTCCTTGCCGCCCTTGCCCTCGCGGATATGCACCACCATCCGCTGGCTGTCGATGTCGCCGACCTTCAGGTGAGCCGCCTCTGCGCGGCGCGCACCGGTGGCATAGAGGGTCATCAGCAGGATGCGATGAAAGGGGCTATCCGCAGCGTCGATCAGTCGCGCAACCTCTTCCTGGCTGAGCACCCCGGGAAGGTGACGCAACTTCTTAGGGTAGGGCGTCTCAGCGATGCTCCAGTTGCGCTTCAAGACGTGAATATAGAAGAACCGAAGAGACGACAACCGCACAATCACGGTGTTCGGACTGTACTTCAACTTGGTGAACAGCATCGCCTGGTACTTGCGAATGTCCTCCGGACCGAGCTGATCGGGCGAACGCCGGAAGTACCGGCTGAAGTGCGTCACACCGTGCATGTAGGTGCGGATGGTTGTTTCGGCGAAGTTGCGGCGATGCAACTCCTCAAGCATGAGCTGACGTAGTTGGTTCACAGAGAATCCTCCTCTGCGTCCCAAACTATCTGGGCGGCCTCAAAAGTCGGTCAGCCGCACGCGAATGCGTCCGTCGCCATAGCGGCTTCGTTCATGTCGCCAAGGGTTCGCAGATCTTTGTTCGTGAAAGCCCAACCTCGGCGAACAGTACTCCCACGCTACGCGAGGAGTTTTAGTTGAACTGGACGAGCCTGTTCCTGGAGAAGTGGCTTTTTGCCAGACGTGCCCCTTCGGATCTCTTGCGCGAATTGATTTACAAGCGGTAGAGCCAAATGGTCTGCGTCGATGTGGTGAACAAAAGCGGTATCGGCTGTCCAGTGAATGCCGGCCATCGGCCGTGTTGTGAGAACCGGATCAGTCACTGTCTTCTCATCGATGAGCGCAACGCCGTACCCCGCGCGAACCATGCATTGAATATCCGCCGGAGTACCACCTATGCAGGAAATCTCCGGGACCATTCCCGCGTTTGTCAGCAATTCCATCAGTCTGCTGTGAGCCGATGGATGGTGCGCTGGATCGCGGAAAACCGTCAGTCGTGAGGCCAAATCCGAGAGAGCAACCTGAGACTCGCTCGCCAGGGGGTCATCCTTACGCATGCAGACCACTACTGGATCGCTTGCGATTTGCTGCATTACCCAGTTCGGCCCGTCGATGGGCAAAGGAAGCAAGGCGCCGTCGAGCGCTCCTTGTTCAAGCCGGTGAAGCAAATTCGAGGGGTCGCCGCCTGACAATTGAATCAGGCAATCAGGAAACAGACTTGCATAGGAATCTCGAAAGAGCTGCAGCAGATCGGGGTTGACGAACGATGAAAAACCTAGTCGGAAGGGAGGCACCTCTCCTCGGTAAACAGCGCGCGCCATAGCAATTATCTTGGTTCGTTTCAGAAGCGCTTCTCGGGCGTAGTCAACGATCATCTGTCCTGCTGGCGTGATGCGGACGCCTTGGCGGGTTCGCACAAAGATCGGGAATCCAATCGCGTCTTCGAGATCCTTGACCTGTGCGCTGAGGGACGGCTGGGCCAGAAAGAGTCGCTCCGCTGCGCGCGTAAAGTTGGCAGCATCCGCTACTGCAACGATGTATTTCAAATGCCTGAACTCCACGAGATCTGACATGGCTTGGACCTCCTCTGATTGAATGTTGAGTTGCAAGGCAAGAAATGAATCAACCATACGGAAGTCGATCTCAATGCCAGCTTCTACAGAAAGCACCTCGTGAG
>JBAWCO010000076.1:0-3525 GCA_049590315.1 Occallatibacter sp. | reverse complement strand
AATCCTCTACGCCGCATTCACCCAAGGCACCACCGGTAAGGTACTTTGGTTTGTTGGCCTGGTCACCGCGCTGCTCACCGCGTTCTATATGTTCCGTCTGTGGTATCTAACCTTCCTCGGCGAACCGCGCAGCGAGACCGCTCATCACCACCACGCAAACCCATGGTCCATGATGGTGCCGCTGGTGATTCTGGCTCTGCTCTCCATCGGCGGGGGCTGGATCAGCGGCACATGGGCAGGCGTCGGAAAATTCGGCAGCTTCCTCGCGCCCTCGGTAGGTGCAGCCGCAACCGAGGCAGGCAGTTCCTCGCTTGAGCTGATCCTCAGTTTCGTCGCCGTCGTTGTGGCTCTCATCGGCTGGTACATCGCGCATCTCTTCTACGGCAAAAAGAACCAGCGACCCGCCGAACTGGCCGCAGCGCTTCCCGGCGGCTACAAACTCCTCTCCAACAAGTGGTATGTCGACGAGTTCTATGGCGCAACGGTCGTTAAACCGCTGCTGATCACCTCTACCTATCTTCTCGGGATGTTCGTGGATAAGGCAATTCTCGGCGGCACCGCATGGCTACTTGGCGGCATCGCCACATTCGCAGGAGCCCTGTTGCAGCGCTGGCAGTCGGGCAATCTGCGCTCTTACGCCGCGTGGCTGGCTGCAGGAGCCGGCGCATTGCTGCTCTTCATCGTGGTTCCCTGGACTTCTGTGCTGGCAAACTTCGGAATTCATCTCACCATGGCGGGCCGCTGAGAATGAACGAAATCAACAACTCGATTCTCACGTGGATCATCCTGGCTCCCTTGGCGGGCGCAGTGCTCGTCACGCTTGTCCCCGACCGCGCCAAACTGCCCAACTGGATCGCGCTTCTCACCACGCTGGTCAGCTTCGGACTGGCCCTCCATCTGCCCTATCACTACGACGTAGCGCACGGCGGTTTTCAATTCGTCATCACCCAGGCATGGATCGAGAATCCCGCCATCTACTATCACGTCGGCGTCGACGGTCTGAGTCTTTGGCTCGTCGTCCTCACTGGCCTGCTCGCGCCCATCGGCGTAATCGCCAGTTGGAACTCCATCAAGGAGCGCCGCAAAATCTACTTCGCACTCTTCCTCGTTCAGCAGACGGCCATGTTCGGCGTCTTCATCTCGCTGGACCTGATGTTGTACTACGGATTCTGGGAGCTCTCGCTGGTGCCCATGGCCATCCTCATCGCCATGTATGGCCGCAAGGATGGACCTAAAGCCGCGCTTAAATTCTTCCTCTTCACCTTCATCCCTTCAGCCCCGCTGCTCGTCGCGATCCTCTGGATTTACTCCCAGACCGGCAGCTTCGACTTCGCCACTCTTCAGTATTGGATCGCCAGCGGTGCGCTTCCCGCCGGTCCGCTCTGCTGGGCAGCCTTCGCGTTCCTCTTCGCTTTCGCCGTCAAAGTACCTGTCTTCCCGCTGCACGGTTGGATCGCCGACACCTACAGTGAAGCTCCAGTGGCCCTCGCTATGGTGGTCGCCGGCAAGCTTGGTCTCTACTCCATGCTTCGCTTTCACATCGGTCTCTTCCCCGTGCAGGCGCGCGCGCTTGCTCCCTATCTTGTTGCCCTCGCCGTCATCGGCATTCTCTATGGTGCATGTCTGGCGTTGGTGCAGCGTGACTTCTGGCAATTGCTGGCCTTCGCCGCACTTAGCCATCTCAGCCTGATCGTCCTGGGAATCTACGGACTCACATCCACCGGTTCAGCCGGAGCGGTCTACCAAATCCTCAGCCACGGAGTGATCGATGGCGCGCTCTTCCTGCTCCTCGGCGCGCTTTATGATTGCTATGCCACCAGCCAGATCGGCTCCTACGGCGGCCTGGCCAGCAATCTCCCGCGGTTGGCCACGCTCTTCGTCATCACTTCTATCGCCATGGTCGGCCTGCCAATGCTCAGCAACTTCGTAGGCGAGTTCCTAGTCCTTTCCAGCACTTTCATTGGCGTGAGCCGCGGTTGGGCGGTTGCCGCCGCGCTGGGGGTCATTCTTGGAGCCACCTACACGCTATCGCTCGTCCAGCGTCTCTTTTACGGACCGCAAAGTGCGCTCGCCTCATCGAAACCCGGCCCCGAAAATGACCTACACTTCCGCGAACTCGCCGTCCTCGCCCCACTCGTCGTGCTGATGCTAGTCATGGGCTTGGCGCCATCGATATGGCTCAATGCCATTGAGTTGGGCGTCCATCCTCGATCTCCCGAAGTGCGCGTCGTTGATAGCCACTTCATGGTGCAGGGGGGTCAGCAGTGAATCTTCTTTTGCAGTTCCTCTTGAACCATGAGGATCTTTTCCGCATCCTCCCTGAAGTCGTCCTTACATTGACGGGCGTTTTCGTCATGCTGATCGATGCGTCCCTTCCATCTGATTTCCCTCGCCGCTCTCTAGGCTTGATTGCCGCCATCGGGACTACTCTCGCTCTATGGGCCAGCCTCTGGCAGCTCTCGCTTCCCCAGGGAACAGGTTTCTATTCCACCGTTGAAACCAGCGCCTTCACCATCTTCTTCCACGTTCTCATCTGCGGCATCGTCTTGGTGGCCCTGCTGCTTTCGCTCGATACGCTGCCCGAAGACAGCCATCACCAAGGCGAATACTATGCGCTCGTCGTATTCGGCGCAGTAGGAATGTGCCTGATGACCGCCGCTGTTGAATTGCTGGTCGTCTTCATCGCTCTCGAAATCTCATCCATCTCCACATACGTCCTGGCCGGCTACCGCAAGAACACAGGCCGTAGCCCCGAAGCGGCGATCAAGTACTTTCTCCTTGGCTCCTTTGCCACCGCATTTCTGCTCTATGGCGTCGCCATGATCTTTGGCGCCACCGGAACAACGCAGATTTACGAGATCGCCGCCCGCCTCACACCATCGGCTCCCAACCACTCCCTGGTGCTGGCCGCCATGGCACTCATGCTGGTCGGAATCTTGTTCAAGGTCTCCGCCGCGCCTTTCCACGTCTGGACACCGGATGTCTACGAGGGCGCGCCCGCCCCGGTCGTTGCGCTGCTCTCCACCGCTCCCAAAGCCGCGGCATTCGCCTTGCTGCTGCGTGTGGCCTTTGAAATCTTCCCCTCGCTCCATTCCATCTGGATGCCGCTTCTGTGGGCCGTTGCCGTGCTCTCGATGACCGTGGGCAACCTGGCTGCACTACGCCAGCAGAATGTCAAACGCATGCTGGCCTACTCTTCCATCGCCCATGCCGGATACCTGTTGGCCTCCTTCGCTTGCGCCACCGACCCCAGGGGATTTGGAACCGGCGGCATTGCCGCCGCCAGCTTTTATTTCGCGGCCTATGCCGCCATGAACGTCGGCATCTTCGCCGTCGTCACGCTGGTCAGCGGCTACGAAGAAGAACTCCCTTTCATCCAAGATTTTCGCGGCCTCATCTATCGCGCACCGCTGCTGGGTAGCCTTCTGATCTTCTTCCTCATTTCACTCGTAGGAATTCCCTTCACCGGCGGATTCTTCGGCAAATTCTACTCATTCTCGATTGCCATCGGCGGCGGTGCAATTT
>JBAWCO010000075.1:0-2439 GCA_049590315.1 Occallatibacter sp. | reverse complement strand
GGAATAGGCTGCCAACAATTAGCCGGATTAAGCGAAAGGGTTGTTGAGAATTGAACGGTGTTTTTGCGAGATGCGTTTTTTTGGCGCTTTTGGGTGTGTTGGACGGCTTGGATGGTTGCGGATTGGACGATTTTTTCGAGTTGATGCTGACTGTGGGGATGCGGCGGAGTTTGCGAGTTGACGAGTCCGCAGCACGCACACGTTCGACTCGGCGCTTCGTGGGTGTCATCGGCTTCGAGCGCGCCCTCGGCCCGCTCACCGAAGAAGAGCTAGCCGTGTTGACGCTTGTCTACCGCGAAGGGCAGGGCGAAGCGCGTCCAAGGTGTTCCACTGCTGCGAGCGCAAAGGGACCAATTTGCTTCTCTCCGTCCGCAAGCGCCTAGCCTCGATCCTTGATCGCATGGACATACTCTGACCACTCCGCGCGCTAGTGCGATCGGCGGACACCTGCCCCGCCGTGGCCTGCGCCGGCTGGCCCGACTACGCAGCTCCCGCCCGCCGGCAAACAAGCCGCATGGGTCGAAATCCCGCAGAAACAAGCACAAATATCTAAGTTGAAGTCCGCCACGGGCGGCATGGAGTCTAATGTATTGTAGGTTGTATTGCTTTGGGCCGATGGTGTCGTATAGTGTTGCTACCGTGCCTTTTCCAAACGCTAGACAAAGAGCATCCCACTTTATTAAGCACGGGGGCGACTTTGGAGCGCTGAACGAATTCGACTACGAGCAGATGGCGGACGCCTTCATGAGCGCGCCGATGAACGCCAACCTGCACGAATGCACTCAGGTGCATGGAACTCATGATCGTATCAGGCTCGATGCAATCACCCGTCACTATGGCGTGGCATTCAATGTGCTGACAATTCGCACGTTTCACATTCGGGACGCGTACTCGATAGCTCGGCGGGGCGGTCCCGCTGGTTTCATCGCATTCAAATGCGCAGAGGTAAGGTAAGGAAAGCATGTATACGTGCCCAGTTTGCTACTACACCGGAATGCAAGACCCGCCGAGGGATTACAACATCTGCGAGTGCTGCGGAACCGAGTTTGGCAATGATGACGAGGCGCTCTCGCATGAAGAGTTGCGCGCGCGGTGGATCGAAAGCGGCGCCAGGTGGTTCTTTCGGTCAGCGCCAGTCGGCTGGAATCCATGGACGCAATTGTTCGCCGCAAACGTGGGGGTGCTATATCACTACGGATCCCTTCCGGTGTACGGCGGAGCCGAGCTTGAAACCGTAAAGACTGTCCCTGCCGCAACCTTTGGGGGCCTGCCCTACTACGGCGCAGTCACCATACACGGCGGGAGCGTGCTTGAGGCAGGAGAGGCCTTCCCAGCGGCAAACGTGATGGGACTGCCCTATGGAAATCCTTCTACGATGTACGGCGGTTACGTGCTTGACACCACCACGACGACGACCACAACAACCTACACGGCGCAAGATGTTCTTGCTTACGCAGCCTGAGGGAGACACATGCCGAAGCTGACCATTCTGGCCGCTTGCGAACGGGTGATCGTTGACAAGGAGGCTTCGCTCCCTTCCCTCATTAACATTTTCCAAAGGATGAATGTCCAACTCCAAGATGCGCCCTTACCAGAAAACGCCGTCTCGCCCACGCGATGGTCAGTTTTCACTCTTTGGCAGCATATCCCCGAAGAGAGAGGCGTCGAATACACGCAGCGGATCGAGGTCATTTCGCCGTCGGGCGACAAGTTTGTCGAGGCCAGCACGGCTTTCAAGATAACCGAAGCCGACGACCTTCAAACCAAGAACCACATCGATATTTTCGGAATCCCGATCAATGCCGAAGGGTTCCTGAAAATCCGGGTCTGGCTTGAAGGGATAGCGGACACGACCGGAGAATATCAGTTCTTGGTCAAGTATCTGCCGAAGATCAAACCTCCAGAACCCGCCGCCGACAAAATTCTCGCAGCTGAGAAGTAACCGGTTGACGCCTGTGCGGTAGCTCGAACGGCAGGCGACTCGCGGCCTTAAGATTCATAGATACAACCCGACTAAATAAAAAGCAGTGGCCGAGCAGTTACATGGTGCTCGTTTCGCTCGGTCGTAACTCGCCCACTCCGGGCGCGCGCGTCAGCGCACCGCAGGGAGTGCCATCAGGTTGGCGAGGATGTCGTTGATGCGGGTTTGATGGCCCTGGTCTCTGCTGTGTGGCCAATCGAACACCCAGGGGTTGAGGCGAGCTCCGGGGCTAAATAGGCTGCGGAAAAAGGCCATCTTTCGATTCGCATATGTCCAAAACCATCCCTCAGCGGCTGAAGCCAACATGGATTCCAAAGCGCTTGCGGCATGATTAAAATCGTGCCCTTTCAAAGCACGCTCGGAGATGAGTGTTTCAGCGAGTTCTTCCGCAGCTTGTAAAGCCCACGTCTATTTTTGGCTGGTTTCGGCACGACTGAAGTCATGCCCTGATACAAAGC
>JBAWCO010000074.1:0-5345 GCA_049590315.1 Occallatibacter sp. | reverse complement strand
CGGCATAACCATTCAAAGCGTGCTACGGATGGTTCTGAATG
Organism: Occallatibacter sp.; assembly: GCA_049590315.1. Lineage (GTDB taxonomy): Bacteria > Acidobacteriota > Terriglobia > Terriglobales > Acidobacteriaceae > Telmatobacter. The sequence goes on along the minus strand of JBAWCO010000074.1, from coordinate 5,304 downwards.
GCACGTTACACATTAACTGGTGGGAATCGTTTACGCCTGACTCGGAAATAAGCAGCACACCCATTGGTCCGCAGGTATGGCCTTTCCCTCCACACGGCGCGCAGCCATCGAACTGCGCAGGGAGCATGGATGCCGCGATGCGCATTTAGAACTGGAGAATCTTTGAGGATTGGGCCGGACGAGTTCCTGATCCTGCGCAGGTTGCCGGAAGCTAAGTGGCAACTCCAAAATACTGCCACGGGGGAATGGTGCACATTCACGGAATATGATCTGCTAGACCTGTTCGCCGCCAGAAAACTGTCCTTTGTTCCGGGTGTGGATCCCGCATGTTCCGTGACCTGCAAGCTGGCCGAGAGGCTGAAACGCGATATTTCAACCTATCCGCCAGAACTGATTGCGCTGGCGCAAGTCCGCATCCAATATGCGAAAGAGATCGATAGGCGCCAGCCGATCGCCATCACCCAAAGAACCATAGAGCCCCTCATCCGCTCGGTTTCGGAGCGAATTGAGGACAGGAAGCCTCCTGGCTGGCGTACTGTCTGCCGAGACTATCGCAAATGGCTGACGGCAGGTCGCGATATTCGCGCGATCGTCTTCCAGCATGCCAACCGCGGCAACCGGATCCCGAGGATGGCTCCGGAGGTCAAAGAGATCATTGACCGGGTGGTCGCTGATCTATACATGACGCAGGAACGCAAGCGCGTTCCCGAAGTACATCTGGAGATTCTACGTCGCATCGCCGAGGAGAATAAGTTCCGCCCCCCTGACAGCAAGCTGCCGTTGCCATCCCAAAGAAAGGTCTACCGCGAGGTAGCGCGCAATACGCCTTATGAGCTGACGCTGGCGCGTTACGGGAAACGGCGTGCAGAAGTGGAGTTCCGCGTATCGACAGCTGGACCCAACACATCACGCGCACTCCAGCGTGTCTCAATGGACCACACACCCGCCGACATGATCGTAGTGGACGATGACAGCGGGTTGCCGTTGGGGAGACCGACGATTACGACCGCCCTTGATGAATACACCCGATGTCCAATGGGTTTCTATACCGGATTCGAGCCACCGAGTTATCTGGCCGTGATGCGCTGTCTGAAGCATGCCATTCTGCCCAAGACCTATGTGTCGCGAGACTTCCCTTTGATCAAGAATCGATGGGAGTGCTACGGTCTTCCGGAGCTTGTGGTGGTTGATAATCCGCCGGAGTTCCATTCGACACATTTTGAACATGCCTGTCTGCAGATCGGCGCGGACATTCAGTATGCAAAGGTCCTCGTGCCATGGTACAAGGGGAAGCTCGAACGGTTTCAGGGGACCATGAATCGCGATCTCATGCATGGCGAACCCGGAACAACATTCAGTGGCATTCTGGAACGCGACGATTACGATCCTACCAAACACGCTGTCGTTCTGCTCAGCACCTTTCGCGAGATCCTCCACAAATGGATCATCGACGTCTACCTGCAGACACCACACCGGGGCATTCAGGAGCTACCGGCGGAGAGGTGGCGCGCTGAAACATGCAGCCTGCCTCCGCCGCTACCGCCGAGCGTTTCTGCTTTAGATATTGTCCTCGGCATGAGAGCGCAGAGGGTTGTCTTTCATTACGGGATAGAACTTGAAGGGTTGAAATACAACAGTCTCGAACTGGGTAAATTGCGGCGGAGCATGGGAACCAGTTTCAAGGCCCAGCTGACCTTCGATCCGAGTGATCTGGGCCATATCAATGTCCTGGACCCGCACGAAGGAAAGTACATTCAGGTTCCGGCACTGAATGAGGCTTATGCCAACCGGCTCACGCTGTGGCAGCACAAAGTCATCCGCCGCTATGCCCAGGAGCAGCTCAATGCCCGAACGGACATCTTGGCCTTGGCACAAGCAAAGGCCGAGATTCGCGCACTTGTCGACCGGGACTTTCATCGAAAATCGACTCGTGGCCGAAAACGCCATGCACGTTTTCTATCAGAACCCGCAGCTAACCATATCGCAACGGCGGCTCCGGAGAATCCGGCTACTTCGTTTGCGGCGCAGAACCAGGACTCCATATTTGTGAAAACCCCGGGCGCGGTCGAACCCAGCTTGTTTCAGGACGAAGAAATTCTTCCAGTGTACGAAGCAAATTTCGACCTGCCGCATCTGCCCCTTGCCGCCGCAGGTTCGGGAAGAGACGACTTCGCTGTGGAGGAAGTTTGAGATGAGGGACTGCTCCGAGCGGATACTGGTGAAGTATCCATTGTTTACGACCGCAATTCGGCGTATCCAGGAATGTTTCGACAGCTATGGCACAACCGCCGAACCGTCGTGCTGCCCAATTATTGGCGAAAGTGGCAGCGGCAAGACGACGATCATATCGTATTTTGCGAACCTGCATCCCCGAGTGGATCACACGTGGGGCGTTGAGCAGCCTGTGTTGCTTGCCAAAATTCCTGCTCGCCCTACGGTAAAGAGCCTCGCCGAAACCCTTTTGTACAAGCTTGGTGACCCGCTCTGGTCGCGGGGAAACACAGTGAGCAAGAGCATCCGCTTGCGTGAATTGCTCAAGCAATGTCGGGTGCGGCTGCTGGCCTTGGATGAGTTTCAACACTTTGTCGATGTTCGCCAGGCAAATATCCCAAATGATGTTGCCGACTGGCTTAAGGAACAAGTCGAGGAAGCAAAACTGGCCATCGTCGTGTTGGGGCTGGAGCGCTGTCTGGAAGTGCTAAGGCAGAACGAACAACTGCGTCGCCGATTTGGAGCGAACGTTCGAGTGGGCGCGTTCCGATGGGACAACAAGGAAGAACGTACGGTTTATAGAGCCTTTCTTCGCGCCGTTCAGGAACAGCTTTCTGAGTTCACCATGCCGGTGCTTTCCGACGTTGAGATGGCATTCCGCATGCATTACAGTTCTTTTGGCCTGATTGGCTACACCATGAAGATTCTTCGCGGCGCCGCACGAATTGCGAGTTTTCAGCCGGGACGGAACATCACACTTGAGACCCTCGCACAATCGTATGCTGTGAACGTTTGGGCGGAGCGGCTTGACGATCCCAATCCGTTCCTGGAGAATTTCGATCCAGACAAGGCGCCTCCAGTGAAAATGCCCGCTAGGACAACGACGGACATTCCACATATGCACAGCAGGCGAACAATCACTCGGGTCGAGCTGCACGCATGATGAAAATGACCATTGCAGATTCGCATAATCCTTCTTGCGGGAGACATGTACCGAGGCAGTTACTCTTTCGGATCGATCCAGTGCCCTTTGAAAGTCCACTTGGCTATTTGTGCCGCGTCGCCCATGCTCATGGTTATGATGGCCCGCGGTGGTTGGCCGATCTGGCAGGAATTCCGTCGGGCGGATTTGAACAGGAGGATCGTAGTAAACAACTAGCCTACACCCTCCGCCTTCAGGCAACCGAATGGCGTCGCATGTGCTACATGCCGGCTGAGCGGCAATGCGAGCGTCGGGCTTTTCTGGGCCAAGTCATCGGAGCTCATCAGCTGAACTATACCAGTCCTCGAGTCTGTCCCTATTGTCTTCGCAACGGTTCCATCTGGTGGTCTGTTTGGGATCTAAAACTGGTGTCAGCCTGCCCCATCCATCGTTGTCTACTGGTTGATCGGTGCCCGTCTTGTGGCCAGAAGCTCACTTGGCACCGGCGGGCGGTGCACGAATGCCGATGTGGTCAGGACTTGCGCGAAGCGGAACCTGAAAGAGCGGAAGACCGTTTGGTAACGATCAATGCTGCAATCTGGAGTGCTGCCGGGTTCCAACAAGAAGTTTGTGAAGCCGAAGCGAAGCGGGTAAGTTTTCTGCCCAATCAAATGAACCTGCAACTTGACGCAATGTTACGCCTGATTCGCTTTCTTGGATCGGCTCACGAAGAAGGGCGAATTCGTCGCAGGCAGATCCGTCCTTTTGCTGAGCTCGAAATTGCCGCCAGGATAGGAATCGGGGCATCGACAATGTTGTCGGCGTGGCCCCGATCGTTTACGGGTATACTGCGCCGGATGGCGAATGAGCAGAGTCAAGGCCCTGCTGCTCTGAACTTCCACAAAGTGTTCGGCAACTTTTATCGCCATCTGTTCGATGTTCTGCCGCGCAAGGAATTCGGGTTTCTTCACGATGCTTTTGAAACGTTCGTGGCCGAAGACTGGAACGGCTTGGTACGCGGACAACATCGTTGGTTCTCTGATGCAGTCCGCAAGAGCACCAAATGGCTCGCCGCCAACGAAGCCGAGATTATGTCTGGTATGCAGTCCAAGAAAATCGGGGCTCTTGTGCGCAAGGGTGAATTTGAAGGAATCTTCATTACGGCTGGACGGCACCGTAACGAATGTTGGATCAAGCGGAAATCATTTGAAGAATGGATCACAAAACGCGACGCGGAACGCGCTCTCTATATGACGGCGATTGAGGCCAAGCATGCCTTGGGCTTGAAGCATGACACTCTATTGAAAGTTGTCGCGAGAGGGATCATTCGATGCGCAAATGGAAACGAGAAGCTCTTTCACCCAGACGGTTTCTATTTCCATCGAGGAGACGTATTGAAAGTAACGCACGCATTCGAGAGATCTGAGGTTCAGACGCGCTCCTATTCCACACCGGGCGAACTCATCGCCCTGCGCCACGGGCTCAAGAACTATTTGGGGCGAGATGCGGGGCTTCCAGCAGTCATCCACGCCGTCATGGATGGCACGCTTGTGCCGGTTGGGTACACAGATTATTTTCCAGGAATCATGGGCTATCTATTCCGATCCGAGGATCTGCGCAAGTATCGGCCCACGCAGGCCCCAATGCCGCCTGGAGGCTTTCTCAATTACAGAGAAGCGGCATGTGCGCTCGAAACGAGAACTGAAGTCATTCGTTGCCTCGTTAACCACGGCATTCTCAGCAGCCCCAACGAATATCAGCCGGGGCTGGCAAAGCTTGTGCCCGCGCGGGACGTGCAGCACTTCGCGGCGCGCTACGTGGACGCATCAATCCTCGCTCACCGCTTCGGCTACACTAACCATCGAATGCATCGCCTTCTAAGTGAAGTCAAGTTACCGACTCTCGACATTCTCATTCCTGGGAAAGGCCGTAAGGTATTCGTGCCCAGGAGAACCTTGTCATCGATTCCAGTTCCCGATCTGTATAGTCCACGGAAATGAACCCGGCAACTCGGACCGGGACGGGCCAGGTTAACCCGCGGCCAGCTCTACTTCCGTGGATGCCTGACTCCGATCGAGCCAAGGAGATGAGGCGATGGCAGTTCTAATGTCGCTCAACCGAAGATGCGGGACAAGCCCAAATTTCATCCTGAAACCAGAGATCATGCTACT
>JBAWCO010000073.1:0-5174 GCA_049590315.1 Occallatibacter sp. | reverse complement strand
TATTACTTTGCCACCAACCAGACATCAAAGGTTCGCTATCGCTGCTCGTTATCCGCCCAGAGAGAAGACCACGCTCACTGTGGTATCCACTTCCACTGGCTGACTGTCGAGAAGATAGGGTTTGTACTTCCAATTCCGCACGGCATCCACCGCAGCCTTCTGCAACATGGGAGGACCGCTCAGAACTCGAAGGTTCTCAATCTGTCCGTACTTCGAGATCGTGGCCTGCAGCACCACCGTCCCGGAAACGCGGGCGGTCTTTGCGATCGGCGGATAAACGGGCGAGCTCTTCTGAAGGAGCATGCCCTGAGCCACCCCGGAAGAAATCGTCACAATTCTGGGTGACTCAATCTTTACTTTGGGGCCGGATTGTTTACCAAAGACGCTACCCACCGGACTACCCGCGGTACCGTTCAGGGCATCCATCATGCCGGTTCCAAAGCTGGCCGGAGCAGGTGCTGAATCCTTCTCGTTAGATTTGAGATCCTTCATACGCGAAGGCGCATTCAGCTGGCTGTTCATCATATCCGCTTTGACAGACACAGTCTGCGGCGTCGTCGGCGCCGTCGGCGTCGGCGTGGTTCCAGTGGTCGACTGCGCCGGCGTTGATGGCGTCGGCTTCTCCTGGAACGGAGTCGGGTCTGACGCATACGTCACCTGTGGCTGCTGCACCACTACCAGCGGCTTCTTTTGCTCCGCAGGCTTGCGCATCATCAGGAAAACCGCGGCGGCCGCAATCACAAGAACCAGCACGCCTGCCCCGATCCATATCATCATCATCTTCTTTTTGCGCTGCTGCTCGTCGTCGGTTTCTGTATCCTGGGTTGCGTGGTAAGCCCGAACCAGGTTTGACAGCTCTTCAGTTGTTGCGTACTTTGCCGGCTGCGCTTGCGACGCAGCGGCCCTCGCCGGTTGCGCTTGCGCTGCAGCGGCCCTTGCCGGCTGCGCTTGCGTCGTGGCGGCCCTCGCCGACTGCGCTTGCGTCGCGGCGGTCCTTGCCGGCTGCGCTTGCGCTGCAGCGGCCTCTGCCGCCCTGTTCACCACTGGCGCCGCACCACTAGGTTGCGGGGCCGCGGCAGGCGGCCTCATCGCCGGAAGCTCTTGCGTCCGTTTCGCCGCTGGCGGCGGGGTGTGGACCGGGGAAGGCATGGTATGAACAGGAGGCGCAACGGGCGCCCGATGCACAGGCATCTCCGCCACCTTGTTCACCACCGGTGGTGCGACGACAGCTTGCGGCGCCGCGGACCTGGCCGGGGCAGCCGGAGCATCATCGAATTCATCGAAATCGTCCGGCAGAGTAGAAGGAGGTGCCGCGGCCCCACCATCCCATTCGTCAAAATCGTCCGGGAGAGTTGTTGGAACAGTCTCCTCTAGTTTTGCTTGATGTGCCATTTGCCATCCGCCCCTTTCACGTATGTCGCGCCCTTGTAACTGCGCGTCTCTTGTTCACCTGACCTATCGGTATTCGTCCCAGTCTGTAGTACATCGGAATTTGCGTCTGGTCGTTCAATCCGCTGTGAACTTTCGTGCCCGCCGAACCGCGACGGCACGCCCATCGGACCCGCTCCTTCAAGAGGAGAATTACCCTGAATCCGACGCAATTGACCTCCAACTCCCCGATTGGCCTGCAGGATGTGGGAAATATCGTCCCTGTCATCCCGATCCACCCGCTCGACCCGATCTACCTCAATCGGCCCGTGCGCGAGGGTTTCAAATTGAGCCAATCCCGTTACCACAAGCTGGACGCTAGCTTGCGCTGTATCGTAGTTCGCCGTGTCCTCGGGAGTAAACGTTGCTTCAAGCGTCTGTGTTCCCGCGGTCAGGACCGTACCTATTGCCGGGGTAAATACAAACGTTCCCGGAACCGATGCCGTTGCGTTGAATTCATTGTCGCTCAGCGCCATACCATATGAAATCGGCGCTGGGTCCGACCAATTGATGACCGGCTTTGCCCTGGTCACGGTCAGCCGCACAGAAGCTTCCGCCGTGGTGTAGTTCGCCTCTTCTTCAGGGGTGAACGTAACTGAAAGTACGCGGATTCCAGCGCCGGGTATATCCCCCGTTGGTGGTGTATAGGTGAACCTTCCGGGTACAGACGCCGTCGCATTCAGTTCTGCAGAGCCCAATGCGGTCCCGCAGGGTATCGGTGAGGGAGCCGGCCAGGTGATGGTCGGCGTCGCCTTCCTGACTGCAATCGATACTGATCCCTCCGCTACCGGGAAGTTCGGGTCTGTGGGCGTAAATGTAACGGAGAGTGTGTGTTTGCCCGGTGTCAGGTATTCGCCGTCGCTGGGTCTGTACTCAAAAGCGCCCGGCTCCGAGGCTGTGGCGTTCAGTTGGATCCCGCTCAGGGCGGTGCCGTATGTAATCTCTGCAGGCTCCGGCCACGTGATCCTGGTTGGTGCGCCTTTGGTAACAGTGAGCTGCACAGTTGATTCTGCTCGCGAGTAGTCGACGCTGTCGGCAGGAATAAACGTTACCGAAAGCGTCTGAACTCCGGCTTTCAGAATCTCGCCTCTGTCCGGAGAGTACGTGAAGGTTCCCGCAACCGTGGCCGTGGCGCTCAGCTCGGTTTCGCTCAGTGCGGTGCCATACGCAATTGGCGCAGGGGGTGTCCAGCGGATGATCGGCTTTCCCTTGGTCACAGTTAGAGCAACCGCGGCCTGTGCCGTGGTGTAGTTTTCAATCTCTTCCGGAGTGAAGACAACCATGGGCGTATGAGTTCCCGCCGAAAGCACAGCGCCGATCCCGGGGGTGTACGCGAAGTTTCCGGCGACCGATGCAGTGGCATTCAGTTCCCTGGCGCTCAACGCGACACCATATGCAATCGGATCGGGTGTCCGCCAGGTAATCACCGGCGTCCCTCTCCGAACATTGATCGTCACCGTTGTTTGCTTTGTCGTGTACTTCTTGGTGTCCGACGGAGTAAACAGGACCGAGAGCGTATGAATCCCTGGTCTCAGTATCTCGCCGAGTCCGGGTGAATAGGTGAATATCCCAGGAACCACAGATGCGGCGTTCAACTGGGATTCCCCGAGCGGTGTGCCGTATGTGACGGCGGCAGGGGTGGGCCACCGCACAATGGGCGTTGCCATGGTCACGGTGACCGGCACGGAGGCTTGCACCCTCGCGTACCTGTCGCGGTCCGTGGGGATGAAGGTTACCCAGATGGTATGCGTTCCCGTCGGCAGCACATAGCCCTTCGCAGGGGCATACTCAAAGCTGCCCGGAACCGGCGACGTGGCATTAAGCTGGATTCCGCCAAGCGGAGTGCCATACGAAATGGGCGCGGGTGTCTGCCATAGAACCTCTGGCGATTCCTGAACCGGCTCGAGGGTCTCTTCAGCCGCCGGCAGATCTTCGCCCTCTTCTGGCTTTAGGTGCCATCGGCCATCTGGACCCTTTATATAAGTGAGGCCCTTATATACCCGTGTCTCAGGACCATTGTCTTCATTTTGGTTTTGCGCGTAGCTGGTTTGCAAGATTTCCCCCTTGATCTTCTCGATTTCGGCGTCGTCCGCGGCTTCCTCGACTATGGGAGCCTCGTTGTACAACGTCGAAGGTTCAAACGGAATCAGCGTCCTCGAGGGAGGGTTCGGGGGTGCGCTGTACACAAATGGCTCCGGCGTTCTCAATTCAACATCAGGTTTCAGTGAACTGGACGGAGTGGTGGCACTGATCAAAAACGGAGTCGGCCGTGACACACTTCCATCCTCCTCGGCGGATCCATTCTTCGCCGATTCAATTCTACTCAGACTCTTGAAGCTAAAGCTCTTCTTTTTTGCCGGGGTTACGGTTTGGCCCGTTATGACGCTAGCCATCTCCCGAATTCGTTGCGATAAAGACGAATCCCCATGCACGATTGGGGTCGCGGTACTCTGCATCTGGCGCACAGCAGCATAGTCGTTCGGAATCTTCCACTGAATCGGCCGCGTAAGCGCTTTCGTGATGTGTTCGTCGCTCACACCCAGCGCGTGCGTCTGATGCCGGTTGATCACGACCTCCATCGCGGGAACCCCGCTGCTGAAGTACTCGGTGATCAGCCGATGCGAGTTGCGCAATTCGGGCACTGAGGCTTGAGTAATCAAGTAGAACGTCGTCGCATCCCGCAGCAGCGCGGTGCCCGCCAGATCAAACTCCGATCCCACATCGACCACCACGTTATCGAAGTTCTGACGAGCTACCGTCAACAACTTTTCTATAGCTTCTTTCGACGATTGAAACTGCGGAAACTCGCCCGGCGCCGCAAGCACCTTGAGGCCCGAGTCGTGCTCGACAAGAAGTCTGAACAGAGAACCCCGGTCCAGGTGGTCTGCCTCCTGGAGAGCGTTTACCGTGGAGAATTCTGCCTCCAGCCCAAGATTGAGCGCAGCGTCTCCAAGTGGCAGGTCCAGGTCAATCAACAGTGTGCGTTGCGACGGTTCCTGGGCCAGGGCTACCGCAAAATTGGTGGCGATCGTCGTTACGCCGGCGCCCCCCTTCGAGCCCAGAAATACCAGCATTCTCCCGGCTAGCTTTTTCGCGGGAACCGCCGGCCGGCGCGCCGCTGCACGAATCAGAGCCGCCGCTACCGTGCTCTGCGTGAACGGTTGAGTCAGAATGTCACGCACACCGGAACGCATGCATTGGAGAATCAGCTCCGGATCTTCATGCGCGGTGTACACCATCACCGTCGCAATACCGTTCGCGCACACAGCTTCTACCAGCTCCAGCGCGTAATCGCGGTCGCTCTCCATGTCGATGATGATTACGTTGTATTCCGCTTCCAGCAGCCGCGGTACGTCATCCAGACTCGGAGGATACGAAGAATACTCACGGACTTCACCACCCGCATGACAGTCCGACAGAGAGCGGGCCACCGCTTTCCGCAACGAGGCGTTAGGACCAATCAATGCAATCGACAGGGTGCCCACATCTAAAAAGTCGGGCGAGTCAGGATACTTCGAGTCGATATCTTGTGATAAGTCTGGAGTCATGGCAACGCCTTCCGCTCCCCGATCCAGTCTTTTTTTGCCGGATCGTCCCAACTTGCTGGGATCGCGAGGGAGTCGAGCTTGGTATTCTTCCATCTCTCACCTTGCGAGAAAGTGGCCGTATTGCAGCTCCAGGAAGGTTGCAAAGGTGAAAAAAGGGTCACCCGTCCAAGTGACGGATCAACAATAACAGCGTAGAAG